>NZ_CP019449.1:3467291-3782500 GCF_001984035.1 Sphingopyxis sp. QXT-31 | reverse complement strand
AGCGCATTGCCGCTTGGCCTTGTGCCGTCGCTGGTCCATGACGCGCGCCATGGTCAAGCGCTCGCCCCTCGACAATCGCGACACCTCGCGAATCGCGTGGAGCCGCTACCGCGTGCTGATGCTCGGCATGAGCATCGTGTCGATCGTCGCGGTGATCCTGGCGCTGCTCTTCCTGCATTTCTCGCTGCCGCACGGGCTGACCCTGCACATGATCATCGCGACCACCGCGGGGGTCGGCCTGTCGGTGATGCTCGGCGCGGCGCTGATGGGGCTCGTCTTCCTGTCGAGCGGCAGCGGGCACGACGATGCGATCGAGGACCCGTTCGAGGACGACCCGGATATGAAGAATGAGCGATAGGCCCGCAGCACCCGCCTGCCCGCGCGATCCGATCCTGCGCGTCGTCCCGCGTCCCGCCGACATCAATGCCAACGGCCATATCTTCGGCGGCTGGGTGCTTAGCCAGATGGACATCGCGGGCGGCATCGTCGCGGGGCGCGTCGCGCAGGGCCCTGTCGCGACGGTCGCGATCGAGACGATGGAGTTCATCGCGCCGATCCTGCTGCGCGACATCATCTCGATCTATGCGCATCTCGAGCGCCGCGGGCGGACCTCAATGGCGATCCGGCTCGAGGTCGTCGCGACGCGCGACGGCGGGCGGACCGAGGAGCGCGTGACCGAGGGGGTGTTCACCTTCGTCGCGCTCGACGAAAATCACCGGCCGCGGCCGCTGCCGCCGATCTAATAGTCGTCGGGCTCTTCCCAATCGTCCTGATTGTCGGCGCCGATTCGCGCCACTTCGCGCACGCGATATTCGATCGTCCTCTTGCCTTCGGGCGGCACCGTCACCGACCAGATGCGTTTGCCGTCGCGCAGCTTCACCGGCTTGCTGATCCGGTCGACCGCATAATCCGCGTCATTGGCAAAGCTGATCTCGACCGGCTCGGCGGTCTCGCTGTCGTTGGTGACGGTCAGCCGGTAGCGCGTCCAGCCCTCGCCCGAATCGACTTCTTCCTGGTCGGCATCGACCCAGATGTCCTCGGCATCCTCGAGCTGCAGGTCGACGAGTTCGCCGACCGCCTTGTCCTTCACGCCGGTCTCGCCGACGAGCATCGGCTCGCCCGCGCGGCGCTGGAGCAGGGTGACCTGTCCGCCGGGAAGCGGCTCCGCGAGCGGCCCGCCCTTCTTGTTGTCGCACCGCAGCACCGGACCGTCTTGCCAATTGAAATTCTCGCCGCGCACTTCGAAGATGTGGAGCAACTGCGCCGCGACCCCCGGCTTTTCGAGAAAGGCGATCTGCTTGCGGCTCTGCGCGCCGAGCGTCGTCGGCTGCGGCACGCGGTACAGCTTATAGTCGCCGATATCCTCGCGCGGGGCGATCCGCGATCCGGTGACGACGATCTCGGCGCCGTCTTCGTCGCCCCCACCGCCGTAGAAATCGCCGCCGACCATGCCGAGCGCATATTGCGGGTCGTAGCTCGGGATCGACGCGGGTCCGAACAGGCGCGGGTTGTACGACCCGCCACCCGTTCCGCCCTGCGGCCAGCAGCTGAACCAGATCTCGATATTCTCCGGGTTCCACGGATCGTTGCGTTTCTCTTCCTCGATCCGCTCCTCCTGCTCCCAGCGGCTTTCGTCGTCGCCGAGCGGCGCCTGCGCAAAAAAGGCTATGCGCCCGGCGATCACCGCCATGTCGGCGCCGGTGAAGCTCATCGAATCGCCGCTTGCGACGGTCAGCCAGGCGAAGAGATCGACCGCGTCGGCATCGGCCCCGATCTCGCCGACATAGTTCGACTGCCAGTCGAAGTTGGTCGCCAGATACGTAAGCTCCAGCGTGGTGCGCCCGCCCGGCTGATCGCCGAGCGACATCGACAGCGTCGGTACCGGGGTCAGCCCCGCGGGCAACGCGTCGTAGAGCAGGGTCTCGGCGAGGCCCGCGCATTGCACCGCCTCGAATCCGCCCTTGCGCTCGATGATCAAATCCTCGCCGCCCGAGCGGATGCGTACGCGCTCATAGCTCGCCTTGCCCGTCGCCTTGTCGGTCGTGCGCAGCAGCACCTGCTGCCCGGTGAAGGCGTCGACGAGCCCGCGTTGCGACAGCAAGCGCCGGTCGAAATTCTTCTCGCGCGGCCGCCCGCCCCCGCGCAGCAACGCCGATTCGGGAATGATGCTGCTCGACACCCCCTCGAAGCGCACGGTCACCGGCCCCGGCGGCAGGTCGAGCGTGCGCGTCTCGCGAATCAGCGCGAAGCCGCCGAGTTCGTCGCCGGGCTCGGGCAGCCGCGTATCGGTATCGCGCGACGGATCGCGATAGAGGCTGATCGCCACCTTGTCGGGTTTCGCCGAGCCGACCACCGGCACATCCTGCGCGCACGCGGGCGGCGCGGCGAAGAGCGCAAGTGCCAGTAGAGCTGCCGCGACCCGGCCCGACATGACTCAGTTCAGCGTATCATATTGGACGGTCAGCTCGGTGCGCCCGTTGGCGGGGATCGTCACCTGCCATTTGCGGCTCTCCCACGCCTTGTCGTCACTCTCGGCGGCGAGGCTCTCGAACGGCACGCGCGTGTCGTTGCTATAGGTGTTGAGCCCCGCCTGGGTGAATTCGACCGTTATCGGCTGCGGGCGCGCGTTGGTGAAGATGTAGCGCATGTGGGTGCGCCAGAAATTGCGCTTCACATCGGTCTCTGTGACCGTGACCACGCCATTCTTGCGCACCCGCGTGCTGCTGCTGCGTGTCCAGTCCTCCTCGGTCAGCTTCTCGCGCTTCTCGATGATCGGCTGATATTTGACGTCGAACGCTTTGCCCGTCGCGAGCGACAGCATCGATCCCGCGCTGGTGTGGCCGATATAGCTCTCGCCGACGAACTGCGCCGCGCCGCGCGCGTCCTTGACATAGAGCCGCACCGATCCCGCGGGCATCGCGTCGCCGACCCCGCCCTTGCCGGTCGAGAAACGATAGGTCGACATCACGCTCTGCGCTTCCTCGAGGGTCGTGAAGCGGTCGTGCGACGCCGCGTAGCCTCGCTGCGCGGGGACCGCCATGACGTCGAGGAAGGCGATCTGCTTCTGCTGCGCGCTGGCGATCGTGGTGCGGTCATTGATGGGATAAGCGAACATGTCGGCGAGCGCCTCGGCCTTGGCGGTCTCGGTCCCTGCGCTGGTCAGCGCTGCGGGTTCGCCGTCGCCGCCGCGCGATCCGCGCCGCACCCCGATCTGGTTGCTCGCGACGAGCAGCAATTTGGCGTTGGCGAAACCGGTGCCGCTGTTGTTCTTGAGCGTGACCCAGCCCTGCAGGTCCATTGCCTTCGCCGCCTCGTCGTAGAGCGCGACATAATCGGCGCGCCAGCTCATCCCTTCGGAGAGGTAGCGCAGGGTCAGCGGGCGGGTGCCCGCGGTCTTGCTGTCGACCGTCACCGACAAGGTCGGGCGCGCGCGCAAATTGGTCGGGATGCCGTCGAAGATCACGCGCACGGGAAGGTTGTCGTCGCGCAAAATCTCGATCCGCCCGCCGAAATCGAGCACCACCCCGCCGTTAACCGCGAGCACCTTGGCGCGCTCGCGCGTCTCGGCGCCGGTCGCGGGGTTGGTGCGGATCAGCGTGATCTCCTGCCCCACCGCCTTCGCCATCATCGCTGTAGGAGAAAGCAGGTCGAAGTCGAAATTCTGCTCGACGATGTCGAGCCCGGTGCCGACCAGGCTCACCGTCTCGGGGCGGATGCGGCTCGACACGTCGGGGAATTCGACGCGCGATTCCCCGACGGGCAAGGTGGTCGGCCGCACATCGGTGACCAGCGCGAGCTCGCCGGTGTAGATCGTCACCGCAACATCGCCCTGCCCCGCAGTGCTCACCGTCGGCTGCGCCGCGCCCGGCACGGCCAGCCCCGCCGCGAGCAACAGGCCCCATGTTTTCGATCCCATCGACCCTCTCCCTCTCAGTCCGCCTTCTCGCGGAATGTCTCCACCAGCGTGCCGTTCGCGGGCACGCGCACGCGCCAGATCCAGCTGTCGCCGCGCCGCTCGCGCCCCACGGGCTCGGGATCGAGCGCGAAGGGGATCCTCATCTCGACCTCGGCATCGACCGGCCGGTCGTTGGTGACCGTCACCTCCCAGTCGCGCCGCCCCTTCTCGCGCGCCTTCTCCACGACGCGATATTGAACCCCGCCGCTCGCGCCGAATTCGAAGTCGATGCGCTCGTCGATCGCGCGGTCGGTCGAAAAGGCTTCGCCAACCAGCAGCCGCCGGCCCGCCACCTGTTCGAACAAGGCGAAGGTGCCGGCGGGCATCGCGAGGCCCAGCCCGTCGGACTTGCGGTTCCAGACCCGCATCATGATTCCCGCGGGGCGAAAGCTGCGGTCGTTGGCGAGTCCGACATAGAGCGAATAGAGCTGCTCATATTGCACCTTGTCCTGCGCGAGCAGCGCGACCTGCTTTTGCTGCTTCGCCGCGACATCGGTGCGGAAGGGTAGGCGGTAATATTTAAGGTCGCCCAGATCTTCGCCCTGCGCGAGATAATCGGCGCTGACCACCGAGACGGGGGTCGAGGCGTACATCATCGACTCCTCGCGGCGCTTCGCGCTCACGACGATCTCGCCCAGCCGATGATCGTCCTGATAGCCCGACTGCGACCCGCGAATCGGGATCAGCGGCGGCAGCTGCCACAAGGGATGCGTGCTGGTGATATCCATCGGCCAGCATTGCAGCACCAGCGGCCCGGCGTCGGACTCGAGCGCGCCTTTGCGTTCCTGCTTTTCGAGCCGCCCGGCGATGACGTTCAATTGTGCGCCGGGAAAGCTCGTTACCCCGCCGTTGGCGAGCGTGATCCAGCCGGTCATCGCCATCGTCGGCGCATCGGGGCTGCGCTCGGCGACATAGTTCGCCGACCAGTCGAACCCCTCGGCGAGATAGAGCAGCTGGATCGTCACCCGCCGCGGCCGGTCGCTTTCGACCAGCACCGACAAGGTCGGCTTCGCCGACAGATCCTTGGGCACCCCGCCATAGGTCATGCGCTCGGGCAGCCCCGAGCAGCCGAGCGCCTCATAGCCCTCGGCAGTCTTGAGCAGCACGCCGCCGTTCGGCCCCGCCTGGATGATCGCATCCTGCCGCCGCACCTTGCCGGTCGCGGGGTCGGTGCGCTGGAGCGTGACAAGGCGCTTCAAATAGGCGTCGACCAGCCCCGCGGGTGACAGCAGCCGTGCGTCGCGATTCTTTTCGATCACGCCATCGGGCAGCCCGCTCACCACCGCGGTTTCGGGGAGCAGCCCCTCGGCGACGCCCTCGAAGCGCAGCATCGCGGTCCCTGCGGGCAGGTCGACCGTGCGCGTCTCGGTGATGAAGGCGAAACCCTCGGGCCAGTCGGGGTCGATGCCTCCCGACGAACGATAGGGCGCGCGGTAGACGGTGACCGCAACGTCGCCCGGCGCCACCGACTGCACGATCGGGTAAGCGCCTTGCGCACCCGCCGTCGCCGGGGCCAGCACCAGCAGCAGGGCAGCAAGGCGACCCGCCGCGCGCATGGCTCAGCCGCTCTTCAATTTCTGGCGGAAGGTCTGGACCAGGCTGTCGTTCGCGGGGACGCGCACGCGCCATACCCAACTCGCGCCGCGCCGCTCCCAGGTGGTGGGTTCGGGGTCGATCGCGAAGGGGATGAGTAGTTCGACCTCGGCGTCGAAGGGCCGCGCGTTGGTAAGCGTCACCTGCCAGTCCTGATAGCTGCCCGACGGATCGCGCGGCTGGACCACGACGCGATATTGCACCGCGGGGCTTTGCCCGATGTCGTAATCGACGCGCTCGCCGATCGCCTTGTCGCCGATCGGCGCCTCGCCCGCAAAAAGCCGCTGATTGTCTACGGTCTCGAACACCGCCGCGGTGCCCGCCGGCAAAGCGAGCCCGAGGCCGTCCTCGCTGCGGTTCTGCAAGCGCAGCCGCGTCACCAGCGGCTGCCGCGCATTGTTGTAAGACTGATAGAGCGTGCCGGCATAAAGCTGCTCGACCCCGACCTTGTCCTTGATCAGCAGCGCGACCTGCTTCTGCCCCTTCGCCGACACATCGACGCGGAAGGGGATGCGATAGAATTTGAGGTCGCCCAGATCCTCGGCGGGCGGCGGAGGGGGTGGCGGTGCGGGCGGCGGAGGCGGCGGGGGTGGCGGCGGCGCCATCGCCGGCAGCGCCATGCGCCCCAGCCGACTGCCCGTCACCATCACCTCCTCGGCATAATCCTGCGTAACCTCGACGATCGGCGGCAGCTCCCGGAAGGGGTGCGTGCTGGTTATGTCCATAGGCCAGCATTGCAGCCGCAGCGCCCCCGGCGGGGTGCGCGGCAGCGGCGCGCGATAACCCTTGTTGAGCCGCCCGGCGATCATGTTGAGCTGGGCGTTCGGGAAGCTCGTCACCCCGCCGTTGGCGACGGTGATCCACCCTGTCATGCCGAGCGCCGCGCCGCCGTCGGCGCGGTCGACGACATAGTTGGCGGCCCAGTCGAAGCCTTCGGACAGATAGACAAGCTGGAGCGTCACGGTGCGTGCGCGGCTCGATTCGACGAGGATCGACAGCGTCGGTTTCGCCGACAGATCCTTGGGCACGCGGCTGTAGAGCATGCGCTCGGGCAGCCCCGAGCAGCCGAGCGCCTCGAAACCCTCGGGGGTCTGCAGGATCACCCCGCCGTTCGGCCCCGCCTGGATGATCGCATTCTGCTCGCGCACCTTGCCGGTCTTGCGGTCGGTGCGGCGGAGCGTGACGCTGCGCTTGAGGTACGCGTCGACCAGCCCCGCGGGGGACAGCAATCGCGCGTCGCGATTCTTCTCGCGCACGCCGTCGGGCAGGCCCGACACGACCGCGGTTTCGGGCAGCAGCCCTTCGGACACGCCCTCGAAGCGCAGCACTGCGGTGCCCGCGGGCAGCGTCACCTTGCGCGTCTCGGTGACCAGCGCGAAACCCTGCGGCCATTGGGGGTTGATCGGCCCCGCGCCGCGAAAGGGCGCGCGATAGACGGTGACCGCGACGTCCTGCAGCACCGACGAGATGATCACCGGCGCCTCGGGCCGCGGCGGCGCGGCGGGCAGGCGCGCGCCGGTCTGCGCCGCCAGCGACAGCGGCGCGAGCAGCGGCAGCAAGGCCGGGATCAGGCGCGCCCAGCGCACAGGCCGCGCCTCAGTAGCGCGAATCGAAAGTGGCGGTGACTTCGGTCTTGCCGTTTGCCGGCACCGGCACCGCCCATTCGACGCGGTCGGCCGAGACGCGGTTGCTCTTGATGCTCTCGTCGGTGATCCGCACGTCGCCCCACAGGCCCGACTGCGCGAGATCGACCGTCACCGGCCCCGGCCGCGCGTTGGTCACGACATACTTCATCTTGGTCACCCAGCGCGAATCGCTCTTGCGCGTGCGCGAGACGACGGTGGTCTGCACCTTGACGTCGAAGGCGTCGCCGGTGCGCAGCGTCATCGCCGAGCCCATTGGCGTATGCCCGATCTGGTTCTCGCCGATGAACTGCGGGTCCCCGCGCGCGTCGCGCATATAGACGCGGATCGTGCCCGCGGGCAGCTGGTCGCCGAGCCCGCCGTTCGCCGAGGTCGAGAAGCGCAGCACGCTCGCCGCGCTGATCGGGTCGGTGCTCGCGCCCAGCCAACCGTTGACATATTCATAGGTCGAGCGCGCGGGCGCGCCCTTCACGTCGAGGAAGCTCACCTGCTTCTGCTGCGCATTGGCGATCGTCGTGCGCTCGGCGAGCGGATAGAGATAATAGTCGCCGAGCCGCTCGCGCTGGTTGCTTTCGGTCCCCGCTTCGTCGAGCGAGGCGTTCATCCGCGAAAAGCCGCCCCCGCCGCCCGGGCTTCCCGCCACCAGCAGCGTGCGCGCGTTGGTGAAGGTCGTGCCGGTCGAGTTGGTGAGCGTCACCCACCCCTGCATGTCCATCGCGCCCTTGGCGGCGTCGAACAGCGCGACATAATCGGCGGTCCAGCCGAGGTTCGGTGTGAGGTAGGAGAGGCGTGCGGGGACGGTTCCCGCATTCTCCGACTGCACCGTCACCGACAAGGTCGGGCGCGCGCGCAGGTTCGGCGGCAGCCGGTCGAACACCGCGCGCACCGGCAGGCCGTCGTCGCGCAGCACCTCGATCCGTTCGCCGATCTGGAGCACGATGCCGCCGTTCGCCGCAAGCACCTTGGCGCGCTCGCTGCGCTCGGCGCCGGTCGCAGGGTTGGTGCGCACCAGCGTGATCTGTTGGCCCACCGCCTTGTCCATCAATTTGTCGGGGGTGAGCAGGTCGAAGTCGAAATTCTGCTCGACGATCGCGAGCCCGCCGCCCGACAGCGTCACCGTCTCGGGCCGGATGCGCGCCGACACGTCGGGGAATTCGATGCGGTTGCGCCCGGCAGCGACCGCGAGCTGGCGGTCGTCCTGCACCAGCGACTGGCCATTGTTGTAGATGGTGACCGCGACATCGCCCTGCGCGGTGCCGCCGAGTTCGTCCTGGGCCGAAGCGGGAAGTACCAGGAGGGGCACGGTTGCCGCTCCCAAAAGCCAAGCCCCATTCCGCCAAGCCTTTGCCAAAGCGCGCATAATCGCTCTCCCCCACATGGTTGTGGAGGAGAGGCTATGTCAGTTCGGGACGCTTGGCTAGGCTTATTCGGCAGCCTCGACGCCGGCGCCGCGCGGGGCGAGCGTGCGGCGGGTGCGGCGCGCCTTGGGCGCGGGCGCTTCGTCGTCGGCCGCATCGGCCTCGGCGACGGGTTCGGGCGCGGGGCGGCCGATCGCGGGGGGCAGCACGGCGCTGTCGATCCCGCCATTGCCCTCGTCCTCGTCGCGCGGACGGCGCGGCGAACGGCGCGCGGCGCGCGCGGGCTTGGGGGCTTCCTCGACCGCGGCTTCCTCTTCGCGCTCGGCGCGCGGTTCGGCCTCGACGCGCTCGGGGCGCTGGCGATTGCCGCGATTGTCGTCATTCTCGTCGCGGCGGTTGCCGCGGTTCTGATTGCGGTCGCCACGATCGTTCCGGTCGCCGCGATCGCCACGCTCGTTACGATCGTTGCGCTCACCACGCTCGCGATTGTCGCGGTCGCCGCGATCATTCCGCTCGCCGCGATTATCCTCGCGGCCTTCGTCCTGATCGCCCTGGCCCTCGTCGAGGTCGGTGTCGTCATGCGCGTCGAAATCCTCGACCCCGCGCACTTCGCGCTGGCGGTCGGGGCGATCCTGCGAGCCGCCGTTCCGTTCTTCCTGGCGCGCGCGGAAATCGCTGTGCACGCGGAAATAATGGTCGGCGAACTGCAGATAATATTCGGTCTGCACGCGGTCGCCCGAAAGCTGGGCATCGCGAGCGAGATTCTTGTATTTCTCGATCATCTGGACCGCGTTGCCGCGGGCCCGGCTGTCGATGCGGTTGGCCTGATCGACCCCGCCGCGGCCACCGCCGCCCGATCCCGAGCGGTTGTTATTGTTGTTATTGTTGTTGCGGCCGCGACGGCGACCGCCCTGACGGTTGTTCATGTTCAACTGAGACATCCTGTCGAAATAAGCTCTTAGCTATGCCAACCCCTTTTGGCCGACCGCGCCCTTGCGCGTCGTGCCCGCGCTCCCTTGCGCGGTTCTTCCTGTTACCGCTCGCCCGGGACCTTCGTCCCGCACCAGCATCGTAAATGGGAAGCAGACCCGCCGGACCAGTATCGATGCTCTGCACCGCCAAAGGGACCCTGATCAGGCCTGTATCCACGCCCCTAACCCGCTTTCGGCGCGAAACCAAGCAAATTATTGCGGGTCATCGCGGCGAACGGGACAGGATGAGAGCGCGGTCGCGGCCGCCGAGGTCCTGGCGGCAAGCGACGTCGAAACCCGCCGTTTCGGCGAGTTCGCGTACCGAGATATGCTGGCTCGCGCCGATTTCAAGCACCGCGATGCCGCCGGGCGCCAGCAGGCGCGGCAGGTCGGGGATGATCCGGCGATAGTCATCGAGCCCGTCGGCGCCCGCGAACAGCGCTTCGACCGGCTCATGGTCAGCGACGTCGGGCATCAGCACTTCGCCGTCGCCGATATAGGGCGGGTTGCAGAGAATGAGGTCAAAGGGGCCGTCGATCCCGGCGCCCCAGTCGCCCGCGCGGAACTCGGTGCGCGCCGCCATGCCCAGCGCCTCGGCATTGTCGCGTGCATAGGCGAGTGCGAATTCGGACGCATCGACGCCGACGCCGGTCGCCTCGGGAAACTCGCTCAGCACCGCGAGCAGCAAGGTGCCCGGCCCCGTCCCGAGATCGAGCACGCGCCTCGGCCACCCCTCTCCCCGTTGGTGTCGAGCGAAGTCGAGACACGCCTCCACCAAGGTCTCGCTATCAGGCCGCGGGATCAGCACCCCCGGGCCGACTTCGATCCGGATCGTCCAGAAATCGCGATAGCCGAGGATATAGGCGATCGGCACGTGCGCCATCCGCTGGGCAACCAGGTTCGCGTAGTGCTCGGGCACCTCGAACAGCCCCGGATCGAGCAGCAGCGCCTGCCGCTCGATCCCCAGCGCATGCGCCATCAGTAATTCGGCATCGAGCCGCGGCGTGTCGCTGGTCGCGCCGAGCAGATTGGCCGCGGTGCGGATATTGTCGGCAACCTCGTTCAAACCCTGGCACCCACACAAAATTCCGTTCGTGTCGAGCGAAGTCGAGACAACCCTCGGCATGGTGCCGTCCCGATGGGCATCTCGACTTCGCTCGATGCGAACGGGTTTGGGATGGCAAGGCTTACCCGGTCAGTCACCAAGCCCCGCCAGCCGCTGTGCCTGGTCCTCGGCGATCAGCGCGTCGACCAGCTCGTCCATCGCGCCTTCCAATATCTCGGGCAGGCGATGGAGCGTCAGGTTGATGCGGTGATCGGTCACGCGCCCCTGCGGGAAATTATAGGTGCGAATACGCTCGGAGCGGTCGCCCGATCCGACCATCGACTTGCGTGCCGATGCCTCGGCACTGTGGATCTTCTCGCGCTCGAGGTCGTAGAGCCGCGCGCGAAGCACCTGCATCGCCTTGGCGCGGTTCTTGTGCTGGCTGCGCTGGTCCTGCTGGATGACGACGAGCCCGGTCGGGATATGCGTGATGCGGATCGCCGAGTCGGTCGTGTTGACGTGCTGCCCGCCCGCTCCACTCGCCCGATAAATGTCGATCTTGAGGTCGCTGTCGGCGATCGCGACGTCGACCTCCTCGGCCTCGGGCAGCACCGCGACGGTCGCCGCGCTGGTGTGGATGCGCCCGCCGCTTTCGGTCACCGGCACGCGCTGGACGCGGTGCACGCCGCTCTCGAATTTCAACTTGGCAAAGACGCCCTGCCCCGCGACGCTCGCGACGACTTCCTTGTAACCGCCGACCTCGGCCTCGTTCGCCGAGATGATCTCGACCTTCCAACCGCGCAGATCGGCATAGCGGCTGTACATGCGGAGCAGGTCGCCCGCGAACAGCGCCGATTCGTCGCCGCCCACCCCGGCGCGGATTTCGAGCATTGCCGAGCGTTCGTCGGCGACATCCTTGGGCAGCAATTTGATCGCGAGGTCGTGCTCGGCAGCGGGCAAGGCCTTCTCGACCGCCAGTAGTTCCTCGGCCGCCATCGCCTTCATCTCGGGATCGGCGAGCATCTCGTTCAGCGAGGTCAGCTCGCCGCGCAACCGCACCACCTCGGCCGCGGCCCTGGCCACGGGTTCGAGCTCGGCAAACTCCTTCGACGCCGCGACGAAGTCGGCGGGCGCCATATCGCCCGTCGCCATGCGCGCCTGCAAGGCGGCGTGGCGTTCGATGATGGCGTCGATCTGGCGGGCGGAAACGGAGGTCATCTAATTACTCAGCCTTGGCCGATTTCCGACAATTCCCATCGCTGACTGAACGCTTCGTACGCCTCTTGTTCTCGCGCAGGCGCCGGATTCGTAACGAGCCAACCTTGGGTGGCTATTCCATCGCGAACATCCATCGAGATTAAAATGCCCGGATTGCACTTCCGCGCTTTGTCGTATCGCTTTCTCGGGCTTCCTGTTGCGAATAGTTCAGCGCTAAGCCCAAGTCTCCGAAATAGTGTAACAGCCTCGACTGCTTCAGCTTCTCGAAGAGGATTCTCAGCAGCTATGGCAATGTCCAATCGCTCACCAAATTGCTCCTCGGCAAGCAACATCGCCAATCGCTCGATCCCCGCCGCCCAGCCCACCGCCGGCGTCGGCGGCCCGCCCAGCGCCTCGATCAGACCGTCGTAGCGGCCACCACCCAGCACCGTGCCCTGCGCCCCCAACCGGTCGGTGACGAATTCGAACGCGGTGTGGCGATAATAGTCGAGCCCACGCACCAGGCGCGCGTTGCGTTCCCAGCCGACCCCCGCGGCATCGAGCCCTGCCGCCACGGCGCCGAAGAAATCCTGCGCCTCGCCCGTCAGGAAGGCGTCGATATCGGGCGCGCTGTCGGCGATCGGGCGGTCGCGCGGGTCCTTGCTGTCCAAAATCCGCATCGGATTCTTGTCGAGCCGCGCCAGGCTGTCTTCAGACAGGTCTCCACGATGCGCCTCGAAATGATCGACCAGTGCGGTGCGCCAGGCATCGCGGCTTGCCGCGTCACCCAAGGTGTTGAGCGTCAGTGTCACGCCCTCGACAATTCCGAGTTCCTTCAAGAGCTGGTCGGCGAACACCAGCAGTTCGGCGTCGGCGAGCGGGCTGTCGCTGCCCAGCACTTCGGCGTCGAGTTGATGGAACTGGCGATAACGCCCCTTCTGCGGCCGCTCGTAGCGGAACAGCGGGCCGTGCGTCGCGACCTTCAGCGGCGCGAACTGCTGCCAGCCGTTGGTGATATAGGCGCGTGCGATTCCGGCGGTGAATTCGGGGCGCAGCGTGATCGACTCGCCGCCGCGATCCTCGAACGAATACATTTCCTTCGACACGACGTCGGTGGTCTCGCCGAGCGAGCGCGCGAACACCGCGGTCGGCTCGATCACCGGCACCTCGATGCGCTTGTATCCATAGAGCCGGCGCACGCGGTCGAAGGTGTCGACGACATGCTGGAAACGGTCGGCGAAGTCGCCGAGCATATCCTGCGTGCCCCGCACCGGCTGCGGCGTCGCGATCTTGGCGGATTTGTCCTTGCTCATGCCGGCGGCGTCTAGTCGCTTTTGGTCGAAAGGCAAAGCGCGCTTGCAGGACCCCGGCTGGACCTCCCCGGCGATTCGCGGCAAAGAGCCGCCATGAAAAAAGCACCGTTTGTCGCAGCCGCCCTGATCGCGTTGACCGCCCCCGCGCACGCGCAGGACGGCAACAGCCGCCCCGAGCCCGTGGTCCAGCCGCTGACCATCCCGCTGCCCGCCGACCGCCCCTATCCGGGGACGATGCAGCTCCGCGTCGATGCGACCGACTACGCGCGCGGCATCTTCCATGTCCGCCAGACGATCCCGGTGACGAAGGGGGGCAAGTTCACCCTGCTCTATCCCGAATGGCTGCCCGGCAAACATGCCCCGCGCGGCGCGATCGCCGAGGTCGCGGGGTTCAAGGCCTCGGCCAGCGGCAGGCCGCTGACCTGGACGCGCCAGCCGACCGACGTCTACGCCTTCGACATCGACGTGCCGCAGGGGGTGAAGAGCATCGACATCGCGTTCGACTTCCTGTCGCCGACGCGCACGACCGAGGGCCGCGTCGTCGTCACCCCCGCGATGATGAACCTGCAATGGGAGCAGGTCAGCTTCTATCCCGCGGGATATTTCACGCGCCAGATCCCGGTGCAACTCGAGGTAGCTTTGCCCGAGGGCTGGACCGGCGCCGCGGCGCTCGACGGGCTCAAGGTTTCGGGCAACCGCTACAGCTTCGGCGTCACGAGCTACGAGAATCTGGTCGACAGCCCGATGTTCGCGGGGCGCTGGTTCCGCCAATGGGCGCTCGGCAACGGGGTGACGCTCAATGTCGTCGCGGATGAGGAGAAATATCTCGCCGCCAGCCCCGACCATATCGCGCGACACGCCGCGCTCGTCGCCGAAGCCGTCGCGCTATTCGGGGTGCGCCACTTCGACCGCTACGACTTCCTGCTCGCGCTGTCGGACGAGCTCGGCGGCATCGGGCTCGAGCACCACCGGTCGAGCGAGAACAGCCGCAACCCCGATTATTTCACCAAATGGGACGAGAACGACAGCGAGCGCGGACTGCTCCCGCACGAACTGGTGCACAGCTGGAACGGCAAATACCGCCGTCCAGACAAGCTCTGGACCCCCGATTACCGCACCCCTATGCAGGACAATCTGCTATGGGTCTATGAAGGCCAGACCAGCTATTGGGACCTCGTCCTCGCGGGCCGCTCGGGCATGCAGTCGAAGGACATGATCCTCGCCGAATGGGCGACCAACGCGGGCTTCTATGCGGTTCAGGCGGGGCGCACTTGGCGCTCGGTCGAGGATACGACGCTCGACCCGATCATCGCGGCGCGGAAACAACGCGCCTTCCCGAGCGCGACGCGCACCGAGGATTATTACAACGAGGGCGGGCTGATGTGGCTCGAGGCCGATATGCTGATCCGCCAGGCAACGAACAATGCAAAGAGCCTCGACGATTTCGCCAGGAGCTTCTTCGGCGGGCGCGAGGGCGACTGGGGGCAGTCGACCTATGATTTCGACGATGTCGTCGCGGCGCTGAACGCGGTGCATCCGTACGACTGGGCGAAGTTCCTGCGCGAGCGCATGCAGGCACCGGGTCGCCCCGCGCCGACCGGCGGGATCGAGGCCGCGGGCTATCGCCTCGTCTGGCGCGACGCCCCCAATTCCTATGACCGCGACCGGATGGCGCAGGCGAAGAACGCCGACCTGACCCACAGCCTCGGCCTCGTCATCGACAAGGACGGCATCGCGGGCAGCATCCTGTGGGACAGCCCCGCCTTCAAGGCCGACATCGTCAACGGGACCAAGATCGTTGCGGTCGACGGGGTGAGCTACAGCCGCGAGCGCATCGAGGCCGCGATCCGCGCCGCGATGGACGGCAAGACTCCGGTGAAATTGCTCGTCGAGCGCGGCGGGCGCTATCGCACTGTCGAGATCGACTATCGCGGCGGGCTGCGTTGGCCGCATCTGGAGAAGGCGGGCGCCGGTCCCGACGCCTTCGACGCGCTGTTCATGCCGAAACGCGCGCTCTGATTCCCCCCCCGCGGGCGGGGGGGGTTAGGGGTGGGCGCGAGCGTAGCGAGCAAGCGACGGCGCAGCTGCCCACCCTACTGCGACTAACGAGCAAGCTCGTAAGTCTCGCTGCCCCTCCCGCCTGCGGGAGGAGGAACCAAGCTCCCGCCTTCCCTCCCTCGCGCCCAGCGGCTAAGGCGCGCGCGAATCAAAAACCATAAGGACATCTCCCATGCGCATCGACCTGATCCCGGCCGGCGACAGCCCGCCCGACAGCCTGAACGTGCTGATCGAAGTGCCGATCGGCGGCGAGCCGGTGAAATATGAGTTCGACAAGGCGTCGGGCGCGCTGTTCGTCGACCGCTTCCTGCACACCCCGATGCGCTATCCCGCCAACTACGGCTTCGTCCCGCACACGCTGGGCGAGGACGGCGATCCGCTCGACGCGCTGGTCGTCGCGCGCTCGCCGATCGTCGCGGGCGCGGTGGTCAAGTGCCGCCCGATCGGCGTGCTGCTGATGGAAGACGATGCCGGGGGCGACGAGAAACTGCTCTGCGTGCCGGTCAACAAGACCTTTCCCTATTATGCCGATGTCGCGAGCTACACCGACATGCCGCCGATCGTGCTCCAGCAGATCGAGCATTTCTTCACCCACTATAAGGACCTCGAACCCGGCAAATGGGCCAAGCTCAACGGCTGGGGCGACGTCGACGAAGCCAAGCGCATCATCGTCGAATGCGTGGAGCGCGCGAAGAAGGTGGGGTTCTGAGATAAGCTATTGAATCGTCATCCCGGCGAAGGCCGGGATCTCGACCTCGGATCATGACGCACCGGCGAGATCCCGGCCTTCGCCGGGATGACGAATTCAGTCAGGCTGGCGCGTCCGGCGCCTCATCCGCCAGCACCCGCACGTCGGTCCGCGGATAGGGAATCCGGATCCCCGCTTCCTTGAAGCGGTCCCAGATCCCCAGGAACACCTCGCCCTGGATATTGCCCAGCCCCGCTTCGGGGTCGGAGATCCAGTAGCGCAGCTCATGCTCGACCGACCGCTCGCCGAAGGCGGTGATCCACACCACCGGCTCGGGATCGGTCAGTATCCGCGGATTGGCCTTCGCGGTCTCGACCATGATCGCCTGCGCGGCGCGCAGATCACAGTCATAGGCGACGGGCACACGCATCCGCACGCGGACGTCGCGGCTCGAATAGCTCCAATTCTCGACCGGCTGCGTCATCAGCAGCTCGTTCGGGATCAGATGCTTCTTGCCGTCGCGCGTCACGACGCTGACCGCGCGCACCCCGATCTTGGCGACGCGCCCGACATTGGGCATGCCGTTCAGCGCTGCCGATCCGCCCATGCTGCTGCCGTCGCCGACGACGATCACGTCGCCGGGCTTGATCGAGCGGTCCATCAGCAGGATGATCCCCGCGATCAGATTGCCGACGGTTTTCTGCAGCCCGAAACCGATCGCGAGGCCCGCCGCGCCCGAGAACACCGCAAGCGCGGTCAGGTCGATGCCGAGCAGGTCGATGCCGAACAGCATCGCGAAAACGAACAGCGCGATCGCGATGAGCTTCTCGGTCAGGATGCGCTGGGTGTCGTCGATAGAGGTATTGCGGCGCAGCAGCCATTTGATTGCGCGCATGCTGAGCTTGACGCCGACATAGAGCAGCACCGCGACGACCACCGTCGATGCAACGCTGTACAGTGACAGCCGGTATTGGCCGACATCGATGCCGATCGCCTGCATCGACGCAGCGATGCCCTCGGCACCCTCGCGCAAGTCGGCCTTGACGCTCATGCCGCGCGCATCGCAGCAAATCCCCGCGCGAGGTCGGCGATCAAGTCGGCGGGATCCTCGAGCCCGATCGACAGCCGTACCAGCGGATCGGGATCGGTCCATGCGGTCGCCGTGCGGATGTCGGCGGGATTGCTCGGCACGACCAGGCTTTCATAGCCGCCCCAGCTGAAACCGATGCCGAAATGCGCCAGCGCCTCGATAAAGCGCGTCCGCCCCGCCTCGTCGGCGCCCTTCAGCGTGAAGCCGAACAGCCCGCTCGCGCCGCCGAAGTCGCGCGCCCAGATTTCATGGCCCGGATCGCCGGGCAGCGCGGGGTGCAGCACGCGGCCGACCTCTGCTCTTGCCGCGAGCCATTCCGCCACGGCCAGCGCGCTCGCCTGATGCCGCGCCATCCGGACGTCGAGCGTCCGGAGCCCGCGCAGCATCAGCGCGCAATCATCGGGCGAGACCGCCTGCCCCAGCTGGTAGGCCGCGCTGCGCAGCTTCGGCCACACCGCGCGCGTCGCGGTCAGCGAGCCCATCATCGCGTCGCTGTGCCCGCCGACATATTTGGTGAGGCTCATCATCGTGACGTCGACGCCATGCGCCAGCGCGGGGAAGAGCAAGGGCGTCGCCCAGGTGTTGTCGAGCATCGTCGTCACGCCGCGCTGCCGCGCCACCGCGGTTATCGCGGGAATATCCTGCACCTCGAAGGTCAGGCTGCCCGGCGATTCGAGGAAGATCAGCTTCGTCTCGGGGGTGATCAGGTCGGCGATTCCCGCGCCCACGAGCGGGTCGTAATAGGTCGTGCGCACCCCCATCCGCGCCAGCATGCCGTTGCAGAAGGCGCGCGTCGGCTCGTAGGCGCTGTCGACCATCAGCAGGTGATCGCCCGGCGCGAGCAGCGCGAGCATGCCCGCCGAATTGGCCGCGACGCCCGAGGGGTAAAGCAACGTCCCCTCGGCGCCCGGCTCCATGTCGGTCAGCGCATCGGCGAGCGCCCACACCGTCGGCGTCCCGCGGCGGCCGTAATAGAGCTTGTCGTGCGTCGCATGCCCGCGCGCCTTCAGGTCGGCGATGCTGTCGTAGAGGATCGTCGACGCGCGCCATACCGGCGGATTGACGATGCTGCCGCCCAGCCGCGGATCGCCGGTCCATTCGGGCCGCCGCCCGCCCTGCACCAGCTTCGTCGCCGGGCGGAGGCTGTCGTCGTCGCTCTTGCTCATGCGCCCCTGTTAGCGCGATGCTAGGCAAAGCCAAGCCCGAGCACGAGGCCCGCGGCCGAACAGATCGCCAGCATCGACAGGATCCCGAGCTTGAAGCGGAACAGCAGCAGCGCCGCGAGCACGCTGAGCAGTACTGCGGCCCAGTCGACCGACGCCCACACCGGCACCTCGAAACCCCAGCCGCTCGGCGCGAGCCGTCGGAACAGCACGTGCAGCGCAAACCACAGCGACAGGTTGGCGATCACGCCGACGACCGCCGCGGTGACCGCCGCCAGCGCGCCTTTCAGCCCCGCGGCGCGCTCGAGCCGGTCGATCCACGGCGCGAAGGCGAAGATCCACAGGAAACAGGGCGCGAAGGTCACCCACAGGGTCAGCCCCGCGCCGAGCAACGCCGCGACGAAGGGCGTGAAGGGCGCCGCGTCGCGATAGGCCGCAAGGAAGCCGACGAACTGCGTGACCAGGATCAGCGGCCCCGGCGTGGTCTCGGCAAGCCCCAGCCCGTCGGCCATCTCGCCGGGCCTGAGCCAGCCGAAACCCGACACCGCCTCCTGCGCCATATAGGCGAGCACCGCATAGGCGCCGCCGAAGGTGACCACCGCGAGCTGCGAGAAAAAGACGCCGATGTCCCACAGCACATGCTCCTTGCCGAGCGTGACGAGGATCAGCAGCATCGGCGCCGCCCAGATCGTGCCCCAGCCGAGCACCGCCGAAACGCTCTGCCGCCACGCCGATCGCGCGGGCGCGGAGGGAGCCATCGCTACGGGCGCGAGCTTCAGCCACTCGGGTCGCCAGCGCCCCGCCGCCCAGCCGATCAGCAGCGCGCCGAGGATCACGACCGGGAAAGGCAAGGTCAGGATCGCGATCGCGACGAAGGACGCGACCGCGATCCCGCGCTGCAAAGGCGTCTTCAATGCACGTCCGGCGATGCGCAACAACGCCTGGACGACGATCGCCAGCACCGCCGCCTTGATCCCGAGGAACAGCGCCGCGAACCAGTCGAGCCCCGCCGCCATCACATAGAGGACCGACAGGCCGAGCATCACCAGCGCGCCCGGGACGATGAACAGCAGCCCCGCCGCGAGCCCGCCGCGCAGCCCGTGCAGCCGCCAGCCGATCCAGGTCGCGAGCTGCTGCGCCTCGGGCCCGGGCAGCAGGTGACAGAAATTGAGCGCATGGAGGAAGGTCGCCTCGTCGACCCAGCGCCGCTCGTCGACGAATTCGCGGTGCATCAGCGCGATCTGCCCCGCGGGGCCGCCGAAACTCAAACAGCCGATCCGCGCATAGGCGCGCACCGCTTCGGCGAAACTCGGGGTGATGGGAGGGGAAAGCTCGGTCATCGGTCACGCTTCTCCAGCCGGCAAAGCCGGGTGAAAAAGCAACGCTTGGGCGGATGCCTGACCGGGAGGTTGCCTCGCCCCGATGCAACCGGACTAACGCCGGGCAGCGGGGACGGGCAAGCAAGAAAAACCAGCGCGGCCCGAAAGCCGCGCTTGGGCGTTACGCCGCGCCGGTCGCCTTGGGCGTCGCCGGATCGGCGCCCCATTCGGTCCAGCTGCCGTCGTAGACCGCGACGTCGTCCTTGCCGAGCAGGTGCGCGCCGAAGGCCAGGACGGTCGCCGTCATGCCGCTGCCGCAGGTGGTGACCAGCGCCTTGTCGAGGTCGACCCCCGCGGCGTCGAACGCGGCCTTGAGATCGTCGCCGCGTTTCCAGGTGCCGTCGGCGTTGAACAGTTCGCCATAGGGCAGGCTCTTCGACCCCGGGATATGGCCCGGCGCGACGCCGGGGCGCGGGTCGCGCTCTTCGCCGGTGAAGCGCGCCGACGAACGCGCGTCGACCAGCTGCTCGGTGCCGCTGTCGAGGTTGGCCAGCACTTCGTCCTTGGTGCGGACGGCCTTGGCATCGCGCCACACGGTGAAGTGGCGATGGCGCAAGGTCTGCTTACCCATTTCGAGCGGGCGGCCTTCGGCCTTCCACTTGGCGAGCCCGCCGTCGAGCAGCGCCACGTCATGCGCGCCGAACAGCTTGAGCAGCCACCACGCCCGCGCCGCGCTCTTCAGCGGGCTATCGTCGTAGAGCACGATGCGGCTGCCGTCGCCGAGGCCCAGCGACTGCATGCGGCTCGCGAATTTCTCCGCCGGGGGCGCCATATTGTCGACGCTGCTGTTCGCGTCGGTCAGCTCGGCGAGGTCCATGAACACCGCGCCCGGGATGTGGCCCGCTTCATATTCGCCGCGCGCGTCGCGGTCGGCCTCCAGGAATTTCGTCGCATCGACGACCCGCAGGTCCGATGCCCCCAGTTCGCGTTCCAGCCAGTCGGTTGAGACCAAGGCGTCCATGTCATGCTCCTGTTACGACCCGGCGGCGGACCTGTGCCTGTCCACTCGCCAGCCAACCTGCTCTTTCCGGGGATGGCAAGCCTATGCCCCCACCGGCGCCTTTTCAAGCGCCGCGGTGTCCTGCCCGAGCAGATGCTGCACTGCAACAGAAAAGCGTGACGCGCTTGTGACGCCTCTATTGGGCGCGGCGCACCGCGGTCGCGCGCGAACCGGGGCGGTCGATCACATAAGACATACGATCGAGCGGGAGCGGCGCGAGCTTCTCGCTGCCGCTCGCTCCCTGTTCGCGGCCGAGCACGAAGCTGCCCGCATTCTGGCCGAAAGCGTCCGGATCGTCACCCTCCCAATGATAGGTCACATCGAAGGCCATGACGGGAACGAGCATCGGCTTGCCGCCGATCATCAGCGGCTCGACGATGGCGCGCGGCAGCATCGCCTCGGTGGTGAGCGCCTCGCCCGCGCCGACCTTCAATTCCATGTCGTCGCGCAGCACGCTGCCGCCCGCGCCGTCGAAGAAGCGCGCGAGCACGGGTTCGGGCATCGCCGAGCCCTGGTTGAGCGCAATGCGGACCATCAGCCCGGTCGCGTCGGCCGACCCCTGGTTGGCGAGGTTGAGCGCGAAGCCGACCACGACATGCTCGGGGGTCATGCGGATCGACACGACGTCGAGCGCGATCGAGACGACCGCGCGATTCTCGGCGACAGGGCGGGTGACGAGCGGCGACGGCGCGCGCTGGCCCGCGACGGCGTCTTCAAGCACCGGTTGGCGCGCGGGCATGACGGGCGCAGCGGGCTGCGGGCGCGGGGTTGGAGCCCGCGGCGCGGCGCGCGGCGCTGGCTGGGGCGCGGGAACCGGGCGCGGCGGCGGGGGCACCGCTGGCTTGGCGGGCTCGGTCGAAGGGCCAGCGACGACCACCGGGCGACGGCGCCAATACCAGTAACCGGCCCCGCCCGCCGCGAGGAGCGCGAGCAGCCAGGTCCAGAACGGCATTCCCGAATCGGGAGCAGGTGCCGCGGGCGCAGCATCGACCACCGGCGCGTCGTCGGCCGGTGCCTCGCTCGCGCCCGTTGCGGAGGGGAGGCTCAACCCGGGGGCCGCGTCGGTCGCCGCGGGCGGCGTATCGGCGGGCACGGCATCGCCGGTCGGCGTCGCAGTGCGCGGCGCGGCGGTGGCGGTGTCGCGCGGTGCCGGCGCGGTGGCGGACGGGCGCGCGGTCGTCGGCGCACCGGGCTGCGGCTGCACCTGCGGCTGGGTCGGCGCGACGCGCGGCGGGGCCGGTGTCGGCGCGGGCGTCGGGCGCGTCTCGTTCGGGCCGGTCGGGGCGATGCCGTTGTTCGACGGTCCCTGCACGCCGGGTGCACGGCCGTCATTCTCGGCCGCGGGGGGCAGGCGGAAGTCGATCGAGCGCGGCGGCGCGGGCGCCGGGGTCTCGGCCTCTTGCGCACCGGCGGGCATGGCGAGCCCCGCTGCCAGCGCCAACGCCAGCACCGCCCGCGCGCTGCCCGTCATCCCGAAATGCCTGTGCGTCATTCTGTCCGTACGATCCCGACCGTCTGTTTCGCGCCCGATCCGCTGAATTGGCGCTGAATGAACCGGCGTCATCGACGGATGACAGCGGCCGCGCGCGTCCCTAGATGGTTTCTATGTCCGATTCCAGCCCTCCGCCGCTCGCGCCCAAACATCTCGGCCAATCGAGCGAACTGCCTGCCTCACCCGAAGCCGCGCAGCTCGACTATGTGCCCAACCCGCGCGCGGGCGAGCTTTACCTCGTGCGCTTCGCTGCACCCGAGTTCACGTCACTCTGTCCGGTGACCGGCCAGCCCGATTTTGCGCATCTGGTGATCGACTATGCCCCCGGCGAGACGATCGTCGAATCGAAGAGCCTCAAGCTGTTCCTCGGCTCGTTCCGCAACCACGCCGGCTTCCACGAGGATTGCACCGTCGGCATCGGCCGCCGTCTGTTCGACGAGATGCAGCCCATATGGCTGCGCATCGGCGGTTACTGGTATCCGCGCGGCGGCATTCCGATCGACGTCTTCTGGCAGTCGGGCGCGCCGCCCGCGGGGCTGTGGCTCCCCGACCAGGGCGTCGCGCCCTATCGCGGGCGCGGCTAGAACGCCGGCCTAGCCGCAGCAGGGCTGGCGGCTGTCGTCGGCCATCTCGTCGTCGTCGGGGACCGGGCTGACCAGCGGCAACGGCGCCGGCGGCGCGGTCGCCGCGGTGACCAGACCGGCGAATTCCGTCCAGGGAAATTGCCTGCCCGGGTCGGCGCGGCGGCTGGGATCGACCGACGCGTGCGAAAAGACCCAGCGCAAATTCGGATATTTCGCCCAGCAATAGCGCACGATGTCGGCGGTCGCCTGGACCTGCCAGTCCGAATAAGTATCGGTGTAATTGTCGAGGTCCTGCCGGTTCACGATCTCGATCCCCAGCGTCCAGTGGTTGATCAGCGCCGCGCCGCCGTTGATCGCCCGGTTCGACTTGTCGTCGCGCACATGCCGCGCCGCGCGCGCCTCATAGACCGAAGCGATGACCTTGCGGCCATGCTCGGCCTCGCGCTCGGCAGGGACGATCCAGTGCGCCGACGCATTCGCCGCGGTGCGCCAGTGCTGCAACGCCCCGCCCGAGGTGCTGCCCGCCGTGGCATGGATCACCACGCCCTTGATCCCCAATACGGGGTCGAAGCGCCTTTTGCTCGCGCGGCTGGCGTTGAACCAGTCGATGTCGTGGACCACCGTTTCCGCGAGCGAACTGCGCGGCGGCCGCGTCTTGCCATTCAGATCCAGGATATAGGTTTCGGGATTCGCCATGATGCCCCCCAATTTTGCCGAGCCTCGGAGTCGAGTCGGCGCCTGAGGATATTCGCCGCGGCGTCCGCCGGCGTATTGGATCGAAACGCCAAGGAATTTCGGGCTGCCTGGCCAATTTTCATCTTCCCGTCACACTTTGTTGACATTAGTGTCAACGATATGACCAAAGCCTCGCTCCCACACGATCACGCCATCGCCGTCGGCGCCGACGCGATCGACTTCATGGGGCACGTCAACAACGCCCATTACCTCAGCTGGGTGCAGGACGCGGTGCTGGCGCACTGGCGCCACATTGCGCCGCCCGACGCGGTCGCGGCGCATCTGTGGGTCGCGCTGAAGCACGAGATCACCTATCGCCGCCCCGCATTCCTCGACGACCAGGTCATCGCGACGGTGATCCTCGAAAAGGTGCAGGGCGCCCGCGCCTTTTACGAGACGATCATCAAGCGCGGCGAAGAAGTGCTGGCCGAGGTCAAGTCGAGCTGGTGCTGCATCGACGCCGAAACTTTGCGCCCCGCACGCCTCGCGAGCGAGGTCGTCGCGAAATTCTTCCCGAACGGAAAGCCCTAGCTCGATCCCTCGAGCATCGCGTCGACGAGCGTTTCGAGGAATTTGCAGCTTTCGTCGATATCCTTGACCTCTTTGACCATCGCGGGGTCGTCGGCCTTTGCCGCGATGTGGGCGAAGCGGTTCATCTGAGCGTCGAAGTCGGTCCGGATCTGCGCGTCGTCCTCGTCGGCGAGCACCGTGGCGATCGCCAGGAACTTCGTCCCCGACGCGACCATCTTCGGATCCTCGGCCACGCCTTCGCTGCCGAGGCCGGCCATGATGCCGAAAAAGGCCATGCACTGGATGCTGCTGTCGTAAAGCTCGCGCTCGTCGGCGTCGATCGTCATCGCCTGGGCCACGGGCGCGGCGGCGACGAAAAGGAGAGCGGCGGCAAGGGTCGGATATTTCATGGTTTCCCCCGATATCGACCCGGGAGCAGCCTTGGCATGGCGCGGGGCCGGCGCAAAGCGGAAAATGCGGATATCGCCCCCCTCCCCGCATCGCCGCTAGGCCGCCGCGAACCGGATCGGGAGCCGCTTCAGCCCGCCGACGAAGACTGACTGCACCCGCGCGGGCTCGCCCGTCAGTTCGAGGCTTTTGATCCGCGGCAGCAGTTCTTCCATCAGGATCCGCATCTCCATCCGCGCCAGATGCTGGCCCAGGCACACATGCGCGCCGAAGCCGAAGGCGAGCTGCTGGTTCTTCGGCCGGTCGGGGTCGAAGGCGAAGGGCGTGTCGAATACCCCCTCGTCGCGGTTGGCCGAGACGTAATTGAGCATCAGCCAGTCGCCGGCGCGTACCTGCTGTCCGCCGATCTCGACGTCTTCCCTGGCGCTGCGCATGAAATGCTGGACCGGGGTGGTCCAGCGGATCGCTTCCTCGATCAGCCCCGCCTTGTCGCTGTCGGCGGCGCGGAAACGTTCGAACAGCGCGGGATTTTTCGCCAGCTCCATGATCGCCCCCGCGGTCGAGGCGCTCGTCGTGTCGTGCCCCGCGGTCGCGATGATCATATAATAGCCCGCGAGCTCGCGGTCGGGGATCTGGCCGCCGTCGATCGTCGCGTTGGCGATCACCGTGGCGATATCCTCGCGCGGATTGGCGCGGCGGTCGGCGGTGAGCGCGCCGAAATAATTTTCGAAGTCGGCGATGACATAATGGAGCATCGCGATCGCCTGTTCGGCGCTGGTGATCGCCTCGCGGCTGCGGTTGAGGTCGGGGTCGGTCGAGCCGAAGAGCTGCTGCGTCAGCATCAGCATGCGCGGCTCGTCCTCGGGTGGCACGCCCAAGATGTCCATGATCACGCGCAGCGGATAATGCGCCGCGACGTCGCGGGCGAAGTCGCATTCGGGTCCCGCGGCGAGCATCGCGTCGACCGTCTCGCGCGCCAGCGTCCGGATGCGGTCTTCGACGATCTTCAAATTCTTGGGCATGAACCAGCTCTGGGTGAGCAGGCGGTATTTCATATGGTCGGGGGCATCCATCTGCACCAGCGAGCGAATCAGATGGCCGTCATTGTTGGGGGTCGCGGCGCGGGCGATCGCCTCGCCGTCGCGGTTGGTGAGCACCGTCGGGCGGATGCCGCTGGCGAAACGCTGCGGATCCTTGCCGATCGCCATGATATCGGCGTGGCGGGTAACGAGCCAGAAGGGGTCGACCTCGGCGGTCTCGGCGACCGCGAGCGGGGCGTTGGTCCGCGCCCAGGCGAGCTGTTCATGAAGTCCGTCCCACTGCCCGTAAGCGACGGGATCGACGACGGCGGCGGCTACCTCTCCGGGCAATATCGGTTTTGTCATGCAACCGAAGCTGCCGTGAATCGCGGAGCTTGTCGAGGGGGGACGGCTATGAACCGTGCCTCCTCCCTTCCCCCTTGATGGGGGAAGGATACGAAGCCTTGCGCCTTTGGCGCTTAGGCGAAGTTGGATGAGGGTGATGGTGCGTCCTGGCGCCGTCGCTTTGGGCCGAGACCGCACCCCCACCGCTGCGACTAGGAAGCGAGCTTCCAAGTCTCGCTGCCTCCCCCATCGAGGGGGAGGGTGGTCCATCACTCCGCAAGTTGCGGCGCGCCGGCGGGCATGGCGCCCGCCCATTCGGCGCGCGCCTTGCGGATCATCGCCTTCAGCGCCTCGGCGCTGCGCGCCCAGGCGGCGGCGGCCTCGGCGTTCCAGGCATCGCCCGCCGCGAGCCCCAGTTCGGCGACGGTCATGTCGATGAAGGCGTCATATTCGCCGATCGGCAGCGCGCCATAGCTGCGGTGGGTGAACACCAGCTCGGCGACGAGCGGCCAAACCCATGCCTCGCCCGACGCCAGACCGAACATCATCTGCAGCGTTTCGTCGGTCATCCGTCGCGACGCGGCGTCGACCGAAATGAAGCTCGGCCGCCGCTCGGGATAGGCCGCGAAGAAGCGTTCGAACAAAGTCAGGCGGATATCGATGCCGGCATCGGCGACGGCGATCAGGCTCGCCTCCATCCGCGCGGCATCGTCCGGCCTCATTTGAACAGGCTGCCCAATATGCCGCGCATCAGCTGGCCGCCGAACTTGCCCGCGACCTGCCGCCCGAGGTTGGTCGCCGCCGAGCGCGCCGCCGATTCGACCATCTTCTCGGCGAAGCTCGGCTTCGCGGCCTCGCGTGCCGCCGCCTTTTCCTGTTGCAGCCGGACCTTCTCCTCGGCGACCTTGCGCTTCGCCTCTTCCTTCGCGGCGATGGCGGCCTGCTTATCCGCCTCCTCCTGCGCCTTGGCCTCGACCGCGGCGGCCTGCGCCTGCTCGGCCTTGGCGGCGAGCAGCTCCTCGGCGCTCTCGCGGTCGACCGCGGTGTCGTATTTGCCCTCGACCGGCGAGATCGACTTGATGATCGCGCGTTCCTTGGCGTCGAGCGGCCCGGCGCGCGAGCAGGGCGGCTTGATCAGGGTGCGCTCGACCGGCGACGGCGCGCCGTCGGGCATCAGCAGCGAGACGAGCGCCTCGCCGACCTTGAGTTCGGTGATCTCGCGCGCGACATCGACCTTGGGGTTGGGGCGGAAGGTGTCGGCCGCCGCTTTCACGGCCTTCTGGTCGCGCGGGGTGAAGGCACGCAGCGCATGCTGGACGCGGTTGCCGAGCTGGCCCGCGACATCTTCGGGAATGTCGATCGGGTTCTGCGTCACGAAATAGACGCCGACGCCCTTCGAGCGGATCAGGCGCACGACCTGCTCGATCTTCTCGGCGAGCGCGGGCGGTGCGTCGTCGAAGAGCAAATGCGCCTCGTCGAAGAAGAAGACGAGCTTGGGCTTGTCGGGGGCGCCGACCTCGGGAAGCGTCTCGAACATCTCGCTGAGCAGCCAGAGGAGGAAGGTCGCATAGAGCTTGGGGCTCGCCATCAATTTGTCGGCGGCGAGGATGTTGATGTAGCCGCGGCCGCTCTCGTCGCTGCGGATCATGTCCTGGATATCGAGCGCGGGCTCGCCGAAGAAATGGTCGCCGCCCTGGCTTTCGAGCGTCAGCAATTGCCGCTGGATCGTCCCCACGGTAGCCTTCGACACATTGCCATATTTGACCGTCAGCTCGTCGGCGTTCTGCGCGCACCAGGCGAGCATCGCCTGCAGGTCGCCCAAATCGAGCAGCAGCAGATTCTGTTCGTCGGCGATGCGGAAGGCGATCGCGAGCACGCCCTCCTGCACCTCGTTGAGCCCCATCAGCCGTGCGAGCAACAGCGGGCCCATTTCGGAAATCGTCGTGCGGATGGGGTGGCCCTGTTCGCCGAACAGGTCCCAGAAGATCACCGGATTGTCGCGATACGCCCATTCGCTGTCGCCGATCTCGGTCGCGCGCTTCGCGAAAATCTCGTGCATCTTCGACGTCGGGCTGCCCGCCATCGCCATGCCCGCAAGGTCGCCCTTCACGTCGGCGACGAACACCGGCACGCCGACCGCGGAGAAACCCTCGGCCAGCCCCTGCAGCGTCACCGTCTTGCCGGTCCCGGTCGCGCCGGCAATCAGCCCGTGCCGGTTCGCGCGCTTGAGCACCAGCGACTGGCGCGCGCCGTCCGCGGCCCCGCCGCCGCCGAGCCCGATATAGATTTCGCTGGCCGTGCTGCCGTCGCTCACGCTGCTTTCCTCCGCTGGTCCAAGCCTGGCCCCGGTCTAGAACGCGGCGAAAGCACAGGCAATCGGCAAGAGCGCGGGTGGCCTCAGGGCGTAAGCCTCTGCCCCTCTTTCGTTGTCCGGGCTTGTATCGGGTCGGCGCAAAGGCCGCGCGATACGCCAAAGTTCAGTAAAGTTCAGCCCTGCGCGCGCGTCGTGGTCGCACTGGCAAGCCGGGCAGCGACCGCTTCTATCCGGTTAGATGAAGGCTGGCACAGCCGGATAATGTAGGAAAGAAGTTTTTTGCATGGTTCGGCGGCTTCAGGGTGGGAAGCTGCCGTAAAGCCCTCTCCCCTTGAGGGGAGAGGATAGCGCAGCTTGCTCCGTCAGGAGCTAGCGAAGCTTGGAGAGGGGTGCTTGGACGCCTCTGGCGGTCGGAAACCCCTCTCAACTCCGGCTAGGCAGCAGGCTGCCAAGCCGCATATCTATCCCCTCAAGGGGAGAGAGCATAACCCTGCGAACGGCAGCAATCGCCCGAAACCGGACCATCCGGACCATGCTTGCCAGCGCTTACAGCGACCGTTCGCCTAGAAATCAAACCCCCGCTGCGCCGGCACCGCGACCGGGGCATCCGGCACGACGCCCTCGAGCGCGAGCATCGCCGCCTTCGACTGCGAGCCGCCGGGCGCCGAGAAGCCGCCGATGCGGCCGCCGGCGGCGGTGACGCGGTGGCAGGGGACGATCAGCGGGACGGGGTTGCGCGCCATCGCCTGGCCGACGTCGCGCGCATATTCGGGGCCGTGGCCGAGCGCCTGCGCGACGGCGCCATAGGTCGTCGTCTCGCCCCAGCCGAGCGCGCGCACGCGGCGGTAGATGTCGGCGAATTCGGCGTCCTGCACCGCCGGGTCGACCGGGACGCCGGTGAAATCGATACGCTCGCCGGCGAAATAGCGGATGGCCATATCGATCACCGCGCGTACCTCGGGCGGCGGCGCGACGCGCACTGCGCCGGGCCGGCGGTTCAGCAGCGAGCGTTCGCTCTCGCACGCATCTGGCGCGGGCAGGCGAAAGCTGGCGACGCCCACGCCGTTCCAGCCGATCGCGGCGACGCCCGCGGCGGTTTCGAACAGCTGGTAAAAGTCACGCGCCATCGCCCGCGTCCCTATCGGAACGCGCGAAATGGGGCCAGCCTAGCCCGAGACCAAGCCGCGTCCTTCACCCCATGACGAAGGCGTTGAGCTTGTTGCCGTCCGGGTCGCGAAAATAGCCGGCATAGAAACCCTCGCCGCGCGGTCCCGGGGGACCTTCGCAGGTGCCGCCGTTCGCCAGCGCGAGGTCGTAGAGGCGGTGGACCTGTTCCTTGTCCTTCGCCTCGAGCGCGACCATCACGCCGTTGCCGACGCTCGCGGCATTGCCGTCGAAGGGCTTGGTCAGTCCGATCCCCGCGCCGCCGCCCGGCTTGCCCCAGGCGATGAAGCCGTCGAACTCCATCATCCGCGGCGTTTCGAGCTCGCCCGCGATGGCATCGTAGAAGACCGCCGCTTTCGCGAGATCCTGCGTCCCCAGCGTCACATATCCGATCATCTCTTCTCTCCCGATTCGTTGTAGGAACATAATAGGAACAATGCGCGCCGCGCGCAAAGAAAAACGGGCGCCGGACCCATGGGGTCGCGGCGCCCGCTCTTCGGCTCTCCCCGGGGGGAAAGAGCTTAGCGCTTGATCCGCAGCGCGACGTCGGCCGAGGGGCCGCCGCGGCGCAGGATTTCGACGAGCACCGCGTCGCGGCCCGCCGCCTTGGTGTCGGCGACGACCTTGGCCAGCGCCTCGGCGGTCGTCACCGGGGTGCGGGCGTTACCCGCGCTCAGGATCACGTCGCCGCGGCGGATGCCCTTGCGGCCCGCGTCGCTGGTGCCCGCGACCGCGCCGATGACGAGGCCCTTGGCACTCGGGTCGACGCCGATCGCGCGCGCGATGTCGGCGGTCAGCGGCTGCACCGACAGGCCGAGCTCGTTCTGGATCGCGGTGTCGGCGGCGCCCGCCGGATCGTCGGGCAGCGCCTGCTCGTCCTCGGGGTCGAAGGTCGAGCCCGCGAGCTGTTCCTCGGGCGGGCGCTTGCCGACGACGGCGTTGATCGTCATCGTCTTGCCGTCGCGGATCACCTCGAGCGGGATGCGCGTGCCGGGTTTGACGCGCGCGACGATGTAGGAGAGCGTCTGCTGCGGCGTGACTTCCTGGCCGTTGACCCTGGTCACGACGTCGCCGCGCTTGAGCCCCGCTTTTTCGCCCGCCTCGCCGGGTTCGATGCGGCCGATGCGCTCGCCGCGGTCCTTGGGCAGGCCCAGTGCCGCCGCCATATCCTCGTCGACCGGCGTGATGCCGATGCCAAGATAGCCGCGCTCGACCGCCTGGCCGGCCTTCAGCGCGTCGATCACCGGGATCGCGGCGTCGGCGGGGATGGCGAAATTGACGCCGATGTTCGCGCCGACGGGCGAGATCAGCATGTTGTTGATGCCGACGACATTGCCCTGCAGGTCGAACAGCGGGCCGCCCGAATTGCCGCGGTTGATCGCGGTATCGGTCTGGATATAGCGGTCATAGGCGCCGCCCTGCCCCAGGTTGCGCTGCACGGCCGAGATGATGCCCGCGGTCACCGTCGAGCCGAGGCCCAAGGGGTTGCCGATCGCGACGACCCAGTCGCCGACGCGCGCGTCGCTGCCGGTGGCGAATTTGACGAACGGAAGCCCGGTCGCTTCGATCTTGAGCAGCGCGAGGTCCGACGCCGGGTCGCGGCCGACGATCTTCGCCTTATATTCCTTGCGGTTGGTGAGCGTGACCGTCACCTCGTTCACCGCCTCGCCGCGCGGGCCGCCCGAGATGACGTGGTTGTTGGTGACGATATAGCCGTCGGCCGAGATCAGGAAGCCCGAGCCGCCGCCCTGCTGTTCCTGCGTGATCGGCTCGCGCGTGCCCGCGAAGGGATTGAGCCGGACGCCGAGCGTCACCTCCTGCTTGGTCGAGATGTTGACCACCGCGGGCTGGAGCTGCTCGACGAGGTCGGCGAAGCTTTCGGGCGCGCCCGACCGCGGGACGACCTTGGCGATTTCGCTCGATTCATTCTGCGCGACCTGCGCGCCGACGGGGGACTGAGTGACCAGCGCCAGCGCCGTGCCACCCGCCAGCAGAGCCGAAGTGATGCCATAAACATAACGCACGATCGAAATTCCTTTTCTGAACTTAAAAACGCTTACCCCGGCGGCATTTGTCTGCTTCGCCGTGGCTGAACGGCGATTGAACATGAACGAGCCTTGCAGGCGCCGTTCAGCCGCTGGGTCAGTTGCCGCGGAAGCGGCGCAGATATTCATTGTCCGCCGACAGGATCACCGATGTCCCGCCCTGGTTGTTCTCGCCCAGGAAGGTCTGCTGATAACTCTGCATCGCGCGGTAGAAGTCGTAGAATTCGGGATCCTTGCCGAAGCTTTCGGCATAGATGCGCGCGGCCTCGCCGTCGGCATTACCGCGGATGATCGCCGCTTCCTTCTGCCCCTCGGCGCGGATCGCGGTCGCGACCTGCTGGCGCGCGGTACGCATGCGATTGAACGCCAATTGCAGCGTCTCGCCCTCGGGCAGGTCGGCGCGCTTGATCCGCACGTCGATGACCTCGGCGCCATATTTGTTCGCCTCGCGGTTGAGCGCGACCTGGATATTGTCCATCACCGCGCCGCGCTCGGGCGACAGCAAGGTCGCGAAGGTGCGCTTGCCGAGTTCGTTGCGCAGCGACGAGCCGAGGATCGTCGCCAGCTGCTGCTGCAGCCGCTCCTCGGTGCGGATCGCGGTGTACATGCGCACCGGGTTGGTGATGCGGAAGCGCGCGAAGGCGTCGACCTGCAGGCGCTGCTGGTCGGTCGAGAGCACCTGCTGGCGCTCCATGTTCACGCCGAGCACGCGTTTGTCGATGAACTGGACGCTGTCGGTAAAGGGCACGCGGATCAGCGGCCCCGCGCCCGAGCGGCCGAACTGCTCGCCGTCGCGATAGACATTCTTGGTCCGCTCGATCTCGCCGAAGCGCAGTACCAGCGCCTGCTTGTCCTCGGGCACGATGGCCAGCGTCTGCGACAGGACGACGAGCAGGACGATGATGCCGATCAGCAGGCGCATCGGGCGCTGGGTCAGATTCTCGAACATCACTGGCCTCCCTTCGGGGCGGGTTCGGTGGCCGGGGGCATCCGGCGCTGCACCTCGGGAAGCGGCAGATAGGGGGTCACCCCGCGCGCCTCGACGATCGTCTTGTCGACGTTCGACAAGACGCGCTCCATCGTTTCGTAATAAAGCCGCTGGCGCGTCACCTGCGGCGACAATTTATACTGCTCGTAAATCTTGTCGAACGCCGCGGTCTGGCCGCGCGCGCCTTCCAAGACTTGCGCCTCATAGGCGCGCGCCTCGTTGATCGCCGATTCGCGCTGCTGCTGCGCGGCGGTCACCGCCTTGAACGCCTCGTCGACCGCGCTCGGCGGGTCGACCTGGCGGATCGCGATGCCCTGGATCAGGACGCCGGCGCGATATTCGTTGAGCAACGCCTGCATGCGCTGCTGCACCTGCGCCTCGATGTCGACACGCCCCGGGCCGATCGCCGACACCAGGTCGAAATTGGCGACGGTCGCGCGCATCGAGGTTTCGGCGACCTCGCGGATCGTGCCTTCGGGGTCGGCGAGCTGGAAGAAGAACAGCTCGGGATCGCGCACCGACCAGCGCACTTCATAGGCGAGGTCGACGAGGCTCTGGTCGCGCGTCAGCACGAAATTCTCATCGGTGGCGTTGGGCGAACCGATCGGCATGGTGCGGATCGCGCGCACGTCCTCCAGCCGCATCGTCTCGATCGGCGCGGGCCAGGTGAGTTTGACGCCGGGCCCGACGGTGCGCGAATAGCTGCCGAGCCGGACGACGACGCCTTCCTTTTCGGGCGGCACGATGTGGAAGGAGGAAAAGACCAGCCAGACCGCGACCAGCGCGATCACGCCCCATTTCCACAGCTTCGCCGAATCGCCGAAGTTCATGCGGCCACCGCCGCCACTCCCGCCGTCGCCGCCGCCGAAGCTGCCGCGGCCCTTGCGCAGCAGCTCGTCGAGCGCCGAGGGGCCGCGCGGCTTGCGGCCGCGGTTGATGTCGACCGGATCGGGGCTGACCCACGGGTTGCGCGGGCCGGGCTTCTTGCCGCCGCCATCGCCGCTGCCGCCGTCGCCTTTCCCGTCGTCGCCGCCCTTGGGTCCCCAGGGGTTGTTCGCCATCGCGGTCGCGATCCGGTTCAAAAAATGCCGCACACCCGAAAGGGCGCGGCGTCCCATAACGTCGCTATTCTCGTTGCTCATATCGCTTTTATAGGGGCGAGCCGCGCGATTAACAGGGGGTGCGCGCGAAAATGGCTGGCAATCGGTTCGCGCGACCTTATCTGCCACCGGCATGACCGACACCGCTCCCCTCGCCAGCATCGCCACCGACCTCAGCGGCGGCCGCACCTCGGGCCTCCGCTTCCTCGACGGCGAGGGCACGCTCGCGATCGTCCTCGATGTCACCGGGATCGCCGAGGAAGAGCGCAAACCGCTCGAAGAGAAAATCCGCGCGGGGCTGCTCGCGCGTCCGGGCGTCACCAGCGTCCGCGTCGCGATGACCGCCGAACGCAAGGGCCTGACCATCGTCGCGGTCGGCAGCGGCAAGGGCGGGGTCGGCAAATCGACCCTCGCCGCCAATCTCGCGGTCGCGCTCCAGCGTCTAGGGGTCAAGGTGGGCCTCGTCGACGCCGACATCTATGGCCCGTCGCAGCCCCGGCTGATGGACAGCGAGGGCGTGAAGCCCGAGGCGCGCGGATCGAAGCTCGCGCCCGTCCCCAATGCTTACGGCGTGCCGATGCTCTCGACCGGGCAGATCGCGGCGCCCGGACAGGCGATCGCCTGGCGCGGTCCGATGGCGGGGCGCGCGCTCGAACAATTGGTCGATGCGAGCTGGGGCGACATCGACACGTTGGTCGTCGACCTGCCGCCGGGCACCGGCGACGTCCAGCTGACGATGATCCAGAAGCACAAGCCCGCGGGCGCGATCATCATTTCGACCCCGCAGGATCTGGCGCTGATGGACGCGACGCGCGCGATTACCTTTTTCGAGCAGGCCGACGTGCCGCTGATCGGGCTGGTCGAGAATATGGCGGGTTACGCCTGCCCGCATTGCGGCGAGACCAGCGACCCGTTCGGCAGCGGCGGCGCCGAGGCGGCGGCGAAGGTGATGGGGCTCGATTTCCTCGGCCGTATCCCGCTGTCGATGGGCATCCGGCTCGCGAGCGACGGCGGCGTGCCGCCCGCCGCCGGAACCGATCCGCAGGGCGCGCCGTTCCACGCGATAGCGGCGAAGGTCGCCGACTGGCTCGCGGCGCGAAAGGACAGATGATGGCGATCAACGACGACAGCGACATCCGCGAACTGCTGGGCCAGCCACGCCGCATCGCGGTCGTCGGCGCCTCGCCCAATCCGGCGCGCGATTCGAACCATGTCCTCGCCTTTCTCGTCGCGCAGGGGCACGACGTGATCGCGGTAAACCCCGGCCACGCCGGCAGCACGATCCACGGCGCGCCGGTCGTCGCCAATCTCGCGAATGTCGAGCCGCCCGCCGAGATCGTCGATATCTTCCGCAACAGCGAGGACGCCGGGGCGGCGGTCGACGAAGCGATCGTCCATGGCGCGAAGGCGGTGTGGCTCCAACTCGGCGTGATCAACGACGCCGCGGCGAAGCGCGCCGAGGCCGCGGGGCTGACGGTGGTGATGGACCGCTGCCCGGCGATCGAAATCCCGCGATTGGGGCTGCGGCGGTGATCGAGCGGGGCTGAATTGTACAGAGTATTTTGCGGATTCCGTCGTTTGCAAACGCCCGTCGACGACGGGATGGGGTGGGGAGCGGGCACTAAATCCCTCCTCTTCAGAGGAGGGGCTTGGAACGTCCGCTACCGCCCGAACCCATACGCTATCTGGATTTCGCACATGATTTCCGACCATAAGGGCGCGATGAAACGCACCCTCGCCCTTCTCGCCGCCGCCACGCTCGCCGGATGCGCCGCCACCCCCGCGCCTTCGAACCCGCAGGAGGCCTTCTTCGCTGCGCTCACCGCGCGATGCGGGCAGGCCTATGCCGGGCGGATCGAGACCAATGACGCCGCCGACGCGGACATGCAGGGCAAGGCGATGGTGATGCATATCCGCCGCTGCACCGCCGACCGAATCGAAATCCCCTTCCACATCGAAGGGCTCGGCCCGAAGGGCGGCTGGGATCGGTCGCGCACCTGGGTCGTGACGCGCACCGAAACGGGCCTGCGCCTGAAGCACGACCATCGCCACGCCGACGGCACCTCCGACGAGGTGACGATGTACGGCGGCGACACCGCCGACGAAGGAACGGCGACGCGGCAGGCGTTCCCGGTCGATGCCGAATCGATCGCGCTCTTCACCCGCACCGGGCGCAGCGTATCGAACACGAACGTCTGGGCGATGGAAGCGACGCCGCTGGGCTTTGCGTATGAGCTGCGGCGCGAAGGGCGGCATTTCCGGGTCGGCTTTTCGTGGAACCGCCCGGTGAGCCCGCCGCCGCCCGCGCCCTGGGGGTGGTGAATCGATAATCCTCCCTGTGGCGAAGCCATGGGGAGGTGGCAGCGCGAAGCGCTGACGGAGGGGCCATGGCGCGACGTCGCTGCCCCTCCACCACCGCCTGCGGCGGCGGTCCCCCTCCCCACGGCTTCGCCGCAGGGAGGATTAATAAGCCTTTGCCTCGCCGACTCGCCCCGCCTATCAGCATCCCCGATGGCGGGCATTCGCGACAGCATCGACACGAAGAAGCGGCGCTTGCCGCATATCAGCCGCCGCTCGCTGCTCGTCGGCGCGACCGCCGCGGGGGGGCTGGCGCTGGCGTGGAGCATCTGGCCGCGCGACTATGCGCCGAATCTGACCGCCGCGCCCGACGAGCATATCTTCAACGCCTTTTTGAAGATCGGCGACGACGGCCATGTCAGCGTGATCGTCCCGCAATGCGAGATGGGGCAGGGCGTCACCACCCTGCTGCCGCAGATCATCGCCGACGAACTCGGCGCCGACTGGCGCACGATCGCGGTCGAAACCGCGCCGATCAGCCCGCTCTATACCAACACGCTGCTGGTCGACGAGGACAGCGCGACCTTCACCCCGCGCTCGATGATGCCCGATGCCGTCGCCGACGTGCGCAGCTGGGCGCGGCGCGAATGGGCGGTGCGCCATGCGGTGATGCTCACCGCCAATTCGTCGTCGGTGCGCATGTTCGAGCGCCCGTGCCGCGACGCCGCGGCGCAGGCGCGCGCGCTGCTGATGATGGCGGCGGCGCGGCGCTGGGACGCCGACTGGCAGCAATGCGACACCGCGAACGGCTTCGTCACTTTGGGCGCAAAGAAATTGCGCTTCGCCGAGGTCGCCGCCGCCGCGGCGCTGCTCGAACCGCCCGCCGCGCCCGTCTATCGCGCCGCCAGCGCCGACCCGCTCTATGGCCAGGACCTCATCCGCCTCGACCTGCCCGCGAAGGTCGACGGGTCGGCCAATTATGCCGGCGACATCCGCCTGCCCGACATGGTCTTCGCCTCGATCCGCCAGGGGCCGCTGGGCGCGACGCGGCTGAAGAGCATCGACAAAAAGGCGGGACTCGCCTCGCCCGGCATGCTCTATGTCGTCGAGCAGGAGCATTGGGTCGCCGCGGTCGCGCGCAACTGGTGGGCGGCGAACCGCGCGCTCGACAAATTCGCGCCGGTGTTCGAGACCGCGGGCCCGCCGATCGGCTCGGACGGCATCGATAAGGCGCTGAAGGCCGCGCTCAAGGCCGACGGCCACCGCATCGTCAAGCGCGGCGACCCGAGCGAGGCGATGGAGGGCCGCGCGAGTATCGGCGCGACTTACGCCGTCGCCCCCGCGCTCCACGCGCCGATCGAGACGCGCACCGCGACCGCGGCGCCCGACGGCGCGCGGCTGCGCGTATGGACCGCGACGCAGGCGCCCGCGCAGTGCCGCGCCGCGATCGCCGCGGCGACGGGGCTTTCGGAGAATGACATCACGCTCTTCCCGATGATGGCGGGGGGATCGTTCGACGCCTGCCTGAACCACGATGTCGCGGTGCAGGCGGCGCTGATTGCGCGGACGATCAAGCGCCCCGTCCAGCTCGCCTGGTCGCGCGCCGAGGAGATCATGCGCGACATCCCCCGCCCGCCGGCCCGCGCGCGGATGGTCGCGACGCTGAACGCCGCGGGCGGCATCGACGCGCTCGTCGCGCGCATCGCGGTGCCGCCGACGACGCACGAGGTGCGCGAGCGCCTGTTCGAGCATAAAGCCCCCGACGCCGCGCAGCGCGCCGCGGCGGGCGCGTCCGACGCCGCCGCGGTCGAGGGCGCGGCGAACGGCTATGCCATCCCGCATCTTGCGGTCGATCATTGCCCCGCCGATATCGGGCTGCCGACCGGGCGCTGGCGCGGCAATGCCGACAGCTACACCGCCTTTTTCACCGAAAGCTTCGTCGACGAGATGGCGGCGAAGGCGGGGCTCGACGCGCTCTCGTACCGCATGGCGATGCTGGGGCAGCAGCCGCTGCTCGCGCGCTGCCTGCTGACCGCGACGAGCATCGGCGGGTGGGAGGGCATGCTCTCGGGATCCGGGCAGGGGCTCGCCTGCCACAGCATGCGCGGCAGCCATATCGCGCTGATGGCGACCGCGCGGCCGAGCGGCGAGGGGCTGCAGGTCGAGCAATTGGTCGCGGTTGTCGACGCCGGGCGGCTGGTCAATCCGGCGATCGCGCGCCAGCAGGTCGAGGGCGGGCTGATCTTCGGCCTCGCCGCCGCGGTGGGTGCAACCACCGACTATAAGGGCGGGGTCGCGACCGCGCGCAAGCTGGGCCAGCTCGGGCTGCCGCGGCTGGCGCAGTCGCCCGAGATCGTCGTCGAGTTCGTCGAGAGCGACCGCGACCCCGGCGGGCTGGGCGAGATCGGCGTGCCCGTCGTCGCCCCCGCGATCGCCAACGCGCTCTACGCCGCGACGGGGCGCCGCATCCGCCGCATCCCGCTGAGCCCCGAACGCGCATGACCCGGCCCGCCGACCACCCCACCATTGCACCGCCGCGCGTCGGCGTGCTGCTGGTCAACCTTGGCACCCCCGATGCCCCCGACGCACGCTCGGTGCGCCGCTACCTCGCCGAGTTCCTGTCCGACCGCCGCGTCGTCGAAATCCCGCAAATCCTGTGGCAGCCGATCCTGCGCGGGATCATCCTGACCACCCGGCCGAAAAAGTCGGCGCATGCGTACAGCCAGGTGTGGACCGAAGAAGGCTCGCCGCTTGCCGCAATCACGCGGCGCCAGGCAGCTGCGCTGCAGGCGGCGCTCGGCGAGGGCGTGCGCGTCGAGCATGCGATGCGTTATGGCCGGCCCGCGATTCCCGCGACGCTCGATGCGATGTTTGCCGCAGGCTGCCGCCGCATCCTGGTCGCGCCGCTCTATCCGCAATATTGCGGCGCGACGACCGCGACGGTGACCGACGCGGTGAACGCGCATCTCGCCACATTGCGCTGGCAGCCGGCGCTGCGGTTCCTGCCGCCCTACGCCGACGACACCCATTATATCGCCGCGCTCAATGCCTCGGTCGAAACCGGCCTTGCCGCGCTCGATTTCGCGCCCGACGTGCTGCTCGCCAGCTTCCACGGCATGCCCGAGCGGACGCTTCACCTGGGCGATCCCTATCATTGCCAGTGCCGGAAGACCGCGCGCCTGCTTTCGGAAGCGCTGGGACGGCCGGTCGAGGTCGCCTTCCAGTCGCGCTTCGGCCGCGCCAAATGGCTCGAACCCGCGACCGACGCGGTGCTCGAACGGCTGGGCAGCGAGGGAAAAAAGGTCGCGATCTTCGCACCGGGCTTCGCCGCCGACTGTCTCGAAACGCTCGAGGAACTCGCGATCCGCGGCAAGGAGCAATATGAAGCCGCGGGGGGCACAGATTTCGCCTACATCCCCTGCCTCAACGACAGCGCCCCCGGGCTCGCGATGCTCGAAGCCCTGATCCGCCGCGAACTCGCCGGCTGGGCCTGAGCGGGGCATCGCTTACCTCCTGTTTAACCTATTCCCCTAGGCTGCTCCGCGAGTCTCCAGGAGGTCCGCGATGAGTCAGGTGCAATCGGCGATGCTGATGCTGGGGGGCGGTACGCTCGCCTACCTACTCATCGTCTATTTTGTCTGGCGCCGCCGTGGCCCCGTGGCACCCAAGGCGCCGAAAGCCCCGCGCGTTCCCGGCGCGCCGCGCGAAAGCCGCCTGCCCAGCCTGCCGCGCCGCGACCGCGCGCGCGAACGCATCGCCGAGGAGCCGGTCGAGATCTCCGCCTCGCGCCTCGCGCGCGTCAGCGGCCGCGCGCCGCTCGAACCCGCCACCGAAAGCGCGTTCGACGCGTCCGTGGAGGCGCCCGCTGCGGCCCACGCCGATGTGCTCGTCGACGAACGCGACCCGCTGCCCCCGGTGCCCGCCGAGCCGACCGAAGCCGACCGCGCGATGGTCACGCAGATGCTCGAATCGATGGTCGCGCAGGTCGAGCATGAGGCCGATCTGATCGAACGCCGCGGCACCGAGCCCGTCGCGGTCCGCCTGGCGCCGCAGATTCCGCCGCGCACCGACGAGGCGCGGACCAGCTGGCTCGGCGGCCGCCCGCGGCTCGACCCCGGCGCGGCCTGGCCGCAGATCCGCGAGGTCCCCGGCCAGTTCATCGCGCAGATCGCCTGCGCCGACCTGCCGGCCGGCATATGGGACGGGCTCGGCCCGCGCCGCGGCAGCCTGGCGCTCTTCATCCACCCGCGCGACGGCGACGCCGCGCTGGTCCATGTCCATGAGGCGGGCGAGCCGGTCGAACCGCCGCACCCGCTCGACCCCGGCGGCAGCTTCTTCGCGCCGCACGGCGGGCTACGCTTCGGCGACCTGATGCCCTTCGCGCGCGCCGCTTTTCCCGAATGGCCCGTCGACCTGGTCGCGGTGCGCCCCGGCGACGCCGACCCGCGCCAGGCGGATGGCGAGGACGGCGACGGGCCCGGCTTCCGCCTCTATCGTCTCGGCTACGATATCGCCGACCCCGCCTTTCACCCCTTCGACTGGCCCTCGATGCTGGCGATGGTCGAGATCCTCGCGATGCGCATCGAACGTTACTGGAAGGAGGTCGAGGGCCCCTCGCCGATCGACACGCAGCTCGCGAGCGTCGAGCGCCGCCTGGTCAAGCACGACGACGGCGAAAAGGACCCGCTCGGCCGCGAGGGCCTGGTCAATATGCGCGCCGCGCTGCAGGAGTTGCACGATGCCGCCGCCGCTGCACGCGCCGCCAATCATGTCGCGCGCTTCCGCGCCGAGGAGATCATCGACATCGTCCGCGAGAGCGCGACCAGAATGGCCTTCACCGCGACCGACGCCGCCGCGGTGATGGAAGCGCTGCAGGCGATCACCTGGGTCAAGGTGCTGCGCAAGCCCGACCCCGCGGGGCGCCCCGGCGCCGAGCTGATCGAGAGCCTGACGCTGCCGCTGACCCAGCATCATCCCGATGCGCCTTTGTGGGTCCACGACTATCACAGCATCTGGTTCGACCATGCGAAGCACGCCTATGCCGCGGACCCCGATGCGCTGTCCGACGCCGCGCGCGCGGTGTTCGAACCTTATGCGCAGGAACTGGCGGCGCGCGAGATGCCGAGCATCGGGCATATCCCCTTCCGCTATGTCCACGATTATGACGAGGAGAGTCACGCGACCCTGCTCGAGCTGCCGACCAGCGGGCTGATGAGCTGGATGTTCGGCGACGTCGACCATCTGGTGCTGACGATGCGCAAGGCCGACCTCGCCGCCGGGCGCTGGGACCGCCCGATCGTCCAGGTGAGCAACTGAAAATAGCTATGCGCTTGACGTAACGGTAAACTTGCGAGCCTCTCCCGCGCGACCTAATCAGGGGCAAACAGGCCCATTGGGAGAGCATAGAATATGGCACGTGTAGCAATCGTCACCGGCGGCAGCCGCGGTATCGGCGAGGCGATCAGCCTCAAGCTTCAGGAACAGGGCGTCACCGTCGTCGCCAATTATGCGGGCAACGACGACAAGGCGCGCGCGTTCACCGAACGCACCGGCATCGCGGCGCGCAAATGGGACGTCGGCGACCATCAGGCGTGCCTCGACCAGTGCGCGGCGATCGCCGAAGAATTCGGCCCGATCGACATCGTCGTCAACAACGCCGGCATCACCCGCGACGGCACGCTCGCGCGGATGAGCTATGGCGACTGGGACGATGTGATGCGCGTAAATCTCGGCGGCTGCTTCAACATGGCCAAGGCGACCTTCGGCGGCATGGTCGAGCGCGGCTGGGGCCGCATCGTCAACATCGGATCGATCAACGGCCAGGCGGGCCAGTACGGCCAGGTCAATTATGCCGCGGCGAAATCGGGCATCCACGGCTTCACCAAGGCGCTGGCGCAGGAAGGCGCCAAGAAGGGCGTCACGGTGAACGCGATCGCGCCGGGCTATATCGACACCGACATGGTCGCCGCGGTCCCCGCCCCGGTGCTGGAAAAGATCGTCGCGAAGATCCCGGTGGGGCGTCTGGGCCAGGCCGACGAGATCGCGCGCGGCGTGGCGTTTTTGTGCAGCGAGGATGCGGGGTTTGTTACGGGGTCGACGATGTCGATTAACGGGGGGCAGCATATGTATTGATGGTGGCAGGCGCGTAACAAGGCGTTCGCGCAGCGAACGTCGCGTTAGGCGCCGGTGCCGCGAAGCGGCAGCCACCGGCTCGGCCAGCGGGGCGGACGGCCCCGCAAGGCCGGCCGAACCCGTCTAACGTCATGGCGGCGGCTTTGCCGTCGCCGCCTACGCTCCGTCCAAAATACAAAATCCGTTCGTGTCGAGCGGAGTCGAGACACCCTGCGGGATAGCGCCAAGCCAAGGTGTCTCGACTTCGCTCGACACAAGCGGAAAGAGAGGACGGTTCCTGAGACCAGACCCGCCCCCAGACCCCCTACTCCACCGTCACCCCAACAACCCGCCAGCTCCCGCCTTCGTGCACCAGCGACAGCGTCTCGATTGCGCCCGGCTTGTTCGTATAGTCGGTGCGGAACTTGACCAGCTGGTAGCCGTAGGGCGGCGCCGGCACGGTTTCTTCGCTGAGCAGGGTGCGCGCCTTCACCGCGCCGAGCGGCCCCTGCACCTGGCTTGCCACGCGCGCCCACGTCTCGACGCTATTCATGGCCCTGAACGACTGGCCGGTCGCCTCCCAGCTGGCGTTCCAGTCGCCCTTGTCGACCAGCGTAAACCAATCGCGCGCCGCCGCGACCGCGGGGCTGTCGGCGGCGGCGGTCGCGGGCGGCGCGGCGGGCGCATCGGCGCTTCCGGACATTGAGGCGAAAGCGAGCAGGGCAAGAGCAAAGGACATGAACAAACCTCCGGCTATCCAGCCGGACCGCCGCCCCATGCGGCGCGCCTCGACTGATGCCGTCGGTTGTTCCACGCCGGGGGCCGCGGCGGCTTCCCCCAAAGCCTTGTCCCCGAGGATTTGGGGGTCCCGATGCTCGATATCGCGCAGTTGCCGCGCCGCCTCGCGGCTGCTCGATACCGCGAGCTTGCGCCGCGCGTCGCGCAATCGCTCGTTGACCGTATGCACCGACAGCCCCAGGTGGCGCGCCATCGACTTGGCGTCATAGCCGCTGACCAGCAGGCGAAGCGTCTCCTTCTCCTTTTCGGTGAGGGCGTGGATTCCGGCTGTCGTCACGTCGTTCGATCCTTGTCCGTCGGACGATAATCTAGGCCCCGCCCGGAACCCGGTCACCCCCAAATAAATCGTACCTCTTCAAGGGCGGAGGCGGTAAGCTCTCGTCATGGCCGCCCCCTATCACCCCCCGGTCAAACGCTCGGTGACGATCGCCGGCCACCCGACCTCGATCAGCCTCGAGCCGGTCTTCTGGGACGCGCTGGAAGCCGAAGCCGCGCGGCAGGCGCTGCCGATCAACGCGCTGGTGGCGCGGATCGATGTCGAACGGATGGAGGCGGAGGATCCGCCGAATTTGACGTCGGCGATTAGGCAGTGGTTGTGGCGGGGCAGAACGGAGGAGTGAGATGGCGTGGAATCCGTTTCGACGAAAGGGAAAGCTGGCGCCCATCGATCGGGAAGCGACGCGGCACGTCATCGCCAACCGCAACAGTTTTCCGATCTATGTGTCGGTCGAGCCATGGCCCGAATGCTTCGAACTGGAGCCGGAAGAAAGCCTGACGCTCGTCGTCGGAGACGCCGAAGCCGCCATCGAGGTTCAGGTCATCGATGAGCGCGAACTGGTCATCTATCCCGCCAGCGTGGACATCGATTTCCTGATCGACGGTAAACCAGCGGAGGACCGAAGCTGGCAGTTCAGGCACGAGCGATAAACCGCTCTTCATGGAGTCGTTGAATGACGCAAGTTCGTTGCCCTGTCGGACATCAGTTTAGCGATACTCTCGCCCCATCGCCGTGCCGATCGACCCTGATCCCCGATGAGGAAATCGAGCGGCTCGCACAACGGATCGTCGAGCAGGTTAGGCATGACGATTTTGAAGTAGTCGTTGGCTATTTGATATCGACAAGCGGCCTCGACGCTTATGTCTGCCCGCACTGCGATCGCTTCTTCACGGTCGATGAATCGAATGCGCTTGTCGCCAGCTATTTGAAGGAATGAGGGAGCGTGATCCGGGTCCAGGTCGCGACGTTCACCGCACCGCCACCCCCGCCACGGCTTTCCCGAAGGCCGCGCCTTTGTCCTCGGCGAAGTGCAGGAACAGCGAGGGTTCGATCAGTTCGAGCTCCATGATGTGGAGCACCCCCGCGGCATCGCCGACCATATCGACGCGCGCATAAACGGGCGGCGCGGGCGCGGCCGCCAGCGCCGCGGCGGCGAGCGCCTGCGCTTCGGCGCTCGCGTCCCACGCGGTCTCGCGCCCGCCGAACTGTTCCTGCACGCGAAAATCGCCCGCCGCCGGGCGCTTGACGATCGCGTGGCTGAACTGGCCGTCGAAGAAGAAGAGCGAATATTCGCCCTCGGTCAGGATGCCCGGCATCAGCGGCTGCACCAGCCGCCGCTGGCCCACCGCGTCGGGGGGCACGCCCACGCCCGCCGCGACGCGGTGCGTGCCGTCGGCGCCGCCCGAGATCGCGGGCTTTATCACCACCTCATCAGCCCCGAGCCGCGCACGCGCGTCGGCCAACCCGGCGTCATCGAGCGCCGCGATCTCGACCGTCGGCACCACCGCGACGCCCTTTGCCGCGAGCTGCGAGAGATAGGCCTTGTCGCTGTTCCAGCGCAGCACCGCGACCGGATTGACCACCGGCAACTCCTCGGCCTCGAGCCGGTCGAGCAAGGCGTACCAGCGGGGCACGTCGCGCTGATAGCCCCAGGCGAAGAGCGGCAGGATCAGGTCGAAGCCCTTGAGGTCGCCCGGGTCGCCCCACACGCGTTGCTCGACCGCGAGCCCGGCGCCCGCGAGCGCCAGCGCCTTGCGCGCGAAGGCGGGCTGCCATTTCTCGTAATATTCGGCCCCCGGGACGAGGATCGCGACGCGCGGTTGATAGGGCAAGGGAGTCTCCCAATAAATAGGGACAGTCCCTATTTAATTTCATCGATCGGCTGGTCCGGAACGGCGCGGATGATTAAATAGGGACTGTCCCTATTTATTGCCCGCGCCGCCGGTGACTACCGTCCCAGCAATCCGCGCGCCTGGCCGGCGATGTGCGAGAGCATCGCGCCGTTGGGGTTCGGGATCGTCCGCGCGCGGTCGACCGTCGCGCGGAACTGCGCGACGCGCGGGCCATTGTCGGCGAGCCATTTGGTCACCGCGGCGTCGAGGTCGCCCGCGGGCAGTTGGCCAAGGAAGGTCAGCCGCATCTGCTGGAAATCGCGCGCGAGGCTGTTGACCAGCAGGCGTTCCCACGGATCGGCGGGGCTCATATGCGCCGCCAGCGTCTGCGCCCAGTCGAGCCCGAGCGCTTCGCCCAAATGGGTAAAGGCGTGCGTCACCGCGATCTCGTCGTCGCCGCGGCGTTCGGCGAGGTCGACGATGCCGATCGCGCCGTCGGTCTTGAACAGGCGCACGACCGACGACGCCAGCGCCTCGGGCGCGCCCGCGTCGAGCAATTGCAGGCTCAGCATGTCCCACTGGCGCTTGACCGAGGGGCTGAGGAGGCCGTCGACCCCTGCCATGAGGCGATCGACCCCGGGCTCGAGCCGCGCGACGAGCGGGCCCGGCTGCGGCTGTCCCGGCGCGGCGCGCAGCAGGTCGGCGATCTGCGAGGCCATCGCCGACGCCGCTTGGGCGAACAGCGACAGGCGGATCGCCTCGTCGATCTTCGCGGTGTCGAGCGACGCCCAGATGTCGTGCATGCCGAGCAATCGCTCGACCGCGACGAAGGCGGCGGCGACGTCGCCCAAGGAACAGCCTTCCTCCTCGACCAGCTCGAACGGATGCACCACGCCCATGCGGTTGACGATGCGGTTCGCGAGCTTGGTCGCGATGATCTCGCGGCGGAGCTGATGGTCGGCGATCGCAGCTGCGAAATCGCGCTGCATCTCGGCCGGAAAGGCCGCCGCAAGGTCGCTCGCGAGCGCCGGATCGTTGGCAAGGTCGCTATGCTCGATCGCATCCTGCAGCGCCAGCTTCGACGTCGACAGCAGCACCGCGAGTTCGGGCCGCGTCAGCCCGCGCCCCTCGGCCGAGCGGCGGAGGAGCTCGTCGTTCGCGGCCAGCCCCTCGACCTTGCGATCGAGCCGCCCCGCGGCCTCGAAAGTCTCCATCACGCGCACCAGCGACGGCACCGCGGCCGAGCCGCCCTTTTCGGCGATCGACAGCGCGAGCGCCTGGAGCCGGTTGTCCTCGAGCACCAGCGCCGACACATTGTCGGTCATGCGCACGAGCAGCGCGTCGCGGTCGTCCTGGCTGAGGCGCCCCTCGGCCATCTCGCGGTTCAGCGCGATCTTGATATTGACTTCATTATCCGAGCAGTCGACGCCCGCGCTATTGTCGATGAAGTCGGTGTTGATCCGCCCGCCGTGCGCCGAAAAGGCGATGCGCGCCGCCTGAGTTACGCCGAGGTTCGCGCCCTCGCCGACCGCTTTCACGCGCAGATCCTCGGCATCGACGCGCAGCGCGTCGTTGGCGGGATCGCCGACCTCGGCATTATTCTGGCTTGCGGCCTTCACATAGGTGCCGATGCCGCCGAACCAGAGGAGGTCGGCGGGCGCCTTCAGGATCGCCGAGATCAGTGAGCCGGGGTCGATCTCCGCTTGCGACAGGCCGAGCGCGGCCTGCACTTCGGGGGTCAGCGGGATGCTCTTCTGGCTGCGCGGGAAGACGCCGCCGCCCTTCGAGATCAGCTTCTTGTCATAATCTTCCCAGCTCGACCGCGACAGGTTGAACATCCGCTCGCGCTCCTTCCAGCTCTTCGCCGGATCGGGATCGGGGTCGAGGAAGATGTGGCGATGGTCGAACGCCGCGACGAGCTTGAGCGCCTTCGACAGCAGCATGCCGTTGCCGAACACGTCGCCCGACATGTCGCCGCAGCCGACGACGCGGATGGTGTCGGTCTGGACGTCGACGCCGAGCTCGGCGAAGTGGCGCTGGACCGAGACCCACGCGCCCTTGGCGGTGATGCCCATCGCCTTGTGGTCATACCCCTTCGACCCGCCGCTCGCGAAGGCGTCGCCGAGCCAGAAGTCGCGCTCCATCGCGAGCGCATTGGCGACGTCGGAGAAGGTCGCGGTGCCCTTGTCGGCGGCGACCACGAAATAGGGATCGTCGCCGTCGTGGATCACCACGCCCGCGGGATGCACGACCTTGCCCGCGACCAGATTGTCGGTGATCGACAGAAGCGAGCGGATGAAGATGCGATAGCATTCGGTGCCCTCGGCGAACCAGGCGTCGCGGTCCAGCGCCACGTCGGGCAAGGCCTTGGGATAGAAGCCGCCCTTCGCGCCGGTCGGCACGATGACGGCGTTCTTGACGCGCTGCGCTTTCATGAGGCCGAGGATCTCGGTGCGGAAGTCGTCGCGGCGGTCGGACCAGCGCAGGCCGCCGCGCGCGACGGGGCCGGCGCGCAGGTGGATGCCCTCGACGCGCGGCGAATAGACCCACACCTCGCGCCAGGGCAAAGGCTTGGGCAGGCCGGGGACCTTGCTGCTGTCGATCTTGAACGCCAGCGCTTCGGCGGCCGCGGGAGCGAAGGCGTTGGTGCGCAAGGTCGCGCCGATCACGGCGTGGAAGAGGCGCAGAATGCGGTCGTCGTCGATCGACTTGATCGCGGCGAACCCCGCCTGGATCTCGGCATCGAGGAAGGCCGCGCGGTCGGCGTCGTGCTTCGCGGGATCGTGGAGCGCGCAGAAGCGCTCGACCAGCGCCGCGGTCAGGTCGGGCGCGTGGCGCAGCGCCGCGACGACCGTGTCCATGCCGTAGCTCGACCCGCCCTGGCGCATGTAGCGGAACCAGGCGCGCAGCCAGACGATCGCCTGCGGATCGGTTTGCGTCACGAGCACCAGCTCGTTGAACGCGTCGTTCTCGGCACGCCCGTCGAGCACAGCGGCGATCGCGCCCTCGATCACCTCGGTGTGCGGGAGCAGCGCGAGTTCGTCGACCGAGGCGGGCAGCTTCAGCGAGAAGTCGTGGATCACTGCGGGCACGTCGTCGTCGCCTTCGGCGCCCGGAACGCGGCTCACGCCGAGCGTCGTCGGGATTTCCTCGAGCACCTCGAAGCCGAAATGTTCGAGCGCGGGGACGACATCGGAGAGGGCGAGCGGGCCCACCGCGCTGTAGACCTTGAGCCGCAGCCGGTCGTCGCCGTCGAGGCTCTTCTTCGCGAGGCGCACGCTACGCGGGCGCTCGGCGTCGAGGTCGCGCAGGCGCAATATGTCTCGCGCGGCTTCCTCGGGGTCGTAGAGGTTGCGGTAATTGGCCGGGAACAGCGGCGCAAAACGCGACGCCAGCGCCGCGGCACGGCCCGGGTCGCCGCGCTTCGCGAGCGCCGCCTCGACCTCGGGCTGCCAGCCGCGCACCATCTGTTCGAGCTGCGCGTTGAGCTTGTCGGCGTCGGGGACGACCCCGCCGCTGCGGAGATCCAGCGTGTAGCGCAGCAAGGCCGCGCCGCCGTCCTCGAGCACCATCGTCCAGCCGATCACGCCCGCGCGGGCTTCGCGCACCAGCATCGCCTCGACCGCGATGCGGCGCCCGGTCGACACCTCGTCGCGCGGCAACCAGACGAAGGCGAACAGGTGGCGGCCCAGCGCGCTGCGCACCATCACCAGCTTCGGCCGCGGCCGGTCGGTGATCGACATCGAGGTGAGCACGAGATCCTCGAGCGAGGCGGCGTCGAAGGCGATGAGCAGGTCGTGCGGCAGCGCGGTGAGCGCGTGCGCGAGCGCCTTGCCCGCGTGCCCCGTGGGGTCGAAGCCGAATTTCGCCATCAGCGCGTCGAGCTGCGCGCGCAGCATCGGCACCTTCGCGGGCGGGGTCGACAGCGCGGCGCTGGTCCAGAGGCCGGCGTGGATCGAGAGCTTCTCGACGGTCTTGCCCTTCATCTCGGGCACGATGACGAGGTCGAGCAGCACGCGGCGGTGCACCGCCGACAGCCGGTTCGACTTGATCAGCAGCGGCGAATGGCCGCCGCCGTCGAACCAGGCGAAGGCGGCGTCGAGCGCGTTGGGCGACAGGAGTTGCCCGCTGCTCGACGCGCTGATCCCCAGCGGCTGTTCGACGTCGCCGCTGCGCGTGCGCCACTCGTGGCCGAGCTGGGTCATCGCGCCGCCCTCGAACCAGCGGAGCAGCTCGGCGCCCTCGCCCTCGACGCGCATCGCGGCGTCGGCGAGCATCGCGGCGCGCATCGCCTTCCAGTCGGTCACTGCGGCGCGCACGTCGGCGAGCGCGCCTTCGAGCCCGTCGAGCAGGCGCCGGCGCGCGCGCGCGTCGCCGCGCTCGAGCTCCATATAGATCACCGATTCGCGGCCGTCGCAGCCCGGCGTCACGGCCTCGGCGCCGGTCAGCGCGCCCTTGGCGTCGCGCGTCGCGGCGACCACGGGGTGCAGGATGCGGTGGATCACCAGCCCTTGCGCGCCGACGATCTGGGACACCGAATCGACCAGGAAGGGCATGTCGTCGTTGACCACGGCGAGGCGCATGCGGCGATCGGTGCCGTCGGCGGCCATCGGTTCGAGCAGCAGCGACGGGGTGCCGGGGGTGCGCGCGAGCGAGGCGCGCGCGGCGAATTCGCCCGCGTCCTTCAGCGCCGTCGCGTCGAGGTCGTCGCCCTCGCCGGGCAGCGCGCTGTCCTTCAGCGCGGCCTGATAGGCCTTGGAAATCTTCGCGGGAACGGGGGCGGGCGCCGCGGCCTCGTTGTCGGCTTCGGCGGTTTCGGCAATCTTTTGGGGCATAGGGTTCAGGCTTCCCGATGAGGCGGGCCTGTGCCGGGGGGTGGCTGGCCCGTTCGCTGCCCGCCCCTATGCGCCTCTCGCGCGCGCGGCTCAACCCCCCGCGCAAAGGGCCGCGTTAAATTATTTCAATTTTTGGTTTGTCTGTTGCGCAAAGATCCTCCCCATCGCGAAGCGCTGGGGAGGGGGACCGCCGCCGCAGGCGGTGGTGGAGGGGTTTCGCGTCAGCGTTGTTACCCCTCCGTCAGCGCTTCGCGCTGCCACCTCCCCATCGCTTCGCGTGAGGAGGATCTTGGAAGGAGCTCAACCCGTAATCACCACCGCCTTGCGCGCGAGCTTCGCGAGCAGTGCGTCGTCGTCGTCGGCCCTGGCGACGATGCCGATGTGCCCGCCGGGCATCGCCTTTGCGATCAGCACGACGAATTCGGCCTCGCCGGCATCATGCTCGAGGATCACCGCCGGCTGCGCGGCGCGGAGCGTGTCGAGCACCGGATCGCGCTTCGCTTTCGCAACGCCCGCGGGCCTCCGCTTCGCGCGCTCGTCCTTGACCAGCCCCTTGAGCCCACCCGGATAGCTATCCAGATAGCGCGCCAGTTCGCCGCGGCCGACGCCTTCCTCGCGCGCATGGCCCAGCACGCACGCATATTCGGCGACGCGCGTCTTGTCGTAATTGGCGCCGAACACCAGCTTGACCAGCGGCGTCATCGGGGCGCGCTCCTGCGCCTTCAGCCCCGCGTCGGCGAGCAGTTCGGCGAATTCGTCTGGCGCTTCCCCGGCGGCGATGGCGAAATCCCATGCCTGGCCGACCGCCTGGTACAGCGCGCTGCGGCTGCGGCTGTCGGCGGCGAGCGCGCGCTCGGCGGTGTCGCGCGCGAGCGCCAGCCAGTCGGCGAGCGCGGCGCCCGCGCCCAGTTCGGCGCCGACGTCGAGCCCGTCCTCGACCGGCAGCGCCAGCGCGGCGTCGACATCGGCGAAGGCGCCGAAGCCCGGCGCGGGGTCGTCGTCGATATGTTCGCTGTCGGGACCGTCGGCCCATACCGGCACGGGGGCGGTCAGCGGCGCGGCGCTGCGCAGCGCCTGTTCGACCGACAGCTGCAATTCCTCTACCTGCGCGGCAGGCGCGGCTTCCTTCCAGTTGATCACCCCCATGATGAAGTCGATCGTATCGTCGTCGGACGAGAAGGGCAGCAGGATGCCGCGGTACATGATCGTCGTGCCGCGATCGTTGACGAATTCGGCCTCGAAGCCGATCGGCGCGCGGTTGGCGATGATCTGGAGATAATGGTCGGTCAGCCGCGACAGCAAGGAGCGGCCGGGAACCTCGCGGATATATTGGACGTCCTCGTCGATCTGCGATTCGGCGCGCAGCTTGTCGCCGAGGAAGGACAGGCCGGGATTTTCGATTCCCGACGTGAAATCGAGCAGCACCGCATAAGGGCCGAAATCGTCGAGATGGTCGAGGTCGAGATCGTCGACCGAGGGATAGGCGCGGTCGGACAGCAGCGACGCCCAATAATTATAGGCGCGCACCTGCATCCGCCGTTCGTCGACCCCGACGGAGGGCGGCGAATCGATCGCACCATCGTCCTGGCCGTGGCTGCCCGAAAGCAGTCCGCGCATGCTGTCCATCATTTATCCCCAGTCGCAAACATTGGTAAATGTCATGCAACAACACTGGTAAAGGTGGCGTAAACGATGGTGGATGGGGGCTGGTTGAGGCCGGTAGCCGACGGGCCGTTCCACAAATCCCGTTCGTGTCGAGCGTAGTCGAGACACGCTTTGGGAGCGCGTACCTTCGGGGTGTCTCGACTTCGCTCGACACGAACGGAATAGAGGATGGGCTGCTCTGCCCCTACCCTGCCAATTCCCCCAGCCACTGCCCGATCATCCGCCGCCCCGCCGCAACCGCGCCCGGGCCCAGCCGCGCGTGGTCGGCGCGCATCGTATCGGGCGAGCTGCCGACCTCGGCCAGCGCCTCGGGCCATTGGTCGACCCAATGTTCGAAGCGCGGGTCGAGGCCCATTTCGGCGTGGAATTGCAGCGCGAGGATGTTGGGTCCGCGGCGAAAGGCCTGGTGCGGATAGGCTGCGCTCGACGCGAGCAGTTCGACGTCGGCGGGCAGGTCGAAGGTGTCGCCGTGCCAGTGGAGCACCGGCACCCCGGCGAGATGGCCGAGCGGCGAGGCGGGATCGAGGATAGTCAGCGCGTCGAAGCCGACCTCCTTCGCGGGGCCCGGATATACGGACGCGCCGAGCGCAGCGGCGATCATCTGCGCGCCGAAGCACACGCCGAGCGTCGGCCGCCCCGCCTCGAGCCGGCGCGCGAGGCGCCGCAGCTGGCACGCGATCCACGGATGCTCGGCCTGCTCATAGACCCCCATCGGGCCGCCCATCATGATCAGCAGGTCGGGCGCGCCGAGGTCGAGTGCGCCGAAGCCCGGGTCGCCGACGTCGATGCGGTCGAGCCTGTAGCCCGCGGCCTCGATCGGCTCGCGGAAACCCGCGAGTCCCTCGTGCGGTACATGGCGGATGATGAGACCGGTCTTGGTCATGGGGCTGAACTGACTCGATAAATCTGGCGACGAAGCGAGTATTTGCCGCGCCGTTTCGAACGACTCGCATCTAGCCAGAATCGATACCCGCTGTCACTCTACCAAAGCAGTAGAGATACTGTGGCGGCCCGTAGCTGAGCTTGGCTTCCCTCAGCTACGGGCCGCCCGATTCCTCAAGTCGGCGGCCGGTGCGCGCCGAAGTTCAGCGCCGCGCGCCGCAGGAAATCATCGATCGCCGCCATGTCCGCCGCGCCGTCGCCCGGCGCCGCCGCGCGCATCCGCGCCGCGTCGGGAAACACTCCATAGCCCGCGAACAGGCAGTGCCAGCTGATGCTGCCATAATAGGCGCCGATACCGCGTTCGGCGATCACCGCGTCGATGTCGCTGCGGGTGAACCAGGCGGTGATCATCGCCTTGAGGTCGTCGGACAGGGTCTCCATCGCCGCGGCGTCGCGCCAATAATCGCCCGCGTCGGCGCGGCGGTTCATGCGGTAGTGCGCGACGATATAGTCGCGGATGCCCTCGTAGCGCGCGGCGATACGCGCGTTGAAGACGGCGCGGTGCTTTGGAGAGAAGCCACCGCTTTCGAACGCCGCGATGAACTCCTGCGCGGTCGCGATGACGATGTGCAGCGCGGTCGCTTCGAGCGGTTCGATGAAGCCCTGCGCCAGCCCCATCGCGAGACAATTGCCCGTCCAGCTCTCGGCGAGGCGCCCGACCTTCATCGAGAGGTGCCGTGCCGCGACCTCGTCGCCGACGCCGAGCGCGGTTCGGAGTTCGATCGCTGCCGCCTCGGGATCGATGTAGCGGCTGGAATAGACATAGCCGTTGCCGATCCGCGTGGTCAGCGGGATCGTCCAGCGCCAGCCCGCCGCCATCGCGCGGCTGCCGGTGGCGATCGGCAGCGGGGCGCCCTCGGCGTGCGGGGTGGGCATCACCACCGCGCGGTCGTTGAAGAGATTGTCTGCAAAGGGCAGGAATTTCGTGCCCAGCGCCTGCTCGGCGATCAGCGCGCGAAAGCCCGAGCAGTCGACGAAGAAATCGCCCTCGACCGCCTCGCCGTCTTCGAGCAACAGCGCCTCGACCGCGCCTTCGGAACCGACGCGCACATCCTCGACCTTGCGGGTCAGATGCGTCACGCCCAGCCCAACCGCATGGTCGCAGAGGAAGGCGCCAACCTTATAGGCGTCGAAATGATAGCCGTAGCTCAGCTCGAAGGGGAAGCTCTCGGCGGGATGCGGCCCCTGTCCCGCCGCCGCGAGCCGCGGCGCGAGGTAGAAGGCGTCGGGATGCGCGGGCACGTCGACCCCGCCGCGGCGCAGCGCCGCATTGCGGATGAAGGCCGACTGCGTGTGGACGTCGAGCGGTGCGGGGAAAGGATGGAAATAGCCCGGCGCGACGGCGCCGCCCCAACCTTCGAATCCGATGCCGATCTTGTAGGTCGCATCGCACGCTGGCATCCAGTCGCGCTCGGCGATGCCCAGCGCGTCGAAGAAAGCCTTCAATTGCGGCGTCGAACCCTCGCCGACGCCGATGATCCCGATCTCGGGCGATTCGATCACGGTGATAGCCGCGCGCCCCGCCCATTGCTTGGCGAACAGGCACGCGGTCATCCACCCCGCCGTCCCGCCGCCGAGTATGACGATGCGGAAGGGCGGGTTGTCGGTCACTTTCCGGGCACGAGCCGGATCGCCGCGCCGCCGCCGGGCGCGAGCCAGAGCTTGTAGGTGTCGCCCTTCTTCACCTTGATCGTCTCATAGGCGATGCGGTGGCGTGCGTCGGTCAGATAAGTGGCGCCCTCGCCGTCCTTGTAGATCGTCGCGGTGTAGGTCTTGCCCGGCTCGAGGAAATCGAAGGCGAGGTCGAGCGTGCGCGCGGTCGCGTCGTTGACCCCGCCGACATACCAGTCGGCGCTCGCGCGGTCCTTGCGCGCGAAGATCGCATAGTCGCCGACCGCGCCCGCGATCAGTTTGCTCTCGGCCCAGTCGGCGGGAACCTTGCTGATGAAATCGAGCTCGCGCGGGAATTTGGCCAGCGTCTCGGGGAAGTCGGCCGCCATCTGGATCGGCGAATAGATGGCAAGGTACAGGCCGAGCTGCTTCGCCAAGGTCGACGCCAGCGGGTCGTGGTTCGCCCCCTCGAGGCTGAGCACGCCGGGGGTGAAGTCCATCGGCCCCGACAGCATGCGCGTATAGACGAGGGTCGGCTCATGCTCGGGCCCGTTCGCGAACCGGCCCCACGCATTATATTCCATCCCCCGCGCGCCCTCGCGCGCGACCCAGTTCGGGTAGGTGCGGCGCAGCCCCGTATCCTTCACCGGCTCATGCGGATTGACCGCGACCTTGTATTTCGCGGCGGTCTCGACGACCTTCAGATGGTGCTGCACCTGGCGCTGGCCGTCGTGCCATTCCATACGCGTCTCGCCCGGCGCATCGCCCGGCGCGATGATCCCGCCGGCATCGGCGACATAGCCCGTCTTGACCGTCCCGACCCCGAGCGCGCCATAGAGCTTCATCGCCTCGTCGAGCTGCGCCTCGTAGACCGCGATATTGCCCCCGGTCTCGTGATGCCCGATCAGCTGCACGCCCTTCTTGCGGGCATAGTCGGTCACGCCCTTGAGGTCGAAATCGGGGGTCGCCTGGGTGAAGCTATACTCGTCGCCATGGCCGAACCAGTTGCCGTTCCAGCCCTTGTTCCAGCCCTCGACGAGCACGCCGCCGAACTTGTGCTTCGCCGCGAAGTCGATCGTCGCCTTGGTGCGCTCGGTGGTCGCGCCATGCTTGGGGCCCTCGGCCCAGCTCCAGTCGCCGCGGATCATCCCCCACCAGATGCCGACATATTTCATCGGCTTGAACCAACTGGTGTCGCCGAGCTTGTTCGGCTCGTTGAGGTTGAGCTCGAGGTCGCTCTCGACCAGCCCGGCGGCATTATCGGTAATGCGGATGGTCCGCCACGGCGTCGCGAAGGGCAGGTCGCGCACGACGCGCGGGCCGCGCGACGAGGGCGAGAGCGTCGCGCGGAACTTGCGCCCTTCGGCGCGCTTCAGCCACATGCCGGCATAATCGACCAGCGCCGCCTCGTGGAACGCCATATGCGTGCCGTCTTCGAGCCGGATCGTCATGGGCGTGTGCGCGGTCGCGACGCCCTCGATCGGGGTTTCCTGATAGACCTGCTCGTAGCGATTCCACTCGCCGCCGGGAATCCACCAGGCGGTGCCCGCGGGCGCGATGTCGAATTCGGTGATCTCGTCGGCGATCTTCGCGGTGGTCAGCCCCGGCTGCTCGGGCAGTTCGTAGCGAAAGCCGATGCCGTCGTCGAACAGGCGGAAGCGGACGTTCATCAAATGCCCGCCCCAGCTTTCGTTCTGGCGGAAGCGCACCAGCAATTCTTCGTGACGGTCGCGCACGAAGCGCCGCTCGCCCCACGGCAGCTCCCAGGTCGCATCGCCGCTCGCGCGCTCGACGCGCTCGATCGCGAAGCCGCGCTGGAGGCCGATGCGGTCGGTGAGGATGAAGCCGAGCTTCGACGGCGCGATCAACAGCTGGCCCTTGCGCGAGAGCGACCAGGTCGGGCGCTGGTCGTTGTCGGTTGCGACGGTCAGCACCAGCGCGCCGTCGGGCGAGGCCGCGGTGACCGGCGCGGGCGCTTGCTGCGCGAAGGTGGGGACCGCCGCGGCGGCGGCGGCAAACAGCATCGGGATACGCATCACTTCGTCTCTTCCATTTCGAGCCACAGGACGCCCGCAGGCGGCAACTTGTCGGGCTCGGCGCCGTTCAGCGCGAGCAGTATGCGCCCGCTCTCTGTCGCCACATCGATCGTCCCCGCGCCGAGGTTGAACAGGCAGCGCAGATGCTGCCCCTCACCGATCCGGTCGAAGCCGAGCAGGTCACCCTGCACCACCCAGCGCGCATTGGCGCCGAGCCGCAGCGCCGGGCTCGCCGCCCGCAGCGCGAGCAGGCGCCGCGTCAGCGCCAGCATCGAGCCGGCATCGGCCTCCTGCCGGTCGACCGCAAGCGCATCATGCGCCTCGCCGAGCGGCAGCCACGGATCGCCGTCGCTGAACCCCGCGTGGCGCGCCCCCGCGACCCACGGCAAGGGCGTGCGCGCGCCGTCGCGCGACAGCGTCAGCGGCCAGTTCTTCAGCGCCTCGGGATCCTTGACCAGTTCGAGCGGAATATCGACCTGCCCCAGCCCCAATTCCTCGCCATTATAGAGGATGATATTGCCGCGCAGCGCGCACAGCAGCGCCATCTTCATCGCGGCATAGGCGGACGCATCGACCCCCTCGACCGCCCAGCGCGACAGCGCGCGCGGCGCGTCGTGATTTTCGAACGCCCAGCTCGGCCAGCCGATGCCCGGCGCGTCGGGCCACTGCTCGGCGGCCTCGCGCACCAGCCGCGGGGTCAGCGCGTCGGCGTAGAGGAAGTTGAAGCCATAGGCGCTGTTGAGGCGCCGCTCGCCCGCGGTGAACAATTTCATCTCGCGCTCGGCTTCTTCGCCGCCGACCTCGGCGACGGTGAAGGCGCCCTCATATTGGTCGGTCAGCGCCCGGATGCGCTCGAGGAACAAAGCGATGTCGGGGTGCGACTGATTGTAGATCTTCTGCTGGAAATCGAAGGGCCGCGTGCGCGGCTTGTTCGACGGCGGCGCGGGCGGATTGTCGCGTAGCAGCGGGTCGTGCATCGCGAAATTGATCGCATCGATGCGAAAGCCGTCGACCCCGCGGTCGAGCCAGAAGCGCACCGCATCGAGCAAGGCGTCCTGCACGTCGCGGTTGTGGACGTTGAGCTGCGGCTGGCTGCTCAGGAAATTGTGCATATAATATTGGCCGCGCCGCGCGTCCCATGTCCACGCCGGGCCGCCGAACACCGACTGCCAGTTGGTCGGCGGCGAGCCATCGTCCCTGGCATCGGCCCAGACATACCAGTCGGCCTTGGCATTGGTCCGGCTCGCGCGGCTCTCCGCGAACCAGGCATGCCGGTCGGAGGTGTGCGCGAAGACGAGGTCGGTGGTGACCTTCAGCCCCAGGCCGTGCGCCTTCGCCACCAGCGCGTCGAAATCGGCGAGCGTACCGAAGATCGGGTCGACGTCGCAATAATCGGCGACGTCGTAACCGAAATCCTCCATCGGTGAGGGATAGAAGGGCGACAGCCAGATCGCATCGACGCCGAGGCTGGCGACATAGTCGAGCCGCGCGGTGATGCCGGCGAGGTCGCCGATGCCGTCGCCGTTCGAATCGGCGAAGCTGCGCGGATAGATCTGATAGATGGCGGCGCCCTTCCACCACGGCAGGGCGGCGCCGGGCGCGGGGGCGAAATCGGGTTTGGGGAGGGACTGGTTCGTCGTCACTTGGCGTCGCTTATTCGCTGGCCTGGCAGATGATCGTGCCGAAGGCGGGGAGGGAAAGGGGCAAGCTGCCCGGCGCCGCAGGCGCCGCCGGACACTCGCCATGGAGCGCGGTAAAGCCCGCGCTTTTCATATCGATGGCAATATTGGCGGTAACGGGTTCTGCGGAGGTGTTGAACGCGACCACCGTCTCGCGCCCGCTGTCGGGGTCGAAGCGCGACAGTGCGAACAGCCCCGGCTTCTCCGAAAAGGCGCGCAGCTTCGTGGCGCCGCGCGACAGCGCCGGGCTCGCGCGGCGCACCGCCGCGAGCTCGGCGATATGGCGATAGAGCGGATGGCCGGTGTCGAAATTGGCGGCCGCGGTCGTCGCGTCGCTGCCGATCAGGTCGTTGTCGTTGTACACCGCAACCTGCGAGGCGAACATGTCCTCGCGCGCGAGCTGGTCGTTGCCATCGGAGACGAAGCCCTGTTCGTCGCCATAATAGATCACCGGCACGCCGCGCAAAGCCAGCAACATGCTGTGCCCCAGCTTCACGCGTGCGAGCAATTCGGCCTCGCTCGCGCCCGGGTTCGCCTGTTTCACGAACATCGCGAAGCGCCCCATGTCGTGGTTGCCGAGGAAGGTCGGCAGTTCGAGCGCGGCGTTTGCGCCGCCCTTGTAAAGCAGGTCGCCGTCGAACAATCGCGCGAAGTCGGCGGTGCCCTTGGTGCCGCTCACCGCGTCGATCGTCGCGCGCGCGAAGGCGAAGTCGAGCACCGCGGGCAGCCCCGCCGCATGCGTGTGCCAGGCGAGCCCGCCCGGGTCGACCGCGTCGATATAGACCTCGCCGAAGATGTGGAAATTGGGGATGCCCTTCGCTTTGGCGCGCGCCTGCATCGCGGGGACGAAGGCCTGCCAGAATTCGGGATTCACATGTTTGGCGGTGTCGATGCGGAAGCCGTCGATGCCGAATTCGTCGATCCAGCGGCCGTAGATGTCGACGAAGCCCTGAACCACTTTCGGGCTCTCGGTCGCGAGATCGTCGAGCCCCGCGAAATCGCCGTAGAGCGAGGATTCGCCGACCCAGTCGCTGTTGCCGCGGTTGTGATAATGGATCGGGTCGTTGAGCCACGCGGGCACCTTCACCTTCTCTTCGCCCTTGGGCACCACCGGGGTGTAGGCGAAGTCTGGATCGGTGAGCTTCGCCCAATTCTCCGCGCTGGCATCATGCTCGCCAGCGAAGCCCGGGTTGATCGGCGCGCCCGAAACCCCGCCGCGCCGCGAATAAGGATAGTCGGCGAGGCTGCGATATTTATAGCCCTCGGCCTCGCCCTCGGCATAGCGGATCACGTCCGCGGTATGGTTGGTGATGATGTCCATATAGACCTTCATCCCGCGCTTGTGCGCCGCATCGACGAAGGCCTTGAACTCGGCGTTGGTGCCGAAATGCGGGTCGACCTGGGTGAAGTCGGTCACCCAATAGCCGTGATAGCCCGCGCTCTCGTCGCCCTTCGGCCCCTGCACCGGCTTGTTCTTGAACACCGGCGCGAACCAGATCGCACTCGCGCCCAGCCCCGCGATATAGTCGAGCCGCTTGGTCAGCCCCGCGAGGTCGCCGCCATGGTAGAAGCCCTTGGCGGACGGGTCATAGCCCGTCGCGAGCCGGTCGCCCTTCAGTCCGCCCTTGTCGTTCTTGGCATCGCCATTTTCGAAACGGTCGGGCAGCACAAAATAGACGAGCTCGTCGGTCGGCGCGCGTGCACGCACCGCGGCGATATCGGAATCCTCGGCCGCGGCAGGCAGCGGTGCCAGCAGCAAGGCAAGCAGGGCAAGGCGGCGGATCATGCGGCAACTCCGGTCGGGGACATGCTGTTCAGAAAGGCGTCGTAGGGCTGCATCGCCGCGACCTCGCGTTCGATCACCAGCCGGTTCGTATCGAGGAAGGTCTTGAGGTCGGCTTCGCTCAGCGTGTCGGCGAGCGGGTGCCAGGCGGTCGGCATCACCCCCTGCCCGACGAGCACCTGCAGCCAGCCGGGCTCGGTGAACAATTCCTCATGCTCGCGCACGATCAGGCCCTGCGCGCGGAACTGGTCGAGCTTCGCGGCGAGCGTATCGGGGATGTCCATCGCCGCGCGCTCGCGCCAATAGGGCGTGTCGGCGCGTTCGGTGGCCTTGTAGTGGAGGACGATGAAGTCGCGGATGCGCTCCCATTCGAAATCGCTCTGCTGGTTGAACTCGGCGACGATCGCGGGGTCGGGTGCGCCCGCGGGGAGCAGGTTCAGGAGCCGCGAGATGCCCGACTGGACGAGGTGGATGCTCGTCGATTCGAGCGGTTCCATGAAGCCCGCCGCGAGGCCGAGCGCCACGACGTTGCGGTTCCACATCTTGCGCCGTTTGCCGCTGGTGAAGCGCAGCCGGTTGGGGGGGGCCTGCGCGGGCCCGTCGAGGCTGGCGAGCAGCGCCGCCTCCGCCGCATCGTCGTCCAGGAAGCGCGAGCAATAGACATAGCCGTTGCCGATGCGGTGCTGCAGCGGGATGCGCCACTGCCACCCCGCCTCGCGCGCGACCGCGCGGGTATAGGGCTGCTGCGGCGTGTCGCCATGGCCGCAGGGCACCGCGACGGCGCGGTCGTTGGGCAGCCAGTGCGACCAGTCCTCATAGCCCGTGGCTAGCGCGCCCTCGATCAGCAGCCCGCGGAAACCCGAGCAGTCGACGAACAGCTCGCCCGCGACGCGGCGCTCGCCTTCGAGCAGGACCGCCGCGACATCGCCATTGTCGGCGCGCTCGGCCGAAACGACCTTGCCCTCGACGCGCGTCACGCCCCAGCCCTCAGCGCGTTTCCGCAGGAAGGCCGCGTACAGCCCGGCATCGAAATGAAATGCGTAGGGCATCGCGGGCGCATGCGCCGAGCCCCCCGCGCCGCGCCGGAAGCGCCCCGCGTGGGCGGCTTGCTCGTTGAGCGAATAGGCGTCGAGGCTGTCCGCGATCCCCAAGCTCCGCCCGCGCAGCCAATATTGGTGAAAGGGCAGCAGCCCCAGCCCGCGCCCGATCGCTCCGAAGGCGTGCATGTAGCGATGCCCCGGCCGCGTCCAGCCGTCGAATTCGATGCCCTGCTTGATCGTGCCCTGAGTGGCGCGCAGGAACGCGTCCTCGTCGATGCCGAGCGCTTCGTTGAACAGGCGTATCTGCGGGATCGTCGCCTCGCCGACGCCGACGGTGCCGATCGCCTCGCTCTCGACCAAAGTCACCGACCAGCCCTGCGGCAGGAAGCGGCGCAGGCACGCCGCGGCCATCCAGCCCGCCGTGCCCCCGCCGATGATGATGAGCCGCATGGGGGTCATTTGATCGACCTCAGGCCTCGGGTGCAAACAAAATTGCGGGGGCGGCGGCATCCCGCCGCCCCCGCAAGGGGGAGGGTATCAGAATTTGAACGAGGCGCCCGCGAGGAAGCGGCGGCCATAGGTCTGATAGTCGATCACCGCCCGGCTATCGCGCGGATCGTCGGTGACGAAGGGCTCGTCGGTCAGGTTCTGGCCCTGGACGAACACCGACAGGCCTTCGAGCGCGCTGCCCGGCTGGAAATCATAGCCGATCTGCGCGTCGATGATCGTCTCGGCCCGCGCGCGGCGCCGCACGCGGTTGCCGCCGAAGCCCGACAGCTCGCCGATGAAGCTCGACCGGTAGCGCGCGCTGGCGCGGGCGTTGAAGCCCCATTTCTCGAAATAGGCGGTGCCGTTGGCGACCCATTTCGAATAGCCGGGGATGTCCTCCGACGGCGCGCCCGGGGTCGGCTGGATATTGGTCTTGGTATAGGACGCGCTGCCCGTCAGCCCGAAGCCATCGAGCGCCGAGGTGAAGGTGCTGAACGGCAAGGTCGCGGCGAATTCGGCGCCGTAGAGCTTGCCGCCCTCGCCGTTGATCGGCGCGTTGATCGTGCCCATGTAGTTGACGATGATCGGCAGCGGATCGCGGTTGGGGAAGCCGTCGCCATCCGTATCCCCCGAATCGTTACCCGGCGCCTGAATAGGATAGCCGGTGAAGTCGAACGGGATCGCTTGGTTGTAGATATAGCTTTTCAGCTGCTTGTAGAACAGCTGCACCGCGACATAGCCCGAGCCGCCGAAATATTTCTCGAAGGTCAAATCGGCGGCGTTGGCGCGCCACGGGCGGAGGTCGGGATTACCCGCATCGCCGCGCACGACGGCGCAGGTCCGACCGGCCGGGCAGACGATCCCGCCCGGATCGCCGATCGTCGTGCCATAGCTCAGCGACGCGCGCATGTCGTCGAGCCGCGGCCGGATGATCTCGCGCGCGAGGCCGAGGCGGATCACGAAATCGCTGTCGGTGCGCAGCGACAGGTTCAGGCTGGGCAGGACGTCGAGATAATCGGTGCTCCGGCGCTGCGGAATGCCCTGGATGTTCGGCGAGCCATTGGGGTTGGTCCCGATGAACGAGCCCGAAGCGCCGTTCGAATTCTGGTCGGTGAAGATCGCCTGGACGCCGATATTGCCGGTCAGCGCCGACGAGCCCATTTCCTGGTCGATATTGGCCTGGAGATAGGTGGTCATCAGTTTCTCGGAGACGTCATAGGCCTTGACCACGACGTCGCCATAGGGGTTGGGCACCAGCCGGTAGATGCCCGCCGCGAGCAGGTCGCGCGGGTCGTAGCTGACCACCGGGCCGAGCCCGAGGTACGAGAGATTGGTCGTGCCGCGGCGGAACTCCTCGGGGATGGTGACGCTGGTCAGCCCGTCGGTGTTCGCGACCAGCCCGACGAAGGCCTCGTCGGGGGTCAGGCTCTTCTTGCGGTCGGTATAATTGACCCCGAACTGCACCGATTTCAGGAAGCCGTCGAGTTCGCGCTCGACCTCGACCCGGTACTGCCACAGCTCGTCCTCGATGATACGGTTGTTGTAATAGCCGTCCTGCCCGCCCTGAATGCGGTCGCCGTTGACCCCGGTCTGGTTGCCGCCCCAGCCGAGCGGGCTGGTCAGCTTGATCAGATTATAGTCGCCATAGTTGAGCGTCGGGCTGAACACCGTGCCGTTGATGTCGCTGGTGAAGCCGATCGTATCGCGCGCGCCGACGCCCGCGCCGCGCCCGGTGCCAGCGTTGCTTTCGAGGATCAGTTCGTTGCGGTCGGTCTTTGACAGGCTGATGTCGGCGGTGACGTTCCAACCGTCGTCGCCTTCCCATTTGTTGTTCCAGCCGAAGGAATAGAGCTTGGCGTTACGCTCGAACACGTCGTTGCGCACCACGCCCTCGACATTGGTGAAAGTGCCCGCGCGCGCAAAGACGAACTCGCCGCTGCTGTCGACGTCGGTGACATTGACCCCGACGCTGCCCTCGAAGCCGAGCGGCAGTTCGATGCCGCGCTTGATCTGGTCGTCGCTGAAATCCGAATAGAACGCATCGAAGGTCGAGGTGAAATTGGGATGCGGGCGCCACTGCACCGTGCCCTGCAGCCCGAGGCGCGTCAGCTGGGTCGAGGTCGCATAGCTTTTCGACCCGCCGATCACCACCGGGCTCGCGGCGGTGCCGCCCCCGGCATAGCCCCAGGCGTTGAATTCCTGGATCTGATAGGGCTCGTCGACATAGCTCGCCGACAGCGCGATGCCGAGCGTGTCGTTCGCGAACTGGTCGACGAACACGCCGTTGACGCGGTAGCCATATTTCTTCGACCCGACGTTGAGCTTGCCGAGATCGGCCCAGGTGCCGCGCCCACCGATCGAGAACACGCGCTTGCCGTAATCGAGCGGACGGATGGTGCGCAGGTCCACGGTGCCCGACAGGCCCTGCCCGACGATCGACGCCATCGGCGTCTTGTAGACGAGGACCTGGTTCACGACCTCGCTGGGATATTGGTCATATTCGACCGCGCGATTGTCGCCGGTCGAGGTCTGCTCGCGGCCGTTGAGCAGGGTGGTCGAGAAGTCGGGCGCGAAACCGCGGATCGAGATCGCGTTCGAACGCCCCGACACGCGCTGCGAGGTGAGGCCCGGCAGGCGCGCGATCGCTTCGGCGATCGACGCATCGGGTAGCTTGCCGATATCCTCGGCCGACACCGATTCGACGATCTGGTCGCGGGTCTTCTTGGCGTTGACCGCGCTCTGCAGGCTGGCGCCATAACCGGTGACGACGATCTCGTCCTCGCCGGCATCGTCGGCGACGGGCGCGCTGTCCTGCGCGAAGGCGTGCGGCGCGAAGACACTCATCGCGAGGCCCAGCGCGAGGACGCTGGCGCCGCGGCGCAGTTGCGGATGGCGATTGGTCGGCTTGCTCATGTTCTTACCCCTGGTGCGACGGGGTGGTCTGGCCACGCGTCGGCAAAGGGGGCGGCGCCAGTCGGCCGCACGGCATCCTCACCTTCCGCGTGGGTTGATCCCATCGTCTGCCCCCGCACTTGGAACCAATCGCCCGGCGCCACCATAGGGTATACGTATACGCATATTATGCGGCGGCGCAGAGTGTCGCCGAAAAGCCACGCTTTTAGACAATCGACCGTGTGCGCCGCCGCCTGCCGTTCCTGCGTTGCATCGACCGGACCAATCGCTAGGCTTATGCGCTGCAGGGCGCCGGAAACAGGCGCCCGCACGACAGGAGAGGAGCATGGGGCGCCCGCCCTCCGCCAAGCCGACCAGCTTCGACATCGCCTATCTGGCGGGCGTGTCGCAACCGACCGTCAGCCGCGCGCTGCGCGGCAGCAAGTCGGTGAGCGCCGCGACGCGCGCGAACATCGAGCGTATCGCGCGCGAGCTCAACTACACCGTAGACAAAAATGCCTCGAGCCTGCGCTCGCAGCGCACCCACACGCTCGCCCTGCTCTTCTTCGAGGATCCGACCCCCGACCAGTCGATGATCAACCCCTTCTTCCTCTCGATGCTGGGGTCGATCACGCGGCAATGCGCGCTGCGCGGCTACGACCTGCTGATCAGCTTCCAGCAGATGCACAACGACTGGCACGTCGCCTATCAGGACAGCCACCGCTCGGACGGGATCATCCTCTTGGGCTACGGCGACTATCAGACCTACCGGTCGAAGCTCGAGCATCTGGTCGAAATGGACACCAAATTCGTGCGCTGGGGTTCGGTGTCGGACGACAGCATCGGGCTCACCGTCGGTTCGGACAATATTGGCGCGGGGGTGCAGGCGGGCGAGCATCTGGTCGCGATCGGGCGCCGGGCGATCGCCTTCCTCGGCGACGCGTCGGACCATGCGCCCGAGTTCCAGGACCGCTACACCGGCCTCTGCCGCGCGATGGCGGCGGCGGGGCTGACCCCCAACCCCGCGCTCCAGCAGGATGCTGTGTCGTCGGAGGAATCGGGCTATGCCGCGGCGCAGGCGCTGCTCGCGGGGGGCAAGAGTTTCGACGCGATCTTCGCCGCGAGCGACCTGATCGCGATCGGCGCGATGCGCGCGCTGACCGAGGCGGGGCTGAAGCTGCCGCACGACGTCGCGATCATCGGCTTCGACGACATCCCCGCCGCCAGCCAAACCTCGCCGACGCTGACCACGGTGATGCAGGATCTGAAGGGCGCGGGCGAACTGCTCGTCGACGCGCTGCTCGCGCGGATCGATGATGTGGCGGTCGAGCGGAGCGTGCTGCCGACGCGGTTGATCAAAAGGCAGAGCACGGCGGTTTAGAACAATATCGCCCTCTCCTTCAGGGGAAGGCAGCGAGACTTGGCAGCTTGCTGCCTAGTCGCAGCGGGTGGGGGCCCGAAACCTTGAGCAAGGCCGATGGCCCCCACCCCTCCCCTGAAGGAGAGGGGCTTCGAGCGACCCACCCCCAACGCATTCGTATACCCACCCAGCCACGCTTGCCCTCCCCCGCCCAACCCGGCAATCCTTGCGCAGCAAACGCCGCACCAGCCGGCGCGCCGGGGAGAGCATATGGAAAAGCCGCGCCAGAATTTCGCCGGCCTGTGGAACATCGGCTTCGGCTTCCTCGGCATCCAGATCGGCTTCGCGCTGCAGAACGCGAATATGAGCCGCATCTTCCAAACATTGGGAGCCGAGCTCGAACAATTGCCGATCCTGTGGGCCGCGGCGCCGCTCACCGGGCTGCTCGTCCAGCCGGTCATCGGCCATATGTCCGACCGCACCTGGCTCGGCAGGTTGGGGCGGCGGCGGCCCTATTTCCTCGCCGGCGCGATCCTTGCGGCGCTCGCGCTGCTGATCATGCCCGAATCCTCGGTGCTGTGGTTCTCGGTGCTGATGCTGTGGGTGCTCGACGCGTCGATCAATATCTCGATGGAGCCGTTTCGTGCCTTCGTCGGCGACATGCTGCGCCGCGACCAGCACGCCGCGGGCTATGCCGTGCAAACCTTCTTCATCGGGGTCGGCGCGGTGGCGGGTTCGTCCTTCCCCTGGCTCCTCGACCATCTGGGCGTCGCCAACACCGCGCCGCCGGGGCAGATCCCCGACACGGTGCGCTACAGCTTCTGGGCCGGCGGGCTCGTCTTTTTCCTCTCGGTGCTGTGGACCGTGCTGACGACGCGCGAATATTCGCCCGAAGAAATGGCGGCCTTCGCGACGAGCGACACCGTCGCCGACAGCCCCGACACGCTCCGCCTGCTCGCGGCGCGCGGCTATCGCGGCAGCGCGATCTGGGCCGGTGCGGGCCTGGCCATCGCCGCCCTCGTCGCCGAGTTCGGCCTCGAAAAGGAGATGTACCTGCTCGCCGCGCTGGTCGCGGGCTATGGCCTTGCCAGCGCGGTCGCCATCGCGCTCGCCCGCGCGGGGCGCGAAAACAATATGCTCGCGCATATCGTCGGCGACTTCGCGGGCATGCCCCCCGTGATGAAGAAGCTTGCACTGGTGCAATTCTTTAGCTGGTCGGCGCTGTTCATCATGTGGATCAACACGACGCCGGTGGTCGCGCAATATATGTTCGGCAGCACCGACACCGCGTCGGCGACCTATCAGGAGGGCGGCAATTGGGTCGGCATATTGTTCGCGGTGCAGAACGGCGTTGCGGCGATCGCCGCGCTTACGCTTTTGCCCTTGCTGTCGAAGCGCGTGGGGCAGGCGCGCACGCATCTGATCTGCCTCTTGACCGGCGCCGCGGGGTTCGCGAGCTTCCTCGTGCTGCGCGATCCGCAGGCGCTGCTGCTCTCCGAAATCGCGATCGGCATCGCCTGGGCGTCGATCCTCGCCATGCCCTATGCGATCCTCGCCTCGAACCTGCCGCAGGCCAAGCTCGGCATCTATATGGGGCTGTTCAACATCTTCATCGTGGTGCCGCAGCTGCTGGTGGCGACGCTCATGGGGCAGGTCATGAAGGCGCTGTTTCCCGGCGAGCCGATCTGGACGATGGCCTTCGCCGCCGCCGCGTGGGCGCTGGCGGCGCTGGCGATGACGCGGGTGGCGGGCGAGGTGCGCCAATAGAAATCCTCCCTGCCGCGAAGCGGTGGGGAGGGGGACCGCGCCCGGAGGGCGTGGTGGAGGGGCCGCGACGTCGAAGCCCCTCCGTCAGCCCTGCGGGCTGCCACCTCCCCATGGCTTCGCCACAGGGAGGATCATCATCAAGCGAGCGCCTTCGCCTTCACTGCGCGGTAGCCAAGCCAGACCACCCCCGCCAGCAGCACCGCCTGCGCCACCAGAAACGGCGGTTCGTTGCCGTTGGGCGCCAGCATGTTGAGCGCGGGCACTTTGAGGAAGCTCTGCACGACCAGCACGAACAGGTTGAGCCACAGCGCGATCGTCGCGGTCACCGCGTAGATCGTCCGCGCCGAACCCGCGAGCTTGCGCACATACCAGGCCCAGAAGGTGAGGACGAGGATCAGCGTCGAGAGGATGCCGACCCCGAGCGCGGGGGTGAAGGCGACGATCGGGAAGAGGAAGCCCGTCAGGCTGGTGAGCAAAGTCGTCCACAGGAAGACGCCGGTCAGCCGGGGCAGGATGCGTCCGCGCGCGAAGGCGGGGAGCGCGATCAGGCCGGTCAGGATGCCGACGAAGCTGATCGCGACGTGGAGTAGGGTGAACTGCGGGATGGTGAGACCGAGGATCATGGCACGTCTCCTTCGAGCAGAAGGGGCGCGGGGTTCGAGCCCGCGCCCGCTGCATATCAGCTGTTGATGAAGTCCAACAGGTCGGCGTTGAACCGGTCCTGATGGGTGACCGTCAGGCCATGGTCGGCGCCTTCATAGACCTTGAGCACCGCCTGCTTGACGATCTTGACGGTCGAGAGCGCTGCGGCGCCGATCGGCACGATCTGGTCGTCGTCGCCGTGCAGGACGAGCGTCGGCTTGTCGAAGCGCTTCAGATCCTCGTGGAAGTCGCTCTCCGAAAAGGCGCGGATGCTGTCGAGCAGGCCCTTGAGGCCGCCGTTCAGGCCCTGCCGCACGAAATCGTCGCGCACCGCTTCGCTGATCACGGCGCCTTCGCGGTTATAGCCGTAGAAGGGGAGCGTCAGATCCTTGAAGAACTGCGGGCGGTTGTCGAAGGTGCCCTTGCGGATGCCGTCGAACACTTCGAGCGGCAGGCCGCCCGGATTGGCTTCGGTCTTGAGCATCAGCGGGGGGACCGCGCCGATCAGCGCGACCTTGGCGACCCGGTCGGTGCCGTGGCGGCCGATATAACGGGTGACTTCGCCGCCGCCGGTCGAGTGGCCGACGAGGATGACGTCATGCAGGTCAAGCTGTTCGATCAGCTCGCCGAGGTCGTCGGCGTACTGGTCCATATTGTTGTTCTCCCAGACCTGGTCCGAGCGGCCATGGCTGCGGCGGTCGTGAGCGATGGTGCGAAAGCCCTGGTTGGCGAAAAACACCATCTGCGCATCCCAGGCGTCGGCGCTGAGCGGCCAGCCGTGCGAGAAGATGATCGGCTGCCCATCACGCGGACCCCAGTCCTTGTAGAAGATGTGCGTGCCGTCCTTTGTGGTGATCGTGGTCATGTCGTGGTTCCTTTCTTTCGGTGGGGCGAAAGTGGTCCGTCCCTGTGCCACCTCATCTACGCCGCAAGGGGCTTGCGCGGGATTGGCGGAAACGACATTATGCGGGCCGATTGCGACAAAGGAGCGACGATGCCCCGAATCAAGGTTCCAGACACGACCGCAGCGACGCTCCCCGAGATCGGGCTGATGCTCTACCCCGACTGCCAGATGGGCATGGTCAGCGGCATCACCGACCTGTTCCACGTCGCCGGCCGCTTCGCCGCCGAGCATGAGCGCGCGCCGATCCGCGTCAGCCACTGGCGGCTGCAGGAGGCGGGCGGCTTTGCGCGCTGTTACGACAGCCACTCCGGCGAACCCTACACCACCGCGCCGACCTACCTCATCGCCCCGGGGAGCCTGCACAAATTGCTCGAGGCCGACGAGGTCGTTCCCTATGCGCGCTGGCTGCTCGACCGCCACGCGCAGGGCACGACGCTCGCCTCGACCTGCGGCGGCGCCTTTGCGCTCGCGGCGACCGGGCTGCTCGCGGGGCGCCCCGCGACGACGCACTGGTTCTTCGCCGACGAATTCCGCGCGCGCTTCCCCGAGGTGCGCATGGAATCGGACCGCATGGTCATCGACGACGGCGACATCATCACCGCGGGCGGGCTGATGGCGTGGACCGATTTGGGCCTGCGCATCGTGGAGCGGCTGCTCGGCCCGACGGTGATGATGGAAACCGCGCGCTTCTTCCTGATCGACCCCGGCGGCCGCGAGCAGAAAAATTACGCGAGCTTCGCCCCGCGCCTCACCCACGGCGACGAAGCCATCCTGAAGGCCCAGCACTGGTTGCAGGCGAAGGAGGGCCGGATGTCGGGGGTCGCCGAACTCGCCGCCGAGGCGGGGCTCGAGGAGCGCACCTTTCAGCGCCGCTTCAAGGCCGCGACGGGCCTGACTCCGATCGAATATTCGCAGCATCTGCGCGTCGGCAAGGCGCGCGAACTGCTGGAGTTCACGCGCCGTACCGTCGACCAGATCGCATGGAGCGTCGGTTACGAGGACGCCGCGGCCTTCCGCAAACTCTTCCACCGCATCACCGGCCTGTCGCCCAACGACTATCGCCAGCGCTTCTCGACCGGATCGCTGGCGAGCGTCGCCTGAGATGCTGACTGCCGCGCGGCGATGAGGGCTTCCAGAAACGAAATTATAAGCCGCGTCCGCTATCAATCATGATAGATAAGGCGACAGCATTTGCATTTTGCGGGCAATGATGGTCTGTCGGGCGCGAGGAGCGACAATGGCCACCCGAAGTGAAAAGGCGGAAAGCCGGACGCGCGGATCGATCCGCGACGCCCTGCTCGACGCGGCGAGCGCGCTGATGCGCGAGCAGGACAAGATCGACATCGGCATCGTCGAGATCGCCGCGCGCGCCGGGGTGAACCACGGCATGATCCGCTATTATTTCGGCGACAAGGAAGGCATGCTCGCCGCGCTGCTCGACCGCGACGTGATCCGCGCGATCCACCAGCTCGACGCGCTGTTCCGCCTGCCCGTCACCCCGACCGAGCGGATGCGCATCCACCTCGAGGGCATCGTCGATACCTATTACCGCATCCCGTATCTCAACCGGCTGATCCAATATATGGTCCGCGACGCCGAGCCCGAGCGCGTGCGCCACATCGGCGACGAATTGCTGTCGAAGATCGCGGGGGCGCAGGCGCGGATGATCGAGGAGGGCATCGCCGCAGGCGAGTTCAATCCTGTCGATCCCAAGCTTTTCTACTTCAACACCATCGGCGCGGCCGACGGCCTCTACTCGAACCGCCTGACCCTGCAGGTCGTGTTCAAGGGCAAGCCGCACGCCGACGACGACCTCCATACGCGCTACCGCGCGCATACCGTCGAGACCCTGCTCGCGGGGCTGGTGAAGAATTATCAGACTTGATAATTAGGCCGCCGCGCCGCATAAGCCGGGCATGAACCTCGAATTTGACGACGACCAGCGGATGCTGCGCGACGCGCTCGCGCGCTTCCTGGCGCAGCAGCTGCCGTTCGAAAAGCGCCGTGCGATGCGCGATGCGGCGGCGCAGCTTGCGCTGTGGCGCGCAGCCGACGGCGGCATCGGGATCGGCGCAGCGGCGCTGCCGACGAGCATCGGCGGCTTTGGCGGCGGGCGCGTCGCGGCGATGATCGTTGCCGAGGAGCTTGGCGCCGCGCTGGCGGTCACCCCCTATATCGACTGCCATGTCCTGACCGCCGAATTGCTGCTGGCGCTCGGCGAGAGCGCGCGCGCCGCCGCGATCGCGCGCGGCGAGGCGCTGATCGTCACGGCGATCGAGGAGCCCGCGACGCGCGGCGCGATCGGCGCGATCGCGGCGCGCGCAGCGCGCGCCGACGACGGCTGGACTCTGGCGGGGCGCAAGATCGCAGTGGCCTTCGCCGCCGAGGCCGACCATGTCGTCATCCCCGCGCGCGACGGCGAGGACGATCTGCGTCTCTTCCTCGTCCCCGCGGCGTCGCTCGAGGGGCGGCTCCATGCCTATTGGACGATCGACGACATGCCCGCGGCCGACATCGATCTCGATGGGCTGTGGGTCGACAGCGCCGCCGAAATCGGGCGCGGGCAGAACGGCGAGGCCGCGCTGCAGGCGGCGGTCGATGCCGCCATCGCCGCGCTCGCGGCCGAGGCGGCGGGGCTCGCGCGCGTGCTGCTCGACGATACCTTGCTCTACGCCAAGCAGCGCCGGCAATTCGGCGCGACGCTGTCGAGCTTCCAGGCGCTCCAGCACCGGATGGTCGACATGCTGATGCTGCGCGAGGCGATTTCGGCCGCCGCCTTGCTCGCCGCGCTCAAGCCCGGCGACGCGCAGGCGACCGCCGCCGCCAAGGCGACGATCGGCGACGCGCTGCGCAAGATCGGGCAGGAGGCGGTGCAGCTGCACGGCGCGATGGGCATGACCGAGGAACTTCGCGTCGGCCATTATTTCAAACGCGCGACTGCGATCGAGCAACGGTTGGGGACGAGCGAGATGCATGTCGCGCGTTATGCGGCGGGGATGGCGATCTAATCAGATCCTCCCCATCGCGAAGCGTTGGGGAGGGGGACCGCCGCGAAGCGGTGGTGGAGGGGTCTGGCCTTGCACCGACGCCTGACGGCGTCGAACCCCTCCGTCAGCCCTGCGGGCTGCCACCTCCCCATCGCTGCGCGTGGGGAGGATCGTCAGGTCACAGCCCCAGCACGGCCTTCGCCAAAATATTCCGCTGGATCTCGTTCGAGCCAGCGTAGATCGACCCCGCGCGCTCGTTGAAATAGCGCAGCGGCGCGATCGCCTGCCATGCTGCGCCGGTCACATGCCCGTCGCCGGGCACCACATGCACCGGCACCTCGGCCCCCGGCATCGCGGCGTGCGGCTGGAACGCCAGCCCCGCGGGGCCCGCGGCCTCATAGGCGAGCTCGGTGATATGCTGCGCAAGCTCGGTCGACATTATCTTGAGCATCGACGCCATCACGCCGACGCTCTCGCCCTGCCCCGCCGCGGACAGCAATTTGAGCTCGATCATCTCCAGGACATCGACGCGGATGCGCGCCCTGGCGAGCTTGTGCGCAAAGACCGGGTCGCCCTCCATCGTCGCCTGCGCCTCTTTGGCCAGCGCATCGACACGCATCGCCAGCGCGGGGGCGTGCGCCGATCCGCCGCGTTCGAATTCGAGCAGATATTTGGCGACGGTCCAGCCGCGATCGACCTCGCCGATCACATTGCTCCGCGCCGCGCGCGCGTCGTCGAAGAACACCTCGGCCTGGATCGTCTCGCCCGAGATCATCGTCAGCGGGCGCACCGTCACCCCCGGCTGGTCCATCGGCACGAGCAGGAAGGTGATCCCCTGCTGCGGCCGCTCGTGCTTTGACGTGCGCACGAGGCAGAAGATCCAGTTCGCCTCGCCCGCGTGCGTCGTCCAGATCTTCGACCCGTTGAGGACGAAGTCGTCGCCGTCGGGGACCGCGCTCATCTGGAGCGCGGCGAGGTCCGAGCCCGCCCCCGGCTCCGAATAGCCTTGGCAGAAAAAGACCTCGCCGGTCAGGATGCGCGGCAGGAACCAGTCCTTCTGTGCATCGGTGCCGAAGGCAGCGATGACATGCGCGACCATATGGATGCCCATCGGCGACAGTGCCGGCGCCCCGGCGCGCGCGCGTTCGCGGGCGTGGAGATAAAATTGCGCCGGGGTCCAGGCGCGCCCGCCATGCTCGGGCAGCCAGTGCGGCGCCGCCAGCCCCGCGGCGTGCAGCCGTACCTGCCAGTCCATCGACACCTGATGGTCGGGATAGACGCTGGTTGCGAGCTCAGCCCCGGCGCGGAGTTTCGGCGTCAGTTCGCGCGCCAGCAAGTCGCGCATCTCCGCGGCGAAAGCCTCTTCCTCGGCGCTCCAGTTCAGGTCCATCGTCTCGTCCGTTGCCTATCGTTATCACATCTGATAACAGCTTTGCGAACATGGTCAATTGCGACGGAAGATAATCCGCATGAACCGCATGACGAATACGCCGCCGGGCATGGCGATCGATTTCAGCAAGCCGACGGGCGAACCGTCACTGCTCGCGCCCGATTCGCTGCAGTGGCGCATCTTCAAGAACCCGATCGCGATGGCGGTCGGCGGGGTCGCGGCGGTGCTGCTCGAATTCGCCGACGCGCGCATCCGCTCGGGGGTGTGGGACCATTCGATCTACAAGACCGACCCGATCGGCCGCTCGCAGCGCACGGGGATGGCGGCGATGGTGGGGGTTTACGGTCCAGCCAGCGCGGCGCGGCGGGTGATCGGCGGGGTCAATCGCATGCACGCCAAGGTGTCGGGCGAAACGCCGAAGGGCGAGGCCTATACGGCGCTCGACCCCGAACTGCTCAACTGGGTCTATGCCACGGCGCAATATGGTTTCCTCACCGCCTATCACCGCTTCGTGCGCCCGCTGTCGGCGGCCGAGCAGGCGCGTTACTGGGCCGACGGCGAGCCCGTCGCGGCGCTCTACGGCGTGACGCACACGCCCAAGTCCGAGGCCGAATTCCTGGCGATGATGGAAGAGCTGCTGCCGCGCTTCGAGCCGCACCCGATCAACGGCGAGTTCCTCGATATCATCCGCTCGGGCCGCGCCGCGCCGTCGGTGCCGCGCTTCCTGCACAAGGCGCTCGCGCGCGCCGCGGTGTCGCTGCTGCCGCCCGTGGTGCGCCAGCGGCTCGAGCTCGGACCCGAGCACGACCTTCGCACGCGCGACCGGATCATGGTGAAAGCGATGGGCAAGCTCGCCGACCGCCGCAAGGACCCCACCTCGCCCGCGTGGCAGGCCGCCTTGCGCCTCGGCCTTCCCGGCGATACCGCCTGGCGATAGGCGACGAAGCAAGCGGGGCGGAATGAGCGAGGCAGCAACGATCATCACCGCCCCCGACGGCGTGCGCCTTGCCGCCGACGTCGCGGGTTCCGGACCGCTGGTCCTTTTCGTCCACGGCTTCCCCGAGCTGCGCCAGTCGTGGCAGCGCCTGACCGCGGCCGCGGTAACGGCGGGCTATCGCACCGCGGCCATCGACGTGCGCGGCTATGGCGACAGCGACCGGCCCGCCGCGGTCGAGGCCTATCGCATGGAGGCGATCGTCGCCGATCTGGTCGCGGTCGCCGACGCGCTCGCGCCGGACGAGCCCGTCACGCTCGTCGGCCACGACTGGGGCGCCTCGATCGTCTGGAACAGCATCATGGCGCGCCCCGACCGTTTCGGCGCGGTCGCGGCGCTGTCGATCCCCTGGCTCGGCCGCGCCGCCGCACCGTTCGACGCGATGTTCAAGCGCCGCTTCACCGACAAGGGACGCTTTTTCTACCAGGCCTATTTCCAGGAGCCGGGGGTCGCCGAGGCCGAGCTCGAGACCGATCCTGCGCGCTTCCTGCGCGCTTTCTACCATTGCATCTCGGGCGATGCCGCGCCCGGCGACTGGCCCAACGACAAGCCGCATGGCGCGAAACTGCTCGACGGGCTGCGCTTCCCCGACCGCGTGCCGCCGTGGCTCCATGCGGGCTATTTCGAGCAGGCCGCGGCGACTTTTGCGCGCACGGGGTTTGCGGGGGCGCTGAACCGATATCGCAACCATGGCCGCGACTTCGATTGGGCGGGGCAGTTCGATCCCGTCATCCGCCGCCCCGCGCTGTTCGTCGGCGGCACCAGCGACCCCGCGCTCGTGCTGGGCACCGCAGACCCCATCCCGCTCATGCGCGAAGTCGTTCCCGATCTCGAGGCGCATATGCTGGAGGGCTGCGGCCACTGGACGCAGGCCGAGCGCGCGGCGGAGGTCGAGGCCTTGCTCATTCCATGGCTCCGGCGCACCATCACCTGACCACCGAAGGAGAGACGAGCATGGCGCACGGTACCGCGATCATCGGTAAGGACCGCTATCGCACCGAGATCGACGTCGGCGGCCACAAGCTCGTCTCCGACGAGCCGCCCGCGCTCGGCGGCGGCGCGGCCGGGCCCGCGCCTTACGACCTGCTGCTCGCCAGCCTCGGCGCCTGTACAGCGATCACGCTGCGCATGTACGCCGACCGCAAGGAGTGGCCGCTTGAATCGGTCGAGGTCGGCCTCCGCCTGTCGGGCCAGCATCCCGACCGCCGCATCGACCGCACGCTCAAGATCGCCGGGCTCGACGCCGAGCAGGCGGCGCGCCTCGCCGACATCGCCGAGCGTACCCCCGTGACGCTGACGCTGAAGGGCGGGCTGCCGATCGACACGCGGCTCGTCTGAACCGCCGCCTCACGCCCCGCAGGATTCGCGGACGATCAGATGCGTCGGTAGATAGTCGAGGAACTGTTCGGCATGCGCGTCCATCACCTGCGAGACGAGGCGGCGGCCCGCCTCGAGCGTGTCCTGCTGGATCGTCGTCAGCGCCGGGGTGCTGAGCCGCGCGAGCAGCATGTCGTCGTAGCCGACGACCGAGACGTCCTTGGGCACCGACAGATTGGCCTTGCGCAGCGCGCGGATCGCGCCGAGCGCGATGAGGTCGCTCGAAGCGAAGATCGCGTCGGGGCGCTGGCCGCGCGCGAGCAATTGCCCGAGCGCGCGTTCGGCCGATTCGAAGCCGAAATCGACGCGCACGTCGAGCGCCGGGTCGGCCTGAAGCCCGTTCGCCTCCAGCGCCTCGACATAGCCCTGCCGCCGCTGCATCGCCTCGGGATCGCTCGACCCGACGAAGGCGATCGCCTTGCGCCCCAGCCGCGCGAGATGCAGCGTCGCGCGGCGCCCGCCGAGGACATTGTCGGAGCCAACCGAGCGATATTTCTGCCCCGGCAGATGCGCGCCCCAGACGACGAAGTTGCTGTTCGCCTCGGCGAGCTGGTTGAAGCCGTCGTGGAGCATGCTCTGCCCCAGGAAGATCACGCCATTGGCGCGGCTGGTGGTCATCACCGCAACGAGGTCGTCGATGTCGCGCGGCGCGGTATGGCTGACGGTGAAATCGCAGTCGCGCGCGCGCGCCGCCTCGCCGATGCTCGCGAGCAGCTCGAGGAAGAAGGGGTGCGACAGCGGCAGCGGGCGGCCGTGCATATGCGGGGTGACGACGACGATCGATCCCTCGGCCCCCATCGGCGCCGCGGGCATGTGGCTGCGGAAGGGATAATGATGTTCGCGCGCGAGTGCCCAGATCTTCTTCTTGGTCGCCACGCTGATCAAGGGATGGTCGTTGAGCGCGCGCGAGACGGTCGAGATCGACACGCCCGCCAGCCTTGCCAAGTCTTCCAATCTGGTATTGTTGCTGCTCATGAAGGGCCATCCGTGTCCGGCGTCGGGGGCTGCCCTAGCACAGGAGGGGGGAGGGAATGCAAGATTTGCATATCGCTGACCCGCCGCAGCGTGGGCATACGCCCGAATCGTCCGAATATCGCGCGCCCAATTTGCATATCTGGACGATGTGCTTTGCATTGTTCGGCATCCAGATCGTCTGGGGGCTGCAGAACGCCAATACCAGCCGCATCTTCCAGGCGCTGGGCGCCGATGTCGCCGCGCTGCCCGCGCTGTGGATCGCGGGGCCGATCACCGGGCTGATCGTCCAACCGATCGTCGGCCACCTCAGCGATCATTCGCGCTCGCGCTTCGGCAAAAGGCGCCCTTTCCTGCTCGCCGGCGGATTGCTCACCGCGCTCGCGCTGCTGGTCATGCCCAATGCCACGACATTATGGACCGCGATCGCGGCGCTGTGGCTGCTCACCGCGTCGATCAACATCACCATGGATCCCTCGCGCGCGCTGGTCGCCGACAATCTGCCGCCGGCGCAGCGCGCGCGCGGCTATGCGGTGCAGGTCTTTTTCATCGGCACCGGCGCGGTCTTCGCCTCGGCGCTGCCGTGGATGCTGGTGAACTGGTTCGGCGTCGCGGGCACCGCGGCGCCGGGCGCGCTGCCCCCCGCGCTGCGCTATGCCTTCTACATCGGCAGCGCGTGCCTGGTGGTGTCGGTGCTGTGGACCGTAACCTTCACGCGCGAGCGACCGGCAACCGGCGGCGCGGCGCCCGCTGAGCGCCCTGCGCCCGCCACGACCGGCCCGATCGTGCGGCTCAGCGCCGGCGGACGCACGCCCGCGATCGGCGGCGCGGCGCTGCTGCTCGCCGCGCTGCTGCTGCGCTGGCAATGGGAGGTGGTCGTGCTCGCCGCGGCGACGGCGCTGATCGGGCTGGCGCAGCTCGCCGCCGGGCGCCGCCGCGCGCGCGGCGACGCGTCGCTCGGCCTGTTCCAGATCGGCGAGGATTTTGTGCGCATGCCCGCCGCGCTGCGGCGGCTGGCGGTGGTGCAATTCTTCACCTGGTTCGCGCTGTTCGCGATGTGGATCTATGCCACCCCCGCGATCGCGCGCAGCCATTTCGGCGCGGCCGACCCGGCGTCGGCCGCCTATAACGCCGCCGCCGACTGGGTTGGCATCTTGTTCGCGACCTATAATGGCGTCGCGGCGCTCGGCGCGCTCGCGCTGCCGACGCTGTCTGCGCGAATCGGCGAGCGCCGCGCCTATGCCGCTTGCCTGTGGTGCGGCGCCGCGGGCATGGCGGGTTTCGTGCTGATCTCCGACCCCGGCCTCCTCTGGCTCGCGGCGGTCGGCGTCGGGCTCGCCTGGGCGGCGATCCTGTCGCTGCCCTATGCGATCATCGTCGGCGCGGTACCGCCCGCGAAGGTCGGCGTGTACCTCGGCATCCACAATATCTTCCTCGTGATTCCGCAGCTCGTCGCGGCGATCGGCCTCGGCCCGCTCGTCGCCGGGCCGATGGGCGGCGCGCCGGCGATGGCGCTCGCGATCGCAGCGGAGCTGCTCGGCGTGGCGGCGCTCGCCGCGCTGCTGATTCCGCGCCCACAGCCCTGACTTAACCTCTCGAATGCAAATATTTGCATCAATTGATTGGTGTACAAACGTATGCAGGGCGCCCCTTCACGCACCGCAGAAAATCCAAAAACCGCATCAATTCCCGTTCATATAATTGATTTTCATAGATAAAATATCCCATTCCGGGCGCCGGAAAATACGCTTGCCATTTGTGCAACAATGCGCAAAATCATGCAAATGGTCGAGCGGGTAGTCTCCGCCTCGGCCCAGAATGAGAAAGCCCCGCCAAAGGGGGCGCCATTTGGGAAAGGGGAGGAGCATTCATGCTCGACACTATCGCGAAATCTCGTGCGCGGATGCTGCTGGGCGGCGCCTCGCTGCCGGTGGTCGCCGCCGGCCTGTTGTTCGCCGCGCCGGCGATGGCGCAGGACGCACCGCCCGAGGGCGGTGCCGGCGCCGATGACGAAATCGTGGTCACCGGCGTGCGCGCCGCGCTGGAGGATGCGGCGGGGCGCAAACGCGACGCGCTGACCGTCGTCGATTCGGTGACCGCCACCGACATCGGCGCCTTTCCCGACAAGTCGGCCGCCGAGGCGCTGCAGCGGATCCCGGGCATCACGGTCAACCGCCTGCAATCGGCCGACGATTCGACGCACCCGTCGGGCGAGCCGACCGACGTGCTCATCCGCGGCCTGACCAATGTCCGTACCGAGATCAATGGCCGCGACAGCTTCTCCGCCGACGCCGCGCGCGGGCTGCAGTTCAACGATATCGCGCCCGAACTGCTCGCGGGGATCGACGTCTATAAAAACCAGACCGCGGACCTGATCGAGGGCGGCATCGCCGGCACCGTCGATCTGCGCACGCGCGTGCCGTTCGACCAGAAGGGGCTGGTGGTCACGGGGACCGTCCGGGTCAATTACGGCGATCGCTCGGGGCGCTGGAACCCCGAATTTTCAGGGTTGATCAGCAATACATGGGATACCGCGATCGGCCGCTTCGGTATCCTTGCCAGCTATGCCGAAAGCCATCTCGTCACGCGGACCGAGAGCGTGATCATGGACAAGATCGACACCTATTGCTCGGCCGGTTTCGGCACGACGGGCGCCGATGGCGTGGTGCGCGCCACCCCCGCTGCCGACGGCAGCCTGCCCTGCACCGCCAATCCCTTCGGCGGAACGGGCTGGGCCTATGCGCCCGACGGCATCCGCTATTCGCAGGTCGATTATGACCGCAAACGGCGCGGCATCGCCGGCGCGCTGCAATATGAAAATAATTCGGGCAGCCTGCGCGCGACGATCCAGTATATCGACTCGCATTACACCAACGCCTGGCTCGAGCGCGCCAGCCACGCCATCCTCGACGGTAATTATTTCGGCACGCGCGCATATAATCCGCGCACCGGATCGGTGCTCGTCGGCAGCAGCGGCCTGACCTTTGGCCCCGACGGCATGCTGACCGGAGGAATCCTGACCCAGCCGCACGGCAGCTTCAGCGGCACGACCGAAAGCGTGCAGGCCGCGATCAACGCGGGCTCGGCGGTGCCGGGCCAGCCCTTCGTAAACTATTGCGGACCGGGGCCGGGCGGCGCCTGCACGACGCAGCGCGACGGGCTCTATTTCCAGAACGAAGCGCGCAATTTCGATCACCGCGAAGGCACGCGCGACCTGTCGGCCAATATCAGCTGGGACGCGAGCGACCGGCTGCATATCGACATCGACGCGCAATATATCGATGCCTCGACCTATAATAACGACATCTTGGTCGCGACGGGATCGATGGCCGATTACGATTATAGCGTGAACGGCGACGGTACGCCGCAGGTGACGCTGCTGCCCGGTTCGAACGTCAATTATGCCGCGGGCGGCCTCGCCAATCCCCACAATTACTGGATCCCGTTCATCCAGGGCCATGTCGAGGACAATGACGCCAACGAACTCGCGCTGCGCGGCGACGCCGAATATGATTTTCCCGACAGCGGCTGGCTCGATTCGCTGAAGGTCGGCGTGCGCTACGCCGATCGCAAGCAGACGGTGCGCTATTCGACCTTCAACTGGACCCCGATCGCCGCGCCCTGGAATTGCAACGGCCCGGGTTTCAACGCCGACAACACGACCGGCGGCGCCTATCCGACCAATACGGGCAATTGCGGCGGCAATGCCGGCCATGCGCCCTTCCAGGGCTATGGCGAGGGCATCTGGGAATCGCAGAGCCTCGGCGATTTCTACAATGGCAGCGCCTATCCCAACGGGCCGCTCGTCTATCTCAACCGCGATACGCTCCGCGATTTTCCGCGGCTGATCGACTCGCTGAGCGGCGCGACCACCTCGTCGCCGATCGGCGGGGGCTATACCGCGATCTGCGACCGCCCCGAGGCGACCGTCGACCAATGCTTCACGCCCGGCGAAAAGTTTCGCGTCCGCGAACAGACCCAGGCGGCCTATGCGATGGTCAAATTCGGGGGCGGCGACCGGCTGATGCTGGGCAGCGTCGCGCTGCAGGGCAATGTCGGCCTGCGCGTGGTGCGCACCAAGATCGCGAGCACGGGCAGCGTCGCCTTTCCGGCGGCGAACATCTTCGACAATCTGGTGCCGTGCAACACGCCTTTGACGGGTAACAATGTCGTCAATCCGCGATGCTTCCTGACGCCCGACATCATCGCCTTCGCCAACGGCGCCGCCGCCGAGGACAAGTACAAGACGACCCGCACCGACTGGCTTCCCAGCTTCAACCTGCGCTTCGGCTTCGACGACAAGACCTTCGTTCGCTTCGCCTATTCGCGGGCAATCTCGCGGCCGCAGTTCGGTTTCCTGCGCAACACGCTCGCGATCAACGCGCCGATCATCAACACGACGGCGGACTCGCCCTATATCGTGCGCAACGCGGCCGGGGCGATCACGGGGTACAACTTCGTGTTCCTCGCCAATTCGGGCAATGCGGCGCTCAAGCCGCTGCGCGCCGACCAGTTCGACCTGACCTTCGAACGCTATATGGGATCGAACAGCTCGCTGACGGCCGGCCTCTTCTACAAGAAGCTGACCAATGCGATCTCCTTCGGCCAGTTCGCGCGCGACGTGCCCAATGGCGCATCGACCCAAACGGTGCTGATCAGCGGGCCGAGCAACGTGCGGAAAGGCGGCGAAATCTGGGGCGGCGAACTGGCCTACCAGACCTTCTTCGACTTCCTGCCCGGCCTGTTCAGCGGTCTCGGCATGCAGGCCAACTATACCTTTGTGAAGCAGTCGGGGATCAACAACTCCAACCTGTTCACCGCCTCGTCGAGCGGCGACGTGGGGGCGTTCGGCGCGGGTCAGCAGTCGCTGGGCGGCTCGGGCTTCGTCATCGACTCGCACCGGCTCGCCGGCATATCGAAACACACGTTCAACCTCGTCGGGCTCTATGAAAAGGGACCGGTCGGGCTGCGCGTCGCCTATAATTGGCGCTCGCGCTATCTCACGCAGAATCTCGACTGCTGCATCGGCCTGCCGGTGTTCCAGAAGGGCGCGGGCTTCCTCGATGCGTCGCTGCGATTCTCGCCGACGAAGTGGCTGGAGCTTTCGGTCGACGGGACCAATTTGCTGAACACGACCACAAAATATCAACAGCAGGTCTTCGGCGACTCGCCGCAGACCCCGGGCGCGGCGGCGAAATATTTCGACTCGGCGTGGAGCCGCGTCGACCGCCGCTTCCAGTTCGGGGCGCGCGTGAAATTCTGATCCTCCACTGGGACGCGGCCGCGCTAACATGGCGGCCGCGTCTTCGTTTTAAGGCGGGAGTGACGGAACGGGCATGACGGCGGAGCAAGTCTATCGGATCGTGATCCTCGGCGGCGGCACCGCGGGGTGGATGTGCGCCGCGGGCCTCTCGCGCCTGCTGCCCGCCGCCGATTACGACATCACGCTGGTCGAGAGCGACGAGATCGGCACCGTCGGCGTCGGCGAGGCGACGCTGCCGCATATCAAGACCTTCAACGACATGCTCGGCATCGACGAGGCCGAGTTCATGCGCGAGACGATGGGCAGCTTCAAGCTGGGCATCGAGTTCGTCGGCTGGAAGGCGCATGGCGCGCGCTATATCCACCCCTTCGGCACCTTCGGCGACCGCTGGGCGGGCAGCGATTTCCAGCACGCCTGGGCGCGCGCGCGGCTCGCCGGGACCGACACGCGCTCGCTCCAGGATTACAGCTTCGCGGTCGCCGCGGCGCGCGCCAACGGCTTCGAGCATCCGAACGAAGATCCGAAGTCGATCCGCTCGACCTATGCCTATGCCTATCATTTCGATGCCGGGCTCTATGCGCGTTTCCTGCGCCAATGGGCGACCGCGCGCGGGATCCGGCGGATAGAGGGCAAGGTCGTCGATGTCGCGCGCGACCCCGAAAACGGCGATGTCGCCAGCGTGACGCTCGAATCGGGTGCGGTGGTTGCGGGCGACCTGTTCGTCGACTGCTCGGGTTTCCGCTCACTGCTGCTGGGGCAGACGATGGGCGTGCCGTGGATCGACTGGAGCGAATGGCTGCCGTGCGACCGCGCACTTGCGCTGCCCTGCACCGGGGTCGCGCCGCTCACCCCCTATACGCGCGCCACAGCGCAAAAAGGCGGCTGGACCTGGCGCATCCCGCTCCAGCATCGCGCCGGCAACGGCTATGTCTTTTCGAGCCATTTCTGCGGCGAAGAGGAAGCGCGCGAAACCTTGCTCGGCGCGATCGACGGCGAGGCGATGGACGAGCCGCGGCTGCTGCGTTTCCAGGCGGGGCGGCGCGCCAGCGGCTGGGCGGGCAATGTCGTCGCGATCGGGCTTTCGAGCGGTTTTCTCGAACCGCTCGAATCGACGAGCATCTTTCTGATCCAGGCCGCGACGACCGACCTCGCCGCGCTGATGCCGCGGCGCGGCGAGAAGGTCGACCCGCGGCTCGTCGCCGAGTTCAACCGCCTGTTCGAAATCCACTACGACCGCACGCGCGACTTCCTCGTGCTCCACTACACCGCCAATGCGCGCGCGGGCGAACCGCTCTGGGACCATGTCCGCCATATGGCGCTCCCCGACAGCCTCGCGCACAAGATCGCGCTGTTCCGCGAAAGCGCGATCGCGCCCGACTATAAGCTCGGCCTCTTCTCGCGCGACAGCTGGCTTTCGGTGCTCGAAGGCCAAGGTGTGCTGCCGTCGGCCACCAACCTGCTGACGCACCGCCAGCCCGATACCGAATTGCAGGCGCGGCTCGACGATCTGGCGGAGCGGATCGCGGTCAACGCCGCCGACATGACGCCGCACGCCGAGTTCATCGCCGGCTATTGCGCCGCGGCGGGGATCGCGGCGCCCGGCGCCACCGCGAGCGCGGCATGAGCGCGCTGCACATCGCGCTCCTCGGCCGCGACGCGCCGCTGTGGCTCGCGGCGGCGGCGCTGCGCCGCGCGCTCGCGCCCGCTGGGGTGGCGGTCACCGCGGTCGCGCTGCCGGGCGAGGCGGGACCCGCCGACCTCCATGCGACGCTGCCGGCGATCGAGGCGCTGCACAACCAGATCGGCATCGACGAGGCGGCGCTGCTGCGTACGACGGGCGGCGCCTTCACCCTCGGCCAGAATTTCACCGAGCGGAGCGGCGCCGGGCGTGCTTCCTTCCTCCACAGCTATGGCGGCTTCGGCAGTGCGATCGACGGCGGCGACTTCTTCCCGCACTGGGTCAAGGCGCGCCGCCACGGGCTCGGCGTCGGGCTCGACGATTTTTCGCTGACCGCAAGCGCGGCGCATCAGGGCCGTCTCTTCTTTCCCGACGACGAGAGCGAGCGCTACGCGCGCGCCGACTACGGCTACCACCTCCCCGCCGCCGCCTATGCGAAGAGCCTGCGCGCGATCGCCCTGCATCTGGGGGTCGAGATCGTCGAGGCGACTAGCATCGACGTCGCGCACGGCGAGGATGGCATCACCGCGTTATTGCTCGACGGCGGGCCGCGTATCGAGGCCGGACTGTTCGTCGATGTCACGCGCGAAGGGCAGCTGCTGCGCAGGACGCCGGGCGCCGCGTTCGACCCGACACCGCTGCCCGGCGATCGCCTGCTCGTCGCTCGCGCCCCGCGCTTCGCCGCGCTGCCTGTCTATTCGGAGGTCCGCGCGAGCGCCGACGGCTGGACCGCGCTCTACCCCGCCATGGCGCACACCCATGTCACGCATATCTTTTCGAGCGCCGTCACGAACGACGACGACGCGCTGGCCGCCGCACAAGCCGCCAGCGGGCTGCCGCTCGAAAGCGTCGCGATCCGCCCGCTGGCGACGGGTATGGCGGCCGCGCCCTGGGCGCAGAATGTCGTCGCGCTAGGCGAAGCCGCCGCTGCCTTCGACCAGCTCCACGGCCTGCCAATGCACGCGTTGCAGCTCGGTATCGTCCATCTGATTGCGGCCTATCCGGGCGCGGCTGCCTGCGACGTGCGGCGCGCCGAATATAACCGGCTCATGCGCTCGCATTTCGACCGCGTGGCCGACTTCCAGACCGCGCATTTCGCCTTGCAGACCTACAGCGGGCGCTATTGGGACGCCGCGCGCGCCGTCCCGCGCTCGGCCGAGCTCGAGCATTTGCTCGCTTTCTTCCGCGCGCGCGGCGAGCTTGCGCCGCACGAGGACGAGAGCCTGCCCCCCGACAGCTGGCGCGCGCTGCTCACCGGCCACGGCATCCTGCCCGAGGGCTGGCGGCCGTCGGTCGACCGCACCCCGCCCGATACGGTGAAGGCGCATCTGCGCAAGATGCTCGGCACCGTACGCGAACAGGTGCTGCGCCAGCCGACGCACGACGCCGCGCTCGCGCGCATCATGCAGCGCGCGTGATGGCCGAGCCCGCGCGCCTCGATCCGCCCGCTGCCGCGCCGTCGCCGCTCGACGCGCTGCCGCGCATCGCCGCGCGCAGCGCGCCGGCGCCCGCCGATTTCGCCGCGCTGGTCGCGGCCGGAAAGCCTGTCGTCGTCAAGGGTCTGTTCGACGACTGGGTCGCGCTGGCGGCCGGGCGCCATTCGCCCGGCCGCCTCAACGCCTATCTGGCGGGGCTCGACCGCAGGGTGCCGGTGCCCGTGATGGAGGCGCCCGCGCGCGCCGCGGGGCGCTTCGCCTATCGCGCCGACATCCGTGAGTTCAGCTTCACCAAGCGCCACGCGCCGCTGCGCGACACGCTGACGCGGATCGAGGCGCTGATGGGCCAGGCGAACGCCCCGACGGTGGCTATCCAGATGCTGCCGCTCGCCGAGGCGCTGCCCGATTTCACGGGCCAGAACCCGATGCCTTTGCTCCCCGCCGATACGGGGCCGAAGCTGTGGCTCGGCGGCGCGGTGAAGACGCAGACGCACAACGACCGCGACCATAATCTCGCCTGCGTGATCGCGGGGCGGCGGCGCTTCCTGCTCTTCCCGCCCGAGCAGGTGGCGAACCTCTACATCGGCCCGCTCGACAATCCGCCGCCGCTGTCGCTCGTCGACCCGGAAAGTCCCGACTACGACCGCTTCCCGCGCTTTCGCGAGGCGATGGCCGAGGCGCGCGTCGCGATGATCGAGCCCGGCGATGCGATCTTCATCCCGCGCTATTGGTGGCACCATGTGACCTCGCTCCACCCCTATAATGCGATGGTCAATTATTGGTGGGGCGGCGCGGGCGCGGGCGTCGAAAACCCGCACGACATCTTCCTCGCCGCGCTGCTCGCGCTGCGCGACCTGCCGGCCGGCGAGCGCGCCTATTGGCAGGCGATGTTCGAGAGCCATGTGTTCGGCGACCCCGCGGCCGCCGTGGCGCATATCCCCGAAGCGCTGCGCGGCGTGCTCGGCCCGATGTCCGCCACCGAGCGCGCCGCGCTGCGCCGCCGGTTGCGCGCCGCCTTCGACAAATGACCCCTCGCCCGAAAGAGACGAACATATGATCCGCAAGCTTGCCCTGTTCTCCGGCCTGTCGCTGCTGGCGCTCGCGTCGCCCGCGACGGCGCGCGAATGCATCGCGTCGCCCGGCAAAGTGCTCGAGCTCTGCATTGCGGTCGAGGGCGGCGACGCGCGTTACGAGGTGCGGCGCGGCGACGTGACGGTGATCGCGCCGTCGCGGCTGGGGCTGAGCTTCGCGGGCGAAAACGATCCGCGCTTCACCGCGCTCGGCGACGCCAGGCGCTCGGCGTCGGACACGAGCTGGGAACAGCCGTGGGGCGAAGAGCGCCTGATCCGCGACAATCACAGCGAGCTTTCGGTCAAGCTCGCGGGCGACACGCCGCTCAACCGGTCGGTCGGGGTCACCTTCCGCCTCTTCGACGACGGCCTCGGCTTTCGCTACGATTATGCCGGCATCCCCGCGGGGCAGGCGGTCGCGGTGACCGCCGACCGCACCCAGTTTCGCACCGTCGGCGCCTATCAGGCCTGGTGGTACGAGGGGCTGGGACAGGAACGCGACGAATATCTCTACAAGCAGACCGACGCGCGCCGCATCACCCTCGCCGAGACCCCGCTGACACTGAAGGGCGACAACGGCCTTTATCTGAGCTTCCACGAGGCCGCGCTCGTCGATTTCCCGTCGATGCTGCTCCAGGGCAATGGCGCGGGCACCTACAGCGCGTGGCTGATGCCCTGGCCCGACGGGGTGCTCGCGAAAAAGACCGGGCCGTTCACGACGCCGTGGCGCACCGTGCTCGTCGGCGAGACGCCGGGTGCGCTCGCCGACAGCCGCATCACGCTCAACCTCAACGAGCCGAGCCGGCTTCCCGGCATCGCAAAATGGTTCAAACCGGGCAAATATGTCGGCGTGTGGTGGGAAATGCACCTCGAGAAGTCGACCTGGGGCAGCGGGCCCACGCACGGCGCCAACACCGCCAACGTCAAGCGCTACATCGACTTCGCCGCCGCGAACGGCTTCGACGGCGTCCTCGTCGAAGGCTGGAACAAAGGCTGGGACGGCGACTGGATCGCCAATGGCGACAAGTTCAGCTTCACCACCGCTTATCCCGATTTCGACCTTCCCGAGATCGCGCGCTACGGCAGGGCGAAAGGGGTGAAGCTGATCGGGCATCACGAGACCGGCGGCGCGATCGAAAATTATGCGCGCCAGCTCGATGCCGGCTTGAAGCTCTACGCCGACAATGGCGTGTCGCTGATCAAGACCGGCTATGTCCGCCACAGCGGCACGATCGCCGATCGCGACGGCGGGCTGCAGTGGTTCGCGGGCCAATATGCGGTCGACCATCATCTCGACGTCGTCAAGCGTGCGGCGAAGCTTCGCATCGCGATCAACACGCACGAGCCGGTCAAGGACACCGGGCTGCGCCGGACCTGGCCCAACTGGGTCAGCCGCGAGGGGGCGCGCGGGCAGGAGTTCAACGCCTGGGGCAACCCGACCAACCCGCCCGAGCATATGACGATCCTGCCCTTCACCCGGCTGCTCGCGGGGCCGATGGACTTCACCCCGGGGATCTTCGACATCGCGCGTAGCGGCAAGGAGCTGACGCGCCGCGTGCAATCGACGCTCGCGACGCAGCTCGCCGAATATGTCGTCGTCTATTCGCCGATCCAGATGGCCGCCGACCTCCCCGAAAATTACGCCGCCCGCCCCGACGCCTTCCGCTTCATCCGCGACGTGCCCGCCGACTGGGAGGTGTCGCGCACGCTTCAGAGCGCGATCGGCGACTATGTCGTCGTCGCCCGGCAGGAGCGCGGCGGCGGCGACTGGTATCTCGGCGCGATCGGCGACGAGGAAGCGCGGGGGCTCAGCCAGCGCCTCGACTTCCTCGCGCCTGGCAGGCGATACGAGGCGCAAATCTACGCCGACGGTCCCGGTGCCGACTATCGCACCAATCCCGGAGCGCTGGCGATTTCGAAGCGCGTGGTGACAAGCGCCGACAGCCTCGATCTCGCGATGGCGCCGGGCGGCGGCGTGGCGGTACGCTTCCGGCTGCTCGATCGCTGAGCAGCGCCGCGATCAGATCAAAGTTTTCAGACGGTCGATCCCGGTCGCCTCGCGGACGATGCGCGCGGCGAGCGCATTGCCGTTCGCGGCGTTGGTGAAGACGATGATCGCGCGCCCGTTGCGCGCGTCGCCCACGCCCAGCGTCTTGAATATCCCGTAATTGCTGCCGCTGTGCTGAAACAGCGGGCCCGCCGGTCCATAATCAGCGCCATGAAGCGCGCATAGTCGGACGCGGTCATGAGGAGGCCGCCCGCCGAATTGACCAGCAGGTCGTGCGTCGACGGCACCGCCTTCGGATCCATCTCGCACATCGCCGCGACCGAATCCGCCTAGGGCCAGGACGCGATCGGCTTGCGCCGCTTCACCGCGATCGCAAGCAGCTTGTCGCCGAGTTCACGCGTCGGCTGCGGCGGCAGCGTCGCTTCGCCTTCGGGCGGCTCGGAATGACCGTAGACCGCGGCCGCCGCGATCGCCTCGTCCCAGCCGAAGCTGCTGCTGGACATGCCCGCGGGCTCGAAAAATTTTGTCCGCATCGCGTCGCCGAGCCCCATGCCCATGATCGTCTCGACGACCAGCTGAAGCCAGACGACGGCCTCGCCCGAATAGCTGTACCCCGATCCCGGCGCGCTGCTCGTGACGAGCGGCGCCGATGCCCAATTGGGCAAGCCGGTCGAATGTTCCAGCACGTGCCGCGCGGTGATGCGTTCCAGATTCGGATCGTCGCCCAGATGGTCGGGCCGGCGATAGGCGACGAGCGGCGCGTCGAGATCGAGGCGCTTCTCGTCGGCCAGCCGCATCACGGCATAGGCGAAGACCGGCTTGGTCATCGACGCGGCCTCGAACAGCGTGTCCTCGCGCACCGGGTCGCCGGTGAGGATGTTCTTTACGCCGAAGCCCCGGTTCCAGGCGAGCCGCCCGCGGTCGACCACCGCGATGGCGACGCCGGGCACCCCGGCGACGCGCATGAGGCGCGGCAGTTCGCCGACCAGCGCCTCCGACGGAATCCACGCCGAATCGGCGTCGGGACATGCCGGGTTCGCCCGCGCGCGGGCAGAGGCTGCGCCGCCGACCGTCATCGCCGCGGATCCGACCAGCACCGTCCGCCGCCCCAGCTTCTTCACTGGCTTCCCCCTCCCATCGGCCATGCGCCCGTCCGGACATGCAGGATGAGAACGCATGCCCTAGCCGAAAGCGGCGGTAGCGTCCGCCTTTTTATATCTGCGCCGAAAGCGGTCTGGCCGTAAGCGGCGATTGGCGATTATGTGGAGTGGGGATTCAGTCGAACTTGCAACGAAGCTGCAATTGCTGCCAGCGCCCCGGGGTTTTCGATCGTTGGCGGCGTGCCGACGTCTCTTCCGTTGGCCAGCCCGCGAATGGCGGCGCGCAAAATCTTGCCCGAGCGGGTCTTGGGCAGAGCATTGACGATGACGACCTGCTTTAAAGCGGCAACGGGTCCAAGCTCTTCCCGCACCAGAGATATAATCTCGCCAGACAATTCTTCCGCCGCGTTCACACCGCTCTTGACCACTGCAAAGGCGAGCGGGATCATGCCCTTGAGCTGGTCGTCGGCGCCGATAACGGCGCATTCGGCAATGGCGGGGTGGGTGGCGATGATCTGTTCGATCTGCCCTGTGGACAGGCGATGGCCTGCGACGTTGATGATGTCGTCGGTGCGGCCCATGATGTGGACGAACCCGTCATCGTCGACATGGCCCGCATCGCCACTTTCATAATGACCGGCAAAGCTCTGGAACGCACGGCCGTAGCCTTCGACATTGTTCCATAGCGACGAATAGCAACCGGGCGGCAGTGGCGTCCCGATGACCATATGACCGCTCGCCCCGGGTGCGACCGGCGCGCCGTCGTCGTCCAGTACGGCGAAGCGGAATCCGGGAACCGGAAAACCCGCGCTGCCCGCGCGCCGCCGTCTGTCGCCGAGCCCGAGGCAGGTTGCTACCGCAGGCCAGCCGAGTTCGGTCTGCCACCAATGGTCGATCACCGGAATGTCCAGTTGCTGCTCCGCCCAGAGCAACGTGTCGGGATCGGCACGCTCGCCCGCGAGGAACATCGCGCGCAGGCGCCCGGTGCCGATGTCCTGAATGAAGCGACCCTCGGGATCCTCCTTGCGGATCGCGCGGATCGCAGTCGGTGCGGTGAAGAAGATGTCGACCCGATGCGCGGTGATCGTGCGCCAGAACGTCCCGGCGTCGGGGGTGCCCACCGGTTTGCCTTCGAAAAGCAGCGTGGTGCATCCCGCGATCAGCGGACCGTAGACGATATAGCTGTGCCCGACGACCCACCCGACGTCGGATGCCGCCCAGAAGGTCTCGCCGGCCTGGGCTCCATAAATATGACGCATGCTCCACGCGAGCGCCACCGCATGCCCGCCGTTCTGGCGCACGACGCCCTTCGGCGTCCCCGTGGTGCCCGAGGTGTAGAGGATATAGAGCGGGTCGGTCGCAGCGACGGGGACGCAGGCGGCAGGGCCGGCAGTTTCATAGCTTTCGGTCCAGTCATGGTCGCGTCCCGGGACGAGTTCCGCGACGCATTGCGGACGCTGCAACAGCACGACATGCTCTATCCGGTGCGACGCCAATGCGAGCGCATGGTCGACAAGCGGCTTGTAAGGAAGAATCCGCCCGCCCTCGATCCCGCACGAGGCGGTCAGCAGGGCGCGCGGCGCCGCATCGTCGATACGCTTGGCGAGCTCCGGAGCGGCGAAGCCGCCGAAGACGACCGAATGGATCGCCCCGATGCGCGCGCAGGCGAGCATCGCGAAGAGCGTCTCCGGGATCATCGGCATATAGATGATGACGCGGTCGCCTTTGGCGATGCCGAGGTTCTTCAGCATTCCGGCGGTTAGCGACACCCGTTCGAGAAGTGTGTCGAAATCGATCTGCTGGCGTGTGCCCGTAACCGGGCTTTCGTAGATGACCGCGATGTCTTTCCCGCGCCCTGCGGCGACATGGCGGTCGACCGCGTTGTAGCAGGTGTTGAGCGTGCCGTCGGCGAACCAGCCCCGGCCCTCGGTCCATCCGGACTGCGGGCGCTCGATCCAGTCGACGGCCCCGGCCGCCTCCAGCCAGAAGGCGTCGGGATCCGAGAGGCTGCTCGCATAGGCGTCTTCGTAAGTTGCGCTCATCGTCTCATACAGCCGCTGAAAGATCCTCCAGCAACTTGTGGTCGAGGATCGACGATATCTCGCCCGCTTCGTCCAGAAAGGCAATCGGGCCATAGTTGGTGAAAAGCAGTTCGGTATATTCGGGAAATGCGGTGTGATCGTGCACCACGTCGAGCGGCTCATAACCATAGGTGCCGGGGCCCGCTTCGCCCATGCGGTACGTCATCCGGCCTTTCGTCACATAATATTCCCCGGCACCGAGGTGGCGGTGCGGTCCGAAGAAGCTGCCGGGCTGGGCGCGAAACAACACGGTCCAGCGGCCCGTCTCGGCGCTCGAATAGAGCAATGCAAACTCGATCCCGTCGGCGATCGTTGCCCATTTCATGGCGGCGGGAGGCGTCAGATGTTCATCCATCATGTTGAAATACTCGTTTGAGAGGGTCAGAAGCGGACGGAAAATTCGGCGCCATAGGTCGCGCGCTCGCCATAATAGCGGGGCACGAAACCGAAGCCGCTCGTGTCGGTCGCATCGACGATATAGGCCTTTCCGGTGACGTTCTTCGCCCAGGCGGCGAGTTCCCATCCCTGGTCGGGATCGGCGAAGGCGACGCGCAGATTGAGCAGGCCATAGCCTTCGCCCGAGCTGATCAGCTCGTCCTGCGCATTGTTGTAATATTTCTTGCCGGTGTAGTTGTACTCGGCACGCCAGCGCGTCTCGAACCTGCCCACCGGCACGGTGACCTGTGCAAAGGTCGACAGCGTGAATTTCGGTGCACCGGGCATGCGGTTGCCCGAAAAGTCGCGCGGATCGCCGGTCACGGGATCGATCGCACCCGACAGGTAATTCTTGTACTTGGCATCGAGGATGCCGAGGTTGAGTCCCATGTCGAGCCAGTCCGTCGGCACGGCTGTCGCCTCGACCTCGATCCCCTTGATCGTGGCGTCGGCGGCATTGTCGAGCCCCAGCGTCGGCACCGCGCTCCCCGCCTGCCGGTTCACCGACAGCACCTGCAGATCGGTATAGTCGTAGTAGAAGGCCGAGAGGTTCAACCGCAGGCGGCGATCGAACAAGGTGCTCTTTAGCCCGATTTCATAAGAGGTCAGATATTCGGGATCGACCTGCGTCCGCTCGGCGATGCTGGTGATGATGCCGATGTTGAAGCCGCCCGCCTTGAAGCCGCGGTCGATGCTGGCATAGGCCAGTATGTCGTCGGTCACGTCGAAGTCGGCTGCGATCCGCCACGTGAAGGATTTGAAGGTATCGCGCAGTGCCGCGAAGGGCACCAGCGGCACCGGTGCGCCGTCGGGAATGTCGGCATCGAAGAAACCGGGAACCAGATCGGCGCGGTGCGTCGCGCGCACCTTGTCGATCGTGTAACGCCCCCCGACGGTCAATCGCAGCGTCGGCATCACCGCATAGGTCGCCTGCCCGAAGATCGCATAAGCGCGGTTCTTGCGTGTCGCGCGCGTGATCAGCGGCAGCGCACCCTGCGCAAAAGTCAATTCGCCGAGCAGATCGGCATTGCTGTCGGCGTCGAGATTCTCCTGAAAATAGTAAAGGCCCGCGATCGCGTTGAGCGGGCCGTTATCATAGGCGATCTGAAACTCCTGGGTCAGCTGTTTCGCGTCGGTCAGGAAGGTGATTTCATCGACGCGCTTGGTGCCGCCATCGACATCGACGCGGTTGTCGACATCGCTCTTGTCGTAGCCGCTGATCGACTTGAAGGTGAAGTCGCCGAAGCTCTGGGCGATGTTGAGATTGACGAAGACATTGTCGCTGTGATTGCGCGACTGGCCGTTGAAGTTGAGCAAATTGGGATTGTCGGGGAAGGGGTCGGAATAGCCGAACAGGTCGGCGCCGCTGATCGTCCCGACCGGCTTGTTTTCAAGATAATCGCTGCGGTCGCGGCCGCCGCCGACCGACAAGCGGACGTCGGTGTCACCCGACGGCTGCCAGCGCAGGATCGCGCGGGCGGCGGCTTCGTCGACATCGATCGCGCGGTCGCCGGTGAACAGGTTGACCTTTTCGCCGTCGCGGCGGCGGACGATTCCCGCGACGCGCAGCGAAAGCGTATCGGCCAGCGGCAGGCTGACCGCCGCCTCGCCTTCGAACAGGTCGAAACGGCCATAGCCGAAGCGGGCATTGCCTTCGAATTCGCCATCGGGAAGCTTCGAGAAGAACTGGATCGCGCCGCCGGTCGTGTTCTTGCCGAAGAGGGTGCCTTGCGGGCCGCGCACCACCTCGATCCGTTCGAGGTCGAACAGCGAGAAGATCTGGCTACCGGTCGAGGCGACAACCACATCGTCGCGGTAGATGCTGATCGGACCGATCGATGAGGCGTTGAAATCATTGTTGCCGACGCCGCGGATGAAGATGTTGGGGACGCCGCCGAACGTCTTGATCTCAAGGTTCGGAACCTGGTCGCCGATCGACAGGCTGTTCGTAAAGCCCGCTTCCCGGATCGCGGTGTCGTCGAACGCGCTGACCGAGATCGGGACGTCCTGTAGATTCTGCGCGCGCTTCTGCGCCGTGACGACGATTTCGCCGACGCCGCCGGTCGGCGGGTCGCCCTCGGCGCTGTCCTGCGCAAACGCCGGCGCGGCCAAAGCAAGTGCGGAAACGGTGGCGGCGGTCAGTAGCGAAGTTCGGAACTGGCTTTTCATGATGTCCCCTCCCAGGATATCGGCGCCCTTTGTTTGGGCGTCCTGCTGTTCTCGTCTTCTAGGCCGGTGCTGATGCTTGGCGCATGTGCCTGAGCGGTGCAAAATTTGGTTGAGCGGGAACTGCGTGCGGCGCAAAGCGCACGGAAGGCCGTGCTTTTGTGGCGGCAATTGTCTCATCGCGTAGCCATATTTGTGTCAGCGTGAACCCGGCCGCCCCCTCGATTGCATCGCCACGCCAAAAGGCATAGCTTGCCGCGTTGGAGAGAGGGCAGGCCAATGCTTCTGACCGAGGAACAATGGACATCGGCGCATTTGCCGCCGCCACGGCAATTGCCGGGATTCCAGGAAGTGTTCGACCGGACGCATTTCCACTGGGGGCTGAGCAAGGGCAATGGCGAGCGATACGACGCGCAGGTGCGCCGGCGCGCCATCGACGATTTCGTTTTTACCGACATCGTGTGCGACCCCGTCACCGGCTACCGCACGATGGACGATGTGAAGCGCGGAACCGAGGATTATTTCTGCCTGCTCCATTTCGAGGAGGGGAATTGCCTGCTGCGGCAGGGGCGCAATGAATCCGTGGTGCGGCGCGACACGATCGCGGTGTGGGACAGCACGCGTCCCGCTATGTTCCAGAACAGCGAGCAGTTGCACCAGCTGTCGATCATGATCCCGCACCAGATGGCGAAGACGATCGTGCCGGGGATCGAGGATATGTGCGGGCTCACCGTCGACGGCAGCGCGGGACTGGGCGCAATTCTGCTGTCGCACCTGCGGCAAATCCACCGCACGGTCGAAACCGTCGATCCACGCGACCGGACCGCGGTGCTGCGCGCAACGGTCGAACTGGTCGCGGCGGCGTTTCGCCCCGACACCGAGAAGCTCGGCGGCACCAATTTTCGCCGCGCACTGCTCGGCCGGGTCCAAGATCATATCGTGGCGCATCTCGGCGACCCCGGATTGTCCGCAGCGAGCATCGCGGCGGCCTTCCGGTTCAGCCCGCGCTATCTCCACCGCCTGTTCGAGGAGTTCGACGTCACCGTCGGCACCTGGATCCGCGAACGCCGTCTGCTCGCGGCACGGAGCGACCTGTCGAGCCGGTCGATGGCTTCCTACTCGATCACCGAGATCGCGATGCGGCACGGCTTCGCCGATGCCTCGCATTTCAGCCATGCATTTCGCGATGCTTTCGGACTCTCGCCGCGCACCTTTCGCCGGGCGGCGGCCGAGAGCCGGGACGGAGAAGCTGCGAGTTCCTTCCTGCCCAAATAAGCCGCCTTTCTGATGCAAGTCACGAGGCGTCCGCTCTCCTAGTCCGGACCAAAGACGATGGGAGACGGATATGGCGGGCAGGCTCGCAGGCAAGGTCGCGCTGGTCACGGGCGCAGCACAAGGCATTGGGGCGGGGATCGCGCGGGCGATGGCGGCCGAAGGCGCGCGCGTCGTCGCAGCAGACCGCAATGTTGCGGGCTGCGAGACGTTGGCGGACGAGATCGGCGTCGAGGCGCTGGCGCTCGACGTGACGAGCGAAGACGACTGGGCCGCCGCGGCCGGGCATATCGCTGCATCGCACGGCAGCCTTTCGATCCTGGTCAACAATGCCGGCGTTGAACTGGTCAAGCCGATGACCGAGCATAGCCTTGCCGACTGGCGCGGGCTGATGGCGGTAAATGTCGACGGACTGTTCCTCGGCTGCCGGACGATGCAGCCACTGCTCGCCGCGAGTGGTGCGGCCAGCGTCGTCAACATCTCGTCGATTGCGGGGCTCGTCGGTTATCCCGACCAGCTCGCTTATAATACGTCGAAAGGCGCAGTGCGCCATATGACCAAGAGCCTCGCGATCGAGTGGGCGTCCCATGCACTGCCGATCCGTTGCAATTCGATCCACCCCGGCTGCATCCGTACCCCGATGCTCGAAATGGCGGTCGAGGGCTGGGTGCGCGAAGGGTCGATCCCCGCCGACGATCCGTGGGCCGCGGTCGCTTCGCTGTGCCCGCTCAACGCGGTGGGAAGTCCCGAGGATATCGGGATGGGCGCGGTTTATCTTGGCAGCGACGAAGCGCGTTTCGTGACCGGGATCGAACTGGTCATCGATGGCGGATGGGTCGCGCGATGAGCGGCGCGAGCAACGCCAGCGACCGGCTGTGGATGTACGCCACGATGGTCAAGAGCCGCCATTTCGAGGCACTGATCAAGCCCGCCTATTTCGAAGGCAAAAGCCCGGTGTTCAACATGGCGAAGGGGCCTCTCCCGGGCGAGATGCATCTGTCCGACGGGCAGGAACCCTGCGCCGTGGGAGTCTGCGCGCATCTTCGGCCCGGCGATACGGTCACCGCGACGCACCGCCCGCACCATGTCGCGATCGCCAAGGGGGTCGATCTGGGCGCCATGGCGGCGGAGATTTTCGGCAAGGCGAGCGGGCTGTCGGGCGGCCGCGGCGGCCATATGCATTTGTTCGACGCTCGGGTGAATTTCGCCTGTTCGGGCATCATTGCGCAGGGTTTGGGGCCAGCGGTCGGCGCGGCGCTGGCGAGCAAGCTGCGCGGTGACGATACTGTCGCGATCGCCTTTCTCGGCGAGGGCGCTGCGAACCAGGGGGCCTTTCACGAGGCGCTCAATCTCGCATCGGTGTGGAAGGTGCCGGCGGTTTTCGTGATCGAGGACAATGCCTATGGCATCTCCGTCTCCAAGCGCGACTGCACGGCGGTCGAGCGCAACGCCGATCGCGCGGCGGCCTATGCGATGCCCGGCCATTTCGTTGCCGGCAACGACGCCGACGCGGTCCATGCCATTGCCGGAGCGGCGATCGCTCGCGCGCGGCGCGGCGAGGGCCCATCGCTGATCGAGATCGAGACCTGCCGGCTCGAGGGACATTTTATGGGCGACGCGGAAGGGTATCGGCCTGAGGGGGAGGTCCAGCGGTTGAAGGCGAGCGATCCCATTCCGGCCTATCGCGCGCGCCTGCTCACCGACGGTTTCGAGGCGGCCGACCTCGACCGCGCCGAGACCGACGCGCGGGCGGCCGTCGATGCCGCCTTCGCCTTCGCACGCGCCGCGGCTTATCCCGATCCAGAAGAGGCTTTTGCCCATGTCTTCGCCTGACACCGCAACGGCCGTTAGGCCGGCTCGCCGCCTGACCATCGCCCGCGCGATCGCCGAAGCGATCGGGCAGGAAATGGAGCGCGATCCCGATGTCCTCGTCATGGGCGAGGACATTGCAAAGCTCGGCGGCGTCTTCGGCACGACAACCGGGCTGCTCGACCGTTTCGGCCCCGAACGCGTCCGCGATACGCCGATCTCCGAGACCGCCTTTATCGGCGCCGCGGTGGGCCTCGCGGCTGCGGGAATGCGCCCCGTGGTCGAGCTGATGTTCGTCGATTTCTTCGGCGTGTGCATGGACGCGATCTATAATCTCGCGGCCAAGCAGAGCTATTTTTCGGGCGGACAGGTGACGTGTCCGATGGTGCTGATGACCAGCGTCGGCGGCGGCTATGGCGACGCCGGTCAGCACAGCCAGGCGCTCTACGCGACCTTCGGCCATCTGCCGGGGCTGAAGGTTGTCATTCCCTCGAACGCGCACGACGCGAAGGGCCTGATGCTGGCGGCGATCCGCGATCCCAACCCGGTGATCTTCATGTATCACAAGGCTCTGCAGGGCATGGGCTGGCTCGGGACCGTGCAGCGTTCGATCACCGATGCGCCCGAGGGAGATTATGTCGTCCCGCTCGGCAAAGCGAAATGCGTGCGCGAGGGCGAAGATATTACGGTCGTGAGTCTGGGTCTTTCGGTTCATCAGGCGCTCGACGCCGCCGGGCGGCTCGCCAACGAGGATGTTTCGGTCGAGGTCATCGATCTGATCAGCATCGCGCCGCTCGACCGCGAAACGGTGCGCGCATCGGTGCGCCGGACCGGGCGGCTGCTTGTCGTCGACGATGATTATCTGAGCTACGGCGTCGGCGCGGAGATCATCGCTAGCGTCTGCGAAGCTAGCATCCCGCTTCTCGTGCCGCCGCAGCGCATCGCTTTCCCCGACATTCCCGTGCCCTTCACCCCGGTGATGGAGCATTTCGTGCTGCCCAATGCCGACAAGGTCACGGCCGCCGTGCGCCAGATGATGAGGATTTCGAACTGATGACCGATGTGACGATTCCATTCGGCGTGTGGCGCGCCGACGATGAAGCCGCGATCTCGGCATGGCTCTATGCGGATGGCGACGCCGTCGCGGAAGGCGCGATCATCGCCGAGATCATGGTGGAGAAATCGAGCTATGAACTCATCGCGTCGGCCACCGGAACGCTGCAAATCCTGATCGCGGCTGAGGTCCCGGTGCGTGCGGGGGCGGTGGCGGCACGGATCGTCTGAATGATCATGCCGCCGACGATCGTGTCGCGCCTGGCGATGGCGATAGCGGATGATGTTCCGGTCGAGTGCGGCGACGGACGGACAGCGATCGACGCGGATTCCGTGCGCCTCGACGCGCTGCTCGGGGGTGACGCCAGCGCGGGCGGGTGGCGGCTCTGGACGAACCGCCCTTGTCTCGTCACGACGCGGCGTTTTGCGGCTATGCCCCGTTTCGCCGATGCAGCGCTGGAGAGCGCCTGCCGAGGGTGGCCGGTGTTTGTGCGGCCGAGTGGGGGAACGACGGTGGCGCACCGGCCCGGCACACTGAACGCCAGCCATCTTCAATCGTGGCGCGGGGACGGCGACGATGCGATCCGTCGGTTCCGGATATTCTGCGAACATCTGGCAGCGTCGATATGTTCGATAGGCGTCCGCGCATGCCTGGGCCGTGTAGACGGCAGCCACTGCGACGGCCGCTTCAATCTGGTATCGGCGGGGCGGAAATTGGCCGGTACCGCGTCGCTTGTACGACGCAAAGGCGACTATATCGGTTTGCTATGCCATGCGTCAATTTGGGCGGAAGGCGACGTCGCGGCGGATGTGAAGGCTATCGAATGTTTCGAGGCAGCCTTGGAACTTGATACTTCATACTCCGAGAATGTGCATGCAACGCTGGAACAGCGTTATATGTCGGCTTTTGCAAATGCAGGCACGTAAGCAGACCGTCGACTACCGGACAAGCCCCGCCGTGATTTCAATTCCGTAGATCGAGATTCTCGCGCAGAGACTCTGGCCAATTTCACGCTATTCACATGCGAGAGTACCATGATCAGAGACCGTCCACGCCTTGCGGACACGCACAATTGCGCCGTTTCGCAGACGAAACTGTCCATAAGTCGGTTCGATGGATATGGTTGGAGGCCCGAGCCGGAATCGAACCGGCGTATACGGATTTGCAGTCCGCTGCGTCACCACTCCGCCATCGGGCCTCATGCCGAACGGCCGGTCCTGTCGGACGGCCTGGGTGGGCCTGCGCTAGTGATGGGCTTTGCCACCCTTGTCAAGGATTCGCCGATGCACCCTTGGCGGCGGCGGCCGGGGCAGCTATGCGCGGCCCAGCAGACGCTCATGCTGTATTAGCATTGCAATACAGCATCGCTTGGGCTAGAGCGGGCTGCAATGAAAGTCATTCCAGGAAACGGACAGCGCTGATGGCGACGAAATTGAGCGAGGCCAAATTGAACGAGGCAAGTGCCGCGGAGATGCGGGCTGCGATGATCGACAGCCAGCTTCGCACCAATGACGTGATCGACCCTGCCGTCGTCGGCGCGATGGGCGCGGTCGCGCGCGAGGCGCATGTGCCGCCCGCGCTGGCGAGCGTCGCCTATATGGACCGCGCGATCCCGCTGGGCAGCGGCCGCGCGCTCAACCCGCCGCTGGTCACCGGGCGCCTGCTCGTCGCGGCGGCGATCCGTCCCGGCATGCGCGTACTGCTCGTCGGCGCCGCGACCGGCTACACCGCCGCATGCCTCGCGCTGCTCGGCGCCGAGGTCGAAGCGCTCGAGGAAGAGACCGGGCTGATCGAAATGGCGAAGCTTGCGGCGACCAACCCCGCGATCCGCTGGACGCAAGGTCCGCTCGCCGCTGGCACGCCGGGCAAGGGGCTGTTCGACCGCATCATCGTCGAAGGCGCGATCGAGGCGCTGCCCGCGGCGCTCGCCGATCAGCTGGTCGAGGGCGGCCGGATCGTCGCGGCGCTGCGCGACGGCAGCGTCAGCCGCCTGGTGCAGGGGGTGAAGACCGGCGGCACGATCGTGCTGCGGCCCTTTGCCGACATGGATGTCGCGCCGCTGCCGGGCTTTGCGGCACCGAAGGGTTTCCAGTTCTAACCGGCACCTCCCCAGTTTTCAGGCTGATCATGACGATGCTCGATACCAACAAGAAACAGCCCCGCGCCCGCTGGCTTGCCGGCCTCGCGCTCGGCGCGCTGATGCTGCCCGCCGCGGCGCACGCCGAAACGCTGCAGGGGGCGCTCGCCAAGGCCTATGAGAACAACCCGACGCTCACCGCCGCGCGCGCAGGGCAGCGCGCGAACGACGAGAATGTGCCGATCCGCAAAGCCGACGGCCTGCCGAGCGCGGGCGCCGGGGTCGATTATCAGGAAAATCTGGTCCTTCCCGGCAACGCCTTTTTCTCGCCGAAGCGCACGCTGACCGTCGGCGGCCAGCTGACCGTCCCCATCTATCAGGGCGGCGCGGTGAAAAATGCGGTCAAGGCCGCCAAATATCGCGTCGAAGCGGGGCAGGCCGATCTGCGCGCGACCGAGGCGAGCATTTTCTCGCAGACCGTCGGCGCCTACATGGACGTCATCCGCGACCAGGCAATCGTCCAATTGAACCAGAAGAATGTCTCGGTCCTGCGCACCAATTTGCAGGCGACCAGCGACCGCTTCGAGATCGGCGACCTCACGCGCACCGACGTCGCGCAGTCGCAGGCGCGGCTCGCGCTGGCCGAAGGCGATCTGCGCACCGCCGAATCGAACCTCATCTCCAGCCGCGAGGCTTATATCCGCCTGGTCGGCGACGCGCCGGTCGACCTCGAACAGCCGCCGCAGCTCCCTAACCTGCCCGCCACCGCCGAGGATGCCGTCGCCATCGCGCTCAACAACAATCCCGACATCGAGGCGGCGAACCAGCTGGTCAATGCGAGCCGCTCGGACATCGGCGTCGCCCGCGCGACGCGCCTGCCCAAATTGTCGACGACGCTCAGCGGCGGCTATAACAACAACCTCAATTCGGTGACGAGCGCGACGTCGGAGAATATCACAACCAGCACCCAGGCCGCGGTATCGCTTACGATCCCGATCTTCCAGGGTGGCCGTCCCGCGGCGCAGGTGCGCCAGGCGCAGTCGCGCAACAGCCAGGCGATCGAAGCCTATGTCGAGACCGAACGCGGCGTGATCGCCCAGACGCGCGGCGCCTATGCCGCGTGGCAGGCGAACGAACAGATCATCGCCGCGACCGAGCAGGCGGTGCGCGCCAACGCGCTCTCGCTGGAGGGCGTGCGCGCCGAGAACAGCGTCGGCACGCGCTCGATCCTCGATATCCTGAACGCCGAGCAAGAATATCTGAACACGCAGGTCCAACTCGTCTCGGCACGGCGCAACTCCTATGTCGCAGCCTTTTCGGTGCTCGCCGCGATGGGCAAGGCCGAGGCGCGCGACCTGGGGATCGAGGGCGGCGCGCTCTACGACCCCGAGGTCAATTACAAGCGCGTGAAGGGCAAGATTTTCGACTGGGACGACGATCCGAAGCCCCAGCAGGTCGCGACCGACACGCGCGCCGTGCCCGCCGCCGACGCCAGCGTCCCCGCCGGCGATCCGCTGAACCCGCAATAAGAACTTGTTAACCATCGCCGGCTACCGGTAAGAGATGGTTAATCGTCCGCTTCCCGGGCGATTCACAGGGGGCCATATGGGCGACATGTCGCGTGAACCGTCGATGGAAGACATTTTGTCGTCGATCCGGCGCGTCATCGCGCGCGATGAAGCCCCCGGCGCGCGCGAAACGCGCGAGCCCGCCCGCGAGGACATCCTCGAACTGAGGGATGCCGAGGACGATTATGACGCCGACCCCGCGCCCGAGGCAGGCTCCGCCGAGGAACTCGTCTCGCCCGCCAGCGCCGATGCCGCGCGCCAGTCGCTCGAAGCGCTGACCGCCGCGGTCGCGCCCGCCGTCGCCGCCGCGGTTGCCGCACCGGCGGCTGCCGGCCGCACGCTCGAGGATGTGGTGACCGACGCGCTGCGCCCGATGCTCAAGGACTGGCTCGACGCCAATTTGCCGACGATGGTCGAGGCGATGGTGGCGAAGGAAATCAGCCGGATTACCGGTCGGCGGCTGTAACGGCGACCGGCGGAGCCATCGGCGGCTAGGCTCAGGACTCATTAATCCAGAAGATGCAGATGCATGCGAATGTGATGGCGGCTTTGAAGATGTCGGCGCATCGGTCGTATCGGGTATGGATACGGCGCCAGTCTTTGAGCCGGGCGGAGAGGTTTTCGATGCGGTGGCGCTGTTTGTAGAGGGTCCGGTCGTAGTCGTGCCGGACCTTGTGGGTGGGGTGCGGGGGGATGCAGGCGTCGATGGCGCGTGCTGCCAGCACCTGGCGGAACCAGGCCGAGCTATAGGCGCGGTCGGCGATCATGGTTCGGGCCGGGGGCAGGCTGCCGATGAGCGCCTCGGCGCCCTTGTGATCGCTGCGCTGTCCTTCGGTCAGGTGAAGCCGCAGCGGCCGTCCCCGACCGTCGTATACGAGGTGGAGCTTGCTGGTCAGGCCGCCGCGGCTGCGTCCGATAGCGCGGGGTAGAGCCCCTTTTTGAAGAGGCTCGCCGCCGTCCGGTGCGCCTTGATATGGGTCGCATCGATCATCAGCACCCCATCGCCATCCTTGGCCAGTTCGGCAAAGATACGATCGAACACCCCCAGTCGGCTCCAGCGGATGAAGCGGTTGTAGATCGTCTTGTGCGGCCCATAATCCCGCGGCGCGTCGCGCCAGCGCACCCCGTTGCGCAACACGAAGAAAATGCCGCTCAATATCCTCCGGTCATCGACCCGCGGTATCCCGTGCGACAGCGGAAAATAGCCCTCGATCCGGCGCATCTGCGCCTCGCTCAGCAACAGCAAATCACCCATGGCTGCACATCCCGCAACCCTTGAATCACCCACTCCCATCACGCGCAAGCTTTTTAATAGGTCCTGAGCCTAGTCGATTTCAATATCGTTCACGTCGACCAGCAGCTTCGCGCCGCCGCGGCCGGCCAGCTTTACCAGCACCATTTCATGCTGCATCCCGCCGAGCAGGAACGCACCGCGCATCGGCGCCCCAGTCGTCCTGCCCGGTATTCGCGCGGCCACACCGGCGGCACTCGGGCGTATCTTCGCCGGATTAGTGACCGCGACCGGTATCGGACCCGACGTCTTCACGGTGACCGGCATTCCGACGCCCGCCCCGATGACGACGCCGGGAATCCAGCCGACGCTCGCATCCTGCACCTCGACCACATCGCCGACGCGATAATGTTCCAACCCCGGCATCGCTTCCTCCCCTATTTCGGCTCTGGCAACTTCCAGCTATCCTTGTGGGCGTCGAAGGTGTCCTTGACCCGCTGACGGGCCGGGTCGCCGGAGCCGCCCGCCGTCGTCAGCGCTCCCATGTCGGCCATGATCGTATCGGCCATGCGGAACAGAAAGGCGCGATAGGCGGCTTCGCTCGCCTCCGCCGCATATTGCTTGCTCTGCGTATCGGCGACGAGCTTCGTGGTGTCCGACGTGAACGCCGCCGGAGCGGAATCCGTCGCGGCCCTGGTCCCGACCGGCAGGCCCTGCGACGCCGCGAGCAGGGTGACGGCCTGCACCGCGACCTTGCCGATCATATCGGCGGTCGAGCGTCCGTCGAAGACAAAGCCCTTGATCGAAAAATCGGCGGTTTCGTTCATGACCACGGCGATGCTGGTGCTGCCACCAATCCCTTCGCCGAACGCGCGATTATAGCTTTCCGCCCACGCCTCCTTGGGCGCATCGGTGACATAGAAAGCCTCCAGTCGATCGTTCAACAGGATACCGCCGCCGGCAATCGATTGCCGCGTCGCAGCGGCCATCTGCGCCTCGGTCGCGCCTTTTTCGGCTTCGACCTTGGCCTTGATCGCCTGCCCCCTCTGCCCGAGCGCTCCTGCCGCGCTTTCCGCAGCGGGTCCGCAGATCGCGTGCCATTGCCCGACCTCGCCCCTCAGATAAGTTTCGAGCTCGGCAATCGCCTCGTTGCGCGCCAGCCAGGTCCGCTGCACGACGTCGCTCACCGGCGCTTTCTGCGGCAGGATTCCGCCGCTCGCAGCCACCGCCGCCCCGGCATTTCGATCGGCGGCGATCAGGCGATCGAGCCAGGCCTTTTCCTGCGCCGCAATGGCCGCCAGCAGGGCGGGATCGGCGATCGCGGTGCGATAGGTCTGGGCCAGAGCGATGCTGGCCTGCCGCTGTCCCTGCGTTGCCGCGTCGGCGGCGGTCATTCCGCCGGCGATCTCCTCATAAGCGGTGGCCGCATCGGTCAGGCAATTGGCGCGAAAGCTTCGATAGGTGGCGAATTGCCGCACGACCAGCGTCCGCGTCGTCCGGTAATTGCCTTCCGCCAGCCGCTGGCCTTCGATCCGCATTTCGGCATCGCGCGCGGCCTGCTTGGCATAGACCGGGTCCATCACATCGACCTGCACGGTCAATCGCGCGCAGCCGCCCAGCGCCACGCTACCCAGCAAGACCGCGGCCGAGAGCCTGCCCAAGCCGGTCATTGCCGACCTCCGCGCGGCCGCGCGGCGAACCATGCGGCCGCCTCATCCTTGTCCTTGAACGCCGGCGCCGCATCCGGCGCCAGTCCGGCCGCTATCGCCTGCAAGGTACGCAGATATTTGCTGTTATAATCGGCGTCGGTCCCTTCCAGGATTTTACCGATCTCCCCCGTCGTTGCGTTGCGCCGCGCCGAAACGATCGGCGCCTCGGCGTCCAGCCTCGCCACCGCTTCGCGATCATTCTTGGTCGCCAGGAACAGCGCCGAGCTGATCACCAGTTCATTTTCGGCAAATTTGCCGATCGAGCTCGCCACGGCATTGGCGTTGCTCGACAGGATCATGACGAAGCGGCCTTCCTTGCCGCCATCGGCGCCGACCGGCACGGTGCGCAGCACGGCGTCCTGTTTCTTCTTGCAGTCGTCGTCCCCCCGGTCGTCGCACGACACCGTCTTGAAGATCGACGGGACCGCGCCTTTCAGCTCGGCGTCGGTGTAGTTCTGGGAATTGACTTCGTTGAAGAAGAGGTCGACCGCGCGCGGATCGTAATAGCCTGCGATATACCGCAGATTCGCCATCTCCGCACCGCCGGTGACAGAGACGCGAAAGACATTCACCACCTGACCGGTGCTCGTATCGACGGTCGCGAAGTGATGCTTGTCTTCAAAAGTGGAAACACATCCCGGCAACAACAATAGCGCCGGTAACAGCAAATATTTCTGCATCCCGCCTCCCCCATCCGCGTGATTCGTTTTCTATTTACTATAATTTTGGGAAAATTTCTTCGAATATCGCGGCGGTTTCGCTAAGCGGCCCAATCCTCCAGCAAAAACCGTGCGATCGCCAGCGGCGGGGGCGCCATGAAGGGCGCGCCCATGTCGCCCGCCAGCGCGGCGCGGACGTCGGCGCGGTCGACCCACATCGCCGCTTCGATCTCGGTCGTGTCGAGCGTCAGCGCCGGGTCGTGCGCTACCGCGCGCGCGCCGATCATCAGCGATGAGGGGAAAGGCCAGGGTTGGCTCGCGACATAGGTCACGTCCGCAACGCGGATTCCCGCTTCCTCGAACAATTCGCGCGCCACCGCTTCCTCGAGCGATTCGCCGGGCTCGACGAAGCCCGCGAGCGCCGAGAAGAAACCCGGCGGGAAACCCGGCTGGCGTCCGACGAGCACGCGATCCTCGCATTCGGCGAGCATGATCACCACCGGGTCGACGCGCGGGAAATGTTCGGCGTTGCAGCTGCCGCATTGCCGCCCCCAGCCGCCGCGGAAGAGGTCCGTCGGCTGGCCACACACCGCGCAGAAGCGATGCCGCGCGTGCCAGTCGACCAGGCTGCGCGCACCGCCGTAGAGCGCGGCTTCCTCGGTTGAAAGCATGGGCAACAACCGCATCACCGTGCGCGAGCGCGCATCGATCCGCTGGCTCGGCGCGGGTTCGCGCACGAAGTGCGGCACCCCCGCCTCGTCGAGCCCGAGCAGCATGACCGCGCGATCGTCGGCGGGGTCGAAGGGCTCCCAGCAGAGCCCTCCGCCCTCGCCCGGAACGAAGTCGATGCCGTCGAGGACGAGGCACCGCGCACGCGGATCGGCCAGCGCCGCCGCGAAGGCCGCTTCGTTGGTGCGGACCTGGTCGGCGCGGTCGAGCCGCGCGCCCGTAAAGCCCAGCGGTCGCGGCATCAGGCGGTCACATCCTTCAGCACCGTCTCGCCGAACTTGGCCTGGAAAGGCACCGTTTCCGACGGCATGATCTGCGTATAGCCGCCGACGCGGTAGCCGAGCTTCCTATGCACAAATCCGATCGTCCCCGCGGCGCCCGCCCAGCCGAACAGCCCCTCGCCCCCCGGCGAGGTCGGCAGCGACACGCGCCCGCCAGCACCGAAGCCCTGGCCGTCGACGAAGGTTCCCTTGCGATCGACGCTGTCGTCGAGCAGGTTCGACATTGCGAGCCGCGCGGTCTCGGCCTTCATGATCCTTTTGCCGCCCGTCTCCCCCTCGCCGAGCAGCATCGCGAGGAAACGGTCGTAATCGCGCGCGCTCGATACGAGGCCGCCGCCGCCGAAGGGGTAGGGCGGCTTGTCGAGATAGATCGATGCGCTCGCCGGATCGAAGGGGATGAGCACGCCGTTGAACGCGGCATAATTGCTCGTGAAGCGCCCGACATCCTTCGCCGCGACCTGGAAGCCGGTGCTCGTCATGCCCAGGGGATCGAAAATGCGCGCCTTCAGAAAGGCGTCGAACGCCTGCCCCGACACGACCTCGATCACGCGCCCCATCAGGTCGAGGCTGATCGAATAGCTCCACTTCGTCCCCGGCTCATAGACGAGCGGCAAGGTCGCGAGCCGGTCGGCCATCAGCGCCAGGCTCGGCGCCGCGGTGACCGGCGGCAGCCCCGGGATCGGCAGCCGGCTCGCCTGCCCGCCGACGATGCCATTGTCGTCATAGGCTTTCTTGATCGGCCCCTTCTGGATGATGTTGTAGCCCAGCCCCGCGGTATGCGTCAGCAGATGCCGCAAGGTGATTTGCGTCTTCGCCGGCCGCACGTCGGTGATCGAGCCGTCGGGGGTATTCTGTACCTTCATATTGGCGAAGGCGGGCAGGAAGTCGGCGATCGGCTGGTCGAGCGTCATCTTGCCATCCTCGATCAGCAGCATCGCGGCGATGCCGGTGACCGGCTTGGTCATCGAATAGAGCCGCCACAGCGTATCGGGGCCGACCGGCACGCCGTCGCTCAGCGACTGTACCCCGGCGCCGAAGAAGCTGGCCTCCGCCTGCCCCTTGCCGATCGCGGCGAGCGTGCCCGCCAGTTCCTTGCGGTCGACAAAGCCTTTGATGAAGGCATTGGTCGCGGGATAGAGCTGCGCCCCGCTCTCCTTATACGCCCACGCCGCACTGGGGAGCAGGAGGCTCGAACCGCCCAGCGCCAGCCCGCCGAGCATCGCCCGGCGCGAAACCATCATGTTCATCTCAACCTCTCCAGCATCTTGTCGGTCAGTTTGCGATAGAGCGTCGGCAGCCCCGCCGCGTCAAGCTCCGCGATCGGCCACCACGCGCCTTCCGCTGCGGCATCGGCGGATTCGCGGCGCACCAGGGTGAGCGTCAGGTCGAAATGGGTAAAGCCATGGTCGACCGACACGATCCCCGACTCGCGTGGGCGTATGTCGGTCCAGTCGCCGCCCGGCAACGCGCGCATCCCCCCGAGCATGCCCTTGTCGGGCCGCCGCACCAGCCAGACGCTGCCGTCCCGCTCGATCCAGTAAGCGAGGCCGTGACGATGCGGCTTCGCCTTCTTCGGCGGCTTCACCGGCAACCGCTCGATATCGGGGCGCCCGCGCGCGCGGCAGTCGGCCATCACCGGGCAGATGCCGCACGCGGGGCTGCGTACGGTGCAGATAGTCGCGCCGAGATCCATCAGCGCCTGCGCGAAGTCGCCCGGGCGATCGGCGGGCACCAGCGGCGCCAATGCCGCCTTGATGTCACGCTTCGCCGCGGGGAGCGGAATCTCGATCAGCCGGTGGCGCGCGATGACGCGCTCGATATTGGCGTCGACCACCACCGACGGCCGCCCGAAGGCGATCGCCGCGACCGCCGCCGCGGTATAGTCGCCGACCCCGGGCAGCGCGCGAAGCCCTGCCTCGTTATCGGGAAACAGGCCGCCATGCTCGCTCACCACCGCGCGCGCGCAGGCGAGCAGGTTGCGCGCGCGGGCGTAATAGCCGAGCCCCGCCCACGCCGCCATGACGTCGGCATCCTCGGCCGCGGCGAGATCGGCGACCGTCGGCCAGCGCGCCGTGAAGCGTTCGAAATAGCCCGCGACCGCGGCGACCGTCGTCTGCTGCAGCATGACCTCGGCCATCCACACGCGATAGGGGTCGGGCACCGTGGCGCTCCGCGGCGGCACGCGCCAAGGCAGCACGCGCGCCGCGCGGTCGTACCAGCCAAGCAGGCGCGCGGCGAAGTCTCCAGCGATGTCGGAAGTCTGGACGCTCACCCCCCGCCTATGGCATGACGCCCCGAATGACGAAAGAGACGCGAGAGGATGGCCCGGCTCCCAAGCCGAAGGCGAAAAAGGCGAAGGCGAAAGCCGCCAAGCCCGCCGCGCGCCCCTATGAACGCCCGCGCGGCGGCGAGGCGCGCGCGATCTCCGACCTCGTCCCCGAAATCGGCCGCACGGCGTTCCGCAAATTCGGCTTCATCCAGTCGTCGGTGGTCAGCCGCTGGCGCGAGATCGTCGGCGACCGCCTCGCCGACGTCACCCAGCCCGCGATGATCCGTTTCCCCGCGGGGCAAAAGGCCGGCGGCACGCTGCACCTGACGATCAGCGGCGCGCACGCGCCGATGCTCCAGCACGTCGCCCCCGACCTGATCGCCGCGGTCAACCGCTTCTTCGGCTATGCCGCAATCGCCGGCGTGCGCATGAGCCACGGGCAGGTCACCCCCGCGCCCGCCGTTCAGCCGCCAGCAATGCTCAAACCCGTACCCGCCGAACTGGGGGACAGTTTGCGCGACATCGGTGACCCCGAGCTTCGCACCGTGCTCGAACGGATGGCGGCCGGGCTCGCGACGCCGCCCAAGCTCCCCCGCATCAGTTGAGGAAGACCCGGCCCCGATGAAGCCATTCCGTCCGCGTTCTATCATCGCCCTTGCCGCCACCGCCGCGCTCGGCATCCTCGCGCTGTCGGCCGTCCACGCCGCCCCCGCCAAGAAGGCCGCGGCCGCCGCGCCGCGCTGGTCGTCGACCGTCACCGCCAGCAGCATCGGCGCCTATACCGTCGGCAACCCCGCGGCGAAGATCAAGCTGGTCGAATATTTCAGCTACACCTGCCACGTCTGCGGCGACTTCGCCAAGGCGGCAGCGGTGCCGCTCAAGACGCTCTATGTCGACAAAGGGCTCGTCCTCTTCGAATATCGCAACCTCGTGCGCGATCCGATCGACATGACCGCGGCGCTGCTCGCGCGCTGCGGCGGACCCAAGGCCTTTGCCGGCAACCACGCCGCGATCTTCGGCGGCCAGGTAGCGCTGCTCGACAAGGTGACCAAGGCGAGCGACGCGCAGAAGACCAGCTGGTTCGAGGGCACCACCGGCCAGCGCGCGCGCAAGATCGCCGCCGACACCGGCCTCACCGCGCTGATGACCGCGCGCGGCTACACCGCCGCGCAGCAGAACGCCTGCCTCGACGACGAGGTCGCGCAGGCCGAACTCACCGGCATGACCAACATCGGCCGCAACGCCGACCGCGTCGGCGGCACCCCGGCCTTTTTCCTCAACGGCCGCCGGCTCGAAGTCACCGCCTGGCCGGCGGTGAAATCGCAACTCGACCTTGCGCTCAAGGCCTCGTAAAAGCCCGCCTTCCCCGATCAGTGGAGATGATACCAATGACCCTGCTGCGTACTGCCCTCTTGACCTCGATGGGCGCGCTCGCCCTCGCCGCCTGCGGCGACAGCAAGACCGATCCCGCCAAGGAACAGGCGGCGATCGCAAAGGTCGCGGCGCCCGCGGGCAAGAGCTGGTCGCAGACCGTCACCGTTACCCCCGAGGGCGGCTATGCGATGGGCAACCCCGAGGCGCCGATCAAGGTGATCGAATTTGCCTCGCTCACCTGCTCGCACTGCGCCGATTTCTCGAACACCAGCCACGAGGAGCTGAAGCGCGACTTCGTCGACACCGGCCGCGTCAGCTTCGAAATCCGCAACTATGTCCGCGACCCGATCGACATCACTGCCGCGGCGATCATCCAGTGTGCGCCCAAGGAACGCTATTTCGCGCTGATGGAAAATGCGATGGCGGCGCAAGCCGAAATCTTCGCCAACGCGCAGGGCAACCAGGCGGGTTACGAGGCCGCGATGGGTCTGCCCCCGGCGCAGCGCTTTCCCGCGCTCGCCAAGGCGATCAAGCTCGACACCTTCTTCCAGTCGCGCGGCATGACCGCCGAGCAGATCAACAGCTGCCTCGGCAACGTCGCCAATCTCGAAAAGCTGGAAAAGGGCGTAAACGCCGCGAACGAGGCCTATCCGATCCCCGGCACCCCGGCGTTCATCATCAACGGCCAGCTCGCCGAAGGCATCGGCACCTGGCCGGTGCTGCGCGACCGCCTGAAGACGCTCGGCGCGCGCTGACGGCGCATTCGACTCCCACTTTGGGGTGATAAGCGACCCTAAAGATCCTCCCCATCGCGAAGCGTTGGGGAGGGGGACCGCCGCCGTAGGCGGTGGTGGAGGGGTCTCGACCCCGGCGATATTACCCCTCCGTCAGCGCTTCGCGCTGCCACCTCCCCATGGCTGCGCCAAGGGGAGGATCTCTACGGCGGCGCCCGAATTCGAGGGCCACGCGAAACCGCGCCTCATCCCGCCCCAACCCCCTTGCGACTCCCCCGCCCGCGCGGCATGACGGGGGCCAAGGGGGATATGTGACAAGCAGGTTGCATCATCTGCGATTCGGTCGACTGCACGGGATGCGCCCGTGCAGATAAAACGCCTGCGCCTGACCGGTTTCAAAAGCTTCGTCGAACCCACTGAACTCCGCATCGAACCCGGGCTGACCGGCGTGGTCGGCCCCAACGGTTGCGGCAAGTCGAACCTGCTCGAGGCGATCCGCTGGGTGATGGGCGAATCCAGCCCCAAATCGATGCGCGGCGGCGGCATGGAGGACGTCATCTTCGCGGGCACGACGCAGCGCCCGCCGCGCGACTTCGCCGAGGTCGCGATCCATTGCGACAGCGAGGGCGACATCGTCGCGGGGCTGTCCGACGCCAGCGACGGCCACGAGCTCGAGATCATCCGCCGCATCGAACGCGGCGCGGGCAGCGCGTACCGCGCCAACGGCCGCGACGTGCGCGCCAAGGATGTCGCCCTGATCTTCGCCGACGCCGCGACCGGTGCGCACAGCCCCGCGCTCGTCAGCCAGGGCAAGATCGCCAACGTCATCGCCGCCAAGCCGACCGACCGCCGCGCGATGCTCGAAGAAGCCGCCGGCATCGCCGGGCTGCACGTACGCCGCAAGGACGCCGAACAGAAGCTGCGCGCGACCGAGACCAACCTCGGCCGCCTGTCCGAAATCGTCGCCGACATGGAGGTGCGCGCCAATGCGCTGCGCCGCCAGGCGCGCGCCGCCGAGCGCTACAAGAAACTCAGCGACGAGATTCGCATCGCCGAAGGCCGGCTGATCTACGCGCGCTGGCGCGACGCCGCCGCCGCCGCCGACCAGGCGCGCCGCGACGCCGACGCCGCCGAGGCCGCCGTCAAATCCGCGCAGGAAAAGCTCGACACGCTCGCCCGCGCGCAGACCGAGGTCGCGACCCGCGTCGCCGACGCGCGCAGCGCCGCGCAGGCGCAGCGCGACGCGCTTGCCGAGGCGACCGCGACGCAGGTCCGCCTCGCGGGCGAGGAACGCGCCGCGCGCCAGCGGCTCGACGATCTCGCCGCGCAGCAAACCCGCCTTGCCGACGACCGCGAGCGCGAGGGCGAATTCGCGCGCGAGGCGCATGGCGCGCTCACCGACCTCGATACGGAGGCCAAGACGCTGGCGCAGCAGCTCGCCGTCCACGAAGCCGGCAAAGCCGCGCTCGTCGAGGCGAGCCAGGCCGCGCAGGCTTTACTCCGCGATGCCGAGGTCGCGCTGGCGCAGGCGCGCGCGCAGGCCGCGAGCGAGGCCGCCGACCGCCGCATCGCCGTCTCGGCGCGCGACAGCGCCGAGGGCGCCGTCCGCCGCTTGGCCAACGACAGCGCGCGCGTCGAGGCCGAGGTCGCGGCGCTGGGCGACAGCGCCGCGCTCGCCGCGCGGCAGACCGAGGCCGCGAGCGCCGCCGCCGAAGCCGAAGGCGCGATCGGCGCCGCCGAGGAAGCGCTGCAGGACGCCGAGGCCGACCGCGAGGCCGCGGCCGCGAGCCTCGCCGAAATCGAGGCGGGGCTCGCCGAAGCGCGCGCGGCCTTCGCCGCGCTCGAAGGCGAGGCCGCGACGCTGGCGCGCGCGCTCGCCGCCGCCAGATCCGACGCCAACCCCGTGCTCGACCAGCTCCGCGTCACTCCCGGTTATGAAGCCGCGCTCGCCGCCGCGCTCGGCGACGATCTCGACGCCGGCACCGATGCCGAGGCGCAGCGCAGTTGGCGCGGCGCCGACCGGCACGCGAGCGACCCTACGCTGCCCGCGGGCGCTACCGCGCTCGCCGACGTCGTCCAGGCGCCCGCCGCGCTGCTCCGCCGCCTGAGCCAGGTCGCCGTCGCCGACACGGACTCGGGCCAGCCGCTCGCGGTCGGTCAGCGCCTCGTGACCAGGGACGGCGTGATGCGCCGCTGGGACGGTTTCGTCGCGCGCGGCGACGGCGCCACCGCGACCGAGCGCCTCGTCCGCCAGAACCGCCTCGACGAGCTCGCCGCGCAGCGCCCGCAAGTCGAGCTCGGCGTCACCCAGCTCGGCGACCGCCGCGATGCCGCGAGCGCATCACTCGCCGAAGCGACGGCCGCCGTCTCGACCGCGCGCCGCGCGCTCGCCGACGCCGACGAGCGCCGCCGCACGATGCTACGCGCCGCCGACCAGGCGCAAGCCGCGCTCGACCGGCACCGCGACGCCGCGAGCCTCTTCGACCGCCGCCGCGCCGAACTCGCCGCGGCGACGACCGAAGCGCAAAAGGAACTCGCCGACAGCGAGGCCGCACTCGCCGCGCTGCCCGATGACAGCATCGCGCGCGCCGCGCTCGACGCACAGGAAGGTGCCGCCGAGCGAGCGCGGAGCGACGCCAATGCCGCGCGCGAGGCGCAGGCCGCGCACGAACGCGCCTTCGCCGCCTTGAGCGAACGCCAGGCGGTGGTCAGCGCCGAGATCAAGAGCTGGAAGGCGCGCGCCGGCGAGGCCGCGCGCCGGGTCACCGAAATGGACAAGCGCGCCGAAGCGCTCGCCGCCGAAGCCGCGAAGCTCGCCGACCTCCCCGAAAAGCTCGCCGCACAGCGCAGCGAGGCCGAGGCGAAGCAGGCCGAACTGCGCGAAGCGGTCGCCGCCGCCGAAGCGCATGAGCGCGCCGCCGAAGCCGCGCTGCGCGAGGCCGAGGCCGCGCTGGGTTTGATCCGCGAGACGCTGGCGAGCGCGCGCGAGACCCGCGCCGGCGCGGTCGCGCGCTCCGAAAATGCCGAGCTCCGCCGCGTCGAAATGGGCCGCCTGTCGGGCGAGCGCTTCGAATGCCCGCCGCCGCTGCTGCCGCAAAAGGCCGGTTTCGAAAGCGCGAGCGTCGGCGACGCAGGCGCCGAATCGGCACAGCACGACCGCCTCATCGCCGACCGCGAGCGGCTCGGGCCGGTCAACCTCGTCGCCGCCGACGAACTGATCGAACTCGACACCGAGCGCGAGAAGAGCGCCGCCGAAATCGAGGAGCTGACGCAGGCGGTGCACCGCCTGCGCGGCTCGATCGGCAATCTCAACCGCGAGGGCCGCGTCCGCCTGCTCGCGGCGTTCGAAACCGTCAACGAGCATTTCCAGCGCCTCTTCACGACTTTGTTCAACGGCGGCCAGGCGCATCTCGAGCTCGTCGATTCGGACGATCCGCTCGAGGCGGGGCTCGAAATCATGGCGCAGCCGCCGGGCAAGCGCCTCGGCACGCTGACTTTGCTTTCGGGCGGCGAGCAGGCGCTGACCGCGATCGCGCTGATCTTCGGCCTGTTCCTCACCAACCCCGCGCCGATCTGTGTCCTCGACGAGGTCGACGCGCCGCTCGACGACGCCAATATCGAGCGTTTCTGCGACCTGCTCGACCGCATGACGCGCGAGACCAAGACGCGCTATCTGATCGTCACCCACAATGCGGTGACGATGGCGCGCATGCACCGCCTGTTCGGGGTGACGATGATCGAAAAGGGCGTCAGCCGCCTCGTCTCGGTCGACCTCGGCGGCGCCGAGGAACTGCTCGCGGCGGAGTAACTAGGGCGCGTTACCGACCACCAGCATTGCCGCGAAGATCAAGAGCCCCGCAAAACGATTGCTGCGGAACTTCGCCAGCGCGTCCTCGCCGCGTCCAGGATCGAGCGTCACCACCTGCCCGATGAAATGCAGGCCCGCGGGCAGCAGCGCGACGAAGACCAGCGGGTCGGGCCGCACCTGCCACAGCGCGCCGGCCCAGCAGGCGAGCGCGACGGCGTAGCAGAGCCCGACCCCCGCCTTCACGTGACGCCCCATCGCGCGAGCGCTCGACTTCACGCCGACCAGCGCGTCGTCCTCGATATCCTGCAGCGCATAGATGGTGTCGTAGCCGATCACCCACGCGATGCAGCCGGCATAGAGCAGGGGTAGCGCCAGCCCCGGCGGGTTCGCGCCGACCGCCGCCCAGCCGACGAGCGCGCCCCAGCTGAACACCAGCCCCAGCCACGCCTGCGGCCACCAGGTGATGCGCTTCATGAAGGGATAGGCCGCGACCAGCAGCAGGCTGAGCAGCGCGATCAGCTGCGCGCGCAGCGGCAATTGCACGAGCACAAGCAGCCCGACGAGCGACAGCAGGATCGTCCAGAGCCAGGCATTGCGGAGCGACACCGCGCCGCTCGCCACCGGCCGCGACGCGGTGCGCGCGACCTTGGCGTCGAGGTCGCGGTCGACGATGTCGTTATAGACGCAGCCCGCGCCGCGCATGGCGATCGCGCCGAGCAGCATCCACAGGAACAGCGGCCAGTGGCTCTTTGCCCCGCCCGCGAGCCCCAGTCCGAAGGTGCACGGCCAATAGAGCAGCCACCAGCCGATCGGCCGGTCGAATCGCGCGAGCAGCGCATAGGGCCGCGCCGCGGCGGGAAGCAGCGCGACGAAGCCGGTGAGCTGGCTGTCGGGAGGAGGAGCGGTCGTCATCGGACCCGCGCGATAGCAGCCCGCGCGGGTCCGATAAACGGAAGATCGTCAGCAGATCAGCTGCAGGTCGACGCCGTCACCGACGGCGACGGATTATACACCTGTGTCAGGTCGCGCGCCTCGCGGATATTGAACGCCGCGGTGGACCGGATGCGCTTCGAACCCAGCCATTTGCCATAGAGCAAAGGCTGATAGTCATAGACAATCTCGACGAACATCACCGCGGTGCCGGTCGATGCCGCAACCTGGCGCCCGGCGGGGCCCATGCCGGCGATCGCGGTGCCCGTCGCGCCCTGGCCCTGCGTGCCATAGCTCGAACTGACCGCCAGATTGCCGTAGCAGCGTTGCCACTTGATCCACTGGCCGCCGTCGGGATTGCGCTCGAGGCTCGACAAGATGATCTTGCCACGGGTCTGGAAATTCAGGCCCTTCGCCTGTTCCTCCACCCCGGTGAAAACCTGATTGATGTCGATCTCGCGCACGCGCGGCAGCGACAGATTGTTGCCGAAGGCGATACGGGACGCATTGTCGGCGGCGCTGAGCCCGATCTGGCTGATCCGCGTATTGGTCAGCGTCAGATTGGCGATCTCGAGCCCCGCAAAGCCCACGAGCACGAGGAAGGGGATGGCGAACGCCATTTCGATGATGACCGTCGCGCGGACGTCGCGGGCGACGCGCGCTGCGCGGGCGATCGCCAGGCGAAGGCGGCGAGGAAGCTGGGTGGTCATGTGCAGATCACCGTGTTGACCGACGTCGCGGCGTTATAGGGCTGGTTGCGCAGCACCGTGCTCGCCGTGATCGTCTTGTTCTGGGTCTGGCCGAGCATCCTCCACACTGGCAGCACGCGGGTGACCTGCATGCTGGCGGTGTAGACGACGACGTCCTCGGCGCCGCCATTTCCCGTCTGGCCGCGATCGGTGTCCCAGCTGCCGTTGCCGTTGCTGTCCTGAAAACATTCACCCTTGTCGTAGCGGCCGTTGCTGTTCGAATCGGTGTAATTTTCGGGGTCGCCGATTTCGTCGTAGCTGTCATAGGCCTTGCGTGTGAAGGTCACGGTCGCGCCCTTGAACACCTTTTGCACCTGTGTCCGCACCCCGGCGTCGAGGGCGGTCTGGCTGCTGGCATTCCCTTCCAGCGTCGAGGCGCGGGCGACTTTCGCCACCGCGCCCGACAGCACCTGCTTCCCGTACATCTGCCACGAATAGTCGAAGATTCCCATCAGGACGAGCAGGAACAGCGGTGCGGTCAGCGCGAATTCGGTCACCGCGGTGGCGCGATTGTCGCGGCGAAGCGCGCGTGCGGAGCGTTGGAACCGGGTCATTGCGAGAGCCTCAGCTTAGAAATTTGCCGCGCGATCGCCTGAAACTGGTCGTTGAGCTGCGCGGCGTTGTTCGCCTGGAACGCCTTGCCCGCGGTCGCGCAGGTCGTGAGCTGGTTGTTCAGCGTCACGCCGAAACCGACCACCCAGACAGTGATGTTCTTCGCCTTCGCCTTTTCGCACAATTGCAGGAAGCGGTTGTTGTGGCGCGAGGTGAGGTCGCTGTCGCTCGTACCGCCGACGCGATTCATCGTCCACTCATAGCCCTGGAAACCCAGGTTCCCCATGTTCGCCGACATGTCGCCGTCGGTCATGAAGACGATGTGGCGGCTGATCGGGCGGCCGTTCGGCGCCGTCGAATTTTCGTCGGCGAACATGCCGTCGGGCGACAGCAGGCGCGCGCCCCATACCATGCCCGAATCATGATAGGTGCCTCCGACCGCCTGGAGCGACTGGACGTAGGTGTTGAACGTCGCGCGGTCGTTCTTGGTCATCGTGGTCAGCTTCATCGCCGGCGCCGGGCACACGCCCCAGCCGTTCGACCAATATTTCGAATAACGCTGCCAGCTGCCGTTGGTGGTGGTGTCGGCCGACACGTTGCTGCTGTTCACCTGGATCGCGGTCGTCGTGTTCGACGGCGTATTGCCCGGCCCGCTGGCGCGCGGGAAGGCGATCTCGGGGATCAATATCTGCCACTTGGTCGCATCGTCGCTGGTCGGCGCCGAATCGATGTCCATGTCGAGCGCGTCCGACGGCGCCGTCTGGTTCGCGGCAAAGGGCTCGGTCTCGCGCTCCATGACGCAGCCGCCCCAGGTATAGCTGACATTCGCCCCCGAATCGCCGGTGTCGGTGACGATCGCGGTAGTGCCGTTCTTTACCGCGCTGACGTCGAACGTGCGGTTCTCGTAGCGATATTTATTGTCGAAGGTCTGGACGGGCGTCTCGGTCGTCGTCGACGTCGAGGTCCGCGTGAAGGTCGCGACGCGGCGCTGCTGGCGGCAGCGGTTGTTGCTGCCGCTGGTGTCCCAATAATAGCGGTAGTTGTAATAGGTGTAGGTCTGGCTGTTGTTGTACGTCGTGATGCGGTTGCCGTCGCCGTCGACATATTGACCGGTCTGGTTGGTCGACGGCGTCCCCGACGTCGTCGGGGTGGTATCCGCCGGCGGTTCGGTTGCGGGACAGGTGGTCGCGTTCTTACCGCTGATCGTGTCGACGTTGCTCCAATTGCCATAGGTGGTCGTGCCGTCGTTGCTCGGCCCCGTCGTGGTCGACGCATTGCCCCAGGTCACGCGGTAGATCGGCGTCCGCGAGGGCAGGAGCACCGAATTGCGCAGCCACGCCGGGTTCTTCGCGTTGAGGATCGCCCCGACGTTCGCCGACGAACTGTAGGGAACGACGCCGAAGCGGAGCCGGCCGTCGCCGGTTTCGGCATTGGTCAGCGTATCGAAGAAGTCCATGGTCGCGTCCTTGAGCGCGTCCATGCGGTTGACGGTATCGCCCGAATTGACCGTGGTCATCGAGCCGGTGACGTCGAGCACCATCATCACGTCGGTGTTCGAGATTTCGAGCTTTGCGGTACACGCCACCGACAGGTTGAACTGGGTGAAATTGAAGATTTGCATCAGCGCGGTCGGCAGGCGCGCGGTCGCGGTGCCGTTGACGTTCGACGCGCCCTGCGCCGCCGAGGTGAAGACGACGTTCGTGCTGCCATAGGTGTCGGAAGGATAGTTGAAGTTGAACATCTTGTTCGCTTCGGCCTGCGCCGCGCTGCTGTAGGTCGTCCCCGTCATCGCGCGGCGCCCCGCCAGCACGCCCGCGTCGCACGCCTGCTGCAGCCGGGCCTCGGCCATATAGGCGCGGCCGATATCGACGGCCGACCCGACGATCCCGATGATCGGCACCACCGCGGCAGCGGTCAGCATCATCGCATTGCCGCGCTGGTCGCGCGCAAAGCTGCGAATGGCGCGCCAGATATCGCGGAACGAGGTCCCTCGCATGGTCACAAACCCCTCTTGGCCGCGCAGTTCGCCCCAACGGACGCACGGCAGGTAACCTGCACCTAGGGCGGGATTGCTTACCAAAACGCTAATCGGGCGCAGCCGCGCCGGAGCCAAAGGCCCTATTCTGACCCGGCATGAGACAGAATCGCGAAATCGCGGCGCGGGATGTGCAAATTTCCTGCGTCTGCTATCGCGGCGCTATGCCTGCCGTTCCTGCCTGGCCGCCCGCCAGCACCCCGCGTCTGTTCGTCGAAACCCCGCTCGCAGCGGGCGTCAACGCGGTGATCGACGGCGGCGCGGCGCATTATCTGCTCAACGTCATGCGCGCCAAGGCGGGCGACCCGCTGTTACTCTGCGACAATCGCAGCGGCGAATGGCTTGGCATCGTCGCCGATGCCGCGAAGCGCGCGCTGACCGTGACGATCGAGCGGCAGATGCGTCCGCTTGAGCTGGTGCCCGACCTCTGGCTGTGCTTCGCGCCGGTCAAGAAAGCGCGGCTCGACTGGATCATCGAAAAGGCGACCGAGCTCGGCGTCGCGCGGCTGCAGCCGGTGATCACCGAGCGCACGATCGTCGAGCGCGTCAAGGAAGAGCGCTTGCGCGCGCAGATCGTCGAGGCGTGCGAGCAATGCGGCCGCACCGCGCTTCCCGACCTCGCCGAACCGGTCAAGCTCCCCGCGCTGCTCAAGACCTGGCCGGCAGATCGCGCTTTGCTCTTCGCCGACGAGGCGGGCGGCGTGCCGATGGCCGCGCTCGCCGCCCCCGCGCCCGCCGCAATCCTGACCGGTCCCGAGGGCGGCTTCACCGACCGCGAACGCGACCTGCTCCTCGCCGCGCCCGCGGTAAGGCGCATGGCGCTCGGCCCCCGCATCCTGCGCGCCGAAACCGCCGCGATCGCCGCGACAGCGCTGTGGATGGCGGCCTATGGCGATTGGGCCGGATAGGATTGCGGGGACGGTTTTGGGGTGGATTTAAGACATTCACCTATTTCCGTTCGTGTCGAGCGAAGTCGAGACACGTCAAGGGTGGCGCTTCCCACGCGTGTCTCGACTTCGCTCGACACGAACGGGCTTTATAGGGCGGTTCGTCCATAAACGCCCAAAACCCGCCGAACCCATCGCGTCGTTCTGTCCCCATCCGACACAGTTACGGCCCGAATTCACCATCCTTAACCCGATGTTAGCCACAAACGCGCCATAGCGGCGCGATGCAACGGCGGGACCAGAGCCGAGATTGCCGGGGTGGGGCCCGGCAAACGCAGCTGTGGCGGGCGCTGATGGCGCTCGTCCTGCTGGCGTTCGCCGCCGTTGCAACCCCCGCGCGCGCGCAGACCATAACGACCTACAGCAACAGCACCACGGGCACGATCAACAACGGCACGACCTGCACCGCGCCGCTGGTGCGCAATTTCACCGTGTCTACGAGCTATCTCGTCGGCGACGTCGATCTCGGCGTGCTCGCGACGCACAGCTGGCGCGGGGACCTGCGCATCACGTTGCAGTCGCCCGCGGGCACGCGCGTCCAGCTCGTCGATGGCGACACGAACAATATCTCGGGCGACAATTTCAACGTCCGGCTCGACGACGCCGCGGCGAGCACGGTCAACACCGACGGCAACACCGCGAACCATTCGACCAGCGCGCCGCCGTATCAGAACCAGTTCGCCCCCAACGCCGCGCTCTCGGCGTTCAACGGCCAGAATGCGCAGGGCACCTGGCGGCTGGAGATCTGCGACCAATATCCGCAGGCCGACAATGGCAGCTTCACCCGCGCCGACCTTTACATCACCAGCCTGCCCGCCAATTATGCCGACCTGTCGCTGACCAAGGCGGTGAGCAACGCGTCGCCGAACAACGGTGCGACGATCAGCTACACCCTGAGCGTCACAAACGCGAGCGGCTCGCCGCAGAGTGCGACAGGGGTGACGGTCGAGGACATTTTGCCCGCGGGCTTCACCTTTGCCAGCGCCTCGGGTTTCGGCAGCTACAACAGCGGCACGGGCGTCTGGACCGTCGGCAGCGTTCCCGCGGGAACGACGCGCACGCTGACCATCAGCGGCACTGTCAATGCCACCTCGGGCGCGACGATCGTCAACAGCGCCGAGATTACGGCGTCCTCGATCACCGACAGCGATTCGACCCCGAACAACGGCGCGATCGGCGAAGACGATTATGACAGCGTCAGCTTCACCGTCGCGGGCAGCCGCACCGCGGGTACGCCGCCGACGCTTGTCTGCAGCGCGGGCACGACGACGCACGACTGGGACAGCATCAGCTGGTCGGCGGGGACGACCAGCGGCAGCTATGCGCTCGCCAATATCGGCACGATGAACTTCGCCATCGCGATCAGCGGCGGCAGCTTTTTGAGCAACGCGACCTATGGCGGCCAGTCGCCGACGAGGCAGAATGTCGTGACCGGCGGCTTTTCGCCCGCGCAATATTCGATCTTCGAGCTGGTCGACATGACCAGCCAATCGGGTAGCGTCACCAGCACGATCACCTTGCCGACCGCGGTTCCGGGCGCGCAGTTCCGCCTGTTCGACATCGATTATAACGCGAACCAGTTCGCCGACCGCGTGACCGTGACCGGCAGCTACAATGGCGCCAGCGTCACCCCGACGCTGACCAACGGCGTCAGCAATTATGTCGTGGGCAACAGCGCGTATGGCGACGTCGTCGCCGCCGACACCAGCGCGAACGGCAATGTCGTCGTCACCTTTTCGTCGCCCGTCGACACGATCGTCATCAACTACGGCAACCACTCGACCGCGCCGACCGACCCGGGGCAGCAGGCGATCGCGATCCACGACATCGTCTTCTGCCGCCCGACGACCAACCTTGTCTTCGCCAAGACGAGCAGCATCGTCAGCGACCCGACGAACGGCACAACCAACCCGAAGGCGATCCCGGGCGCGGTGATCCGCTATTGCCTGCTCGTCACCAACACCGGAAGCGCCACCGCGACGAGCGTCGCGATCAACGACGCGATCCCCGCGACGATGACCTACACCCCCGCCTCGCTGCGCAGCGGCACCAGCTGCGCCGGCGCGACGACGGTCGAGGACGACAATGCGACGGGTGCCGACGAGAGCGACCCCTTCGGCGCGGCCTTTGTCGGCACCAATGTGACCGCGAACACCGCCAGCCTCGCGCCGGCCGCGGCGATGGCGATCGCCTTTACCGCCACGGTCAACTGAGATGGCCGCCCGCGCGCATTTCCTGCCCGCGCTGCTCGCCGCGGCGCTCGCGCTGACGGGCACCGCGCACGCCCAGCGCGTCATCGTCAATCCCTCGTTCGAGGCGAACGACCCGCAGGGCGCCGGCGCGGCCAATTACGAAATCTATTCGAACGGCGAGGTGTCGGGCTGGAACTCGGTCTCGGGCGAGGTCGAATTGTGGGACGGCGGCTTCAACGCGGTCCCCGCCTATGACGGCGCGGTCTTTGCCGAAATGAACGCCAATGTTCCCGGCGCACTCTATCAGAATATCTGCATGGTCAATGGCGAGACGATCGGCTGGACCTTTGCCCACCGCGCCCGCGCCGGCGGCCCGGCCACCCAGACCGCACGCTTCCAGATCGCAAACAGCAGCGGCACACAGCTCCAGCTTCTCGCCACTCAGGCCTCGACGATCAACAATGTCTGGAACGTCAATTCCGGCACCACGACCTATACGGGTGCGTCGGGGGTCCAGCGCGTCCAGTTCATCACCACCGACGCGGGCAGCTTCGGCAATTTCCTCGACGACATCCGCATCAGCCTCAACCCCTTTGTCGAGCTGTCGGCGGCGACCGGTTCGGGGGTCGAATCGATCCCCTCGGCGAACATCCCCGCGCTGCGGATCAGCGGCACGCTCTTCTCGGCGCGCACGGTCAACGTCAGCATCACCGGCGGCACCGCGACGCGCGGCACCGACTATACGACGCCGAACGGCGCGGCGAGCTTCACCGTCACCATCCCCGCGGGGACCTATCAGAACACCACCGTGCCGCTCGGCATCGCGGTGATCGACGACACCGCGACCGAAAGCAGCGAGACGATCCAGATCGCGCTGAACACCGGCACCGGCTACACCGTGTCGAGCACGTCGAGCTGCGGCGGCACCCCGATCACCGCCGCCACGTACACGATCACCGACAACGACTCGCCCGTCGTGCTGACCAAGGCGTGGACGAACGGCATCGCGAACGACGCGGTCAGCCTGGCGATCAGCGGCGGGCTCGTCCCCACCGCGGGCAGCTCGACCGTCGGCGGCACGACGACCAACGCCACCGCGGTGGCCGTCGCGGGATCGACGCTCACGCTGACCGAGGCGTTCACCACGGGCGCCGCGGCCAATTACACAAGCAGCCTCGAATGCCGCCGCAACAGCGACAATGCCGTCGTGACGACCGCGGGCACCGGGCTCAGCCGCACCGTGACGATGCCCAGCGGCACCTCGCTCACCTGCACGTGGACCAACGCCCGCAAGTCGGCGACGCTCGTGGTGCGCAAGACCTGGGTCAATGCCTTGACCACCAACGCGGTGACCGTCGCGACCACGGGGCTGATCAACAACGCGAGCCTCGCCTCGGTCGCGAACAGCGCTAACGAGACCGACACCAATGCAGCGGTCACCGTCTACGCCGCCGAAGCCGCCACGCTGACCGAAACCTTCACCGCGGGCAGCGGCGGCAATTATAGCCAGGCGCTCGCCTGCACCGGCAATGCCACCGCGCTCGCGGGCAGCGTGCTGACAGTAAACCCCGCGGACACCGCGATCGTCTGCACCTTTACCAACAGCCGCATCGCCCAGCAGCTGCGCCTCGCCAAGGCGTGGAGAGGCGCGACGACCGGCCACACCGCAAGCGCCACGACGAGCGGGGGCACCGCCAATCCGACCTTTAGTTCGACCGCGCCGACCGCGACCACCGGCAGCTATGTCAACGTCCGCGCGGGCGATGTCGTGACGCTGCCCGCAGAGACATATGGCGGCGGCGCGGTCGCCGCGCTCTACAACGCCAGCGTCGAATGCACCGGCGGCAGCCCGCTCGCGAGCGGCGCGACCGGGCGCACGCTGACGATCCAGGGCAGCACGACCGCGACGACCTGTACCTACACCAACGCCTATGTCCTGCCCCTGACGATCGCCAAGACTTCGGCCGCGTACAGCGACCCGCAGAACGGCACCACCAACCCCAAGCTCATCCCCGGCGGCTTCGCGACCTACAGCCTGACCGTCACCGCCCCCGCGGGTACGCAGGCGACGAGCAACAGCGTGATCGTCACCGACGCGCTCCCCGCGAACCTCGCGCTGTTCGTCGGCACCTACGCCCCCGGCCCCGGCCCGCTCGCCTTTGCCGCGGGATCGAGCGGCCTCACCTACAGCTTCACCAGTCTCGCGAGCACGAGCGACGACCTCAGCTTCTCGAACAACAATGGCGCCAGCTTCACCTACACCCCGGTCGCCCACGCCGACGGCGTCGACCCCAATGTCACGCACATCCGCATCAATCCCAAAGGCAGCATGGCACCCGGATCGAGCTTCACGATCAACCTCCGCGCGATGGTGGAATAGCCCCAATTGCATTCTGTACCGGATAGTCTAGATGGCGCGCTATGAGCACGCGCACCGCCTCCGACAGCAACGATCCCATCGTCGAAAACCGCGACCAGCTCGCGGCCCCCATGATCAAGGGCGAGAAGCCCAAGGACCGCTGGCGCATCGGCACCGAGCACGAGAAATTCGTCTATCGCACCGCCGACCACCGCGCGCCCTCCTATGACGAGCCCGGCGGCATCCACGACCTGCTCATGGCGCTCACCCGCTTCGGCTGGGAACCGGTGATCGAGGGCGGGAAAGTCATCGCGCTCGCGGGCAGCGACGGCACCGTCAGCCTCGAACCCGCGGGGCAATTGGAACTGTCGGGCGCGCCGCTCGAAAATCTCCATCAGACCTGCGCCGAAACCGGGCGCCATCTGAAGCAGGTCAAGGAAGTCGGCGCCGAGCTCGGACTCGGCTTCCTGGGGGTCGGCATGTGGCCCGACAAGACCCGCGCCGAGCTGCCGATCATGCCCAAGGGCCGCTACAAGATCATGCTCGAGCATATGCCGCGCGTCGGCACCATGGGGCTCGATATGATGCTGCGCACCTGCACCATCCAGACCAACCTCGATTATTCGTCCGAGGCCGACATGGTGCAGAAGTTCCGCGTTTCGCTGGCGCTCCAGCCGCTCGCCACCGCGCTCTTCGCCTCGTCGCCCTTCACCGAGGGCAAGCCCAACGGCTATATGTCGTACCGCAGCCATATCTGGACCGACACCGACCCCGCGCGCACCGGCATGCTGCCCTTCGTGTTCGAAGAGGGCTTCGGCTATGATCGCTATGTCGACTATATGCTCGACGTGCCGATGTATTTCGTCTTCCGCGACGGGAAATATATCGACGCTGCGGGACTCAGCTTCCGCGATTTCATGAAGGGCGAGCTCTCGGTCCTCCCCGGCGAACTGCCGCGCCTCAGCGACTGGAACGACCATCTCTCGACCGCCTTCCCCGAGGTGCGTTTGAAGAGCTTCCTCGAAATGCGCGGCGCCGACGGCGGACCGTGGAACCGCATCTGCGCGCTCCCGGCGCTGTGGGTCGGGCTGCTCTATGACCAGGGCGCGCTCGACGCCGCCTGGGATCTCGTCAAGGGCTGGAGCATCGAGGAGCAGCAGGCGCTGCGCGACGCGGTCCCCAGCGAAGGCCTCGACGCGCCGGCGCCGGGCGGCGGCACCGTCGGGCAGCTCGCGCACCGCGTGCTCGACATCGCCGCACAGGGGCTCGCGGCGCGCGGCGAGGTCAATTCGATGGGCGACAACGAGGTCGGCTTCCTCGAACCGCTGCGCCGCATCGCCAAGAGCGGCAAGGCGCCCGCGCACGACCTGCTGGACCGCTACGAGGGCCCGTGGCACCACGACCTGTCGAAAATCTACGACGAGCTTAGCTTCTAAAGGCAGCCCCCGGCTGTCACAAACTGCAGCAATTCGGCAACACTGCTGACACGAACGTCAGCGCGGCGTCGTTCGGCGATTGATAACGCGCGCGCGCGGAGTCAAAGGGCGGCTGGTTTATCCGCTCTCCCACTCTCCCTCTCTGTTTCAGGAAGCTTGCCCATGCGCCACTTTCCTTCCGCTACCGCTATAGCTCTCGTTCTCGCCGCCACCGGCTTCGCCGTGCCCGCCGTCGCGCAGGACACCGCCCCCGTTGCCGACGACAGCGGTCTCACCGACATCATCGTCACCGCGCAGCGCCGCGAGGAAAGCCTGCAGGACGTCCCCGTCGCCGTCTCAGTCCTATCGGGCGACACGCTCGGCGCGATCACCTCGACCGGCTCCGACATCCGCGCGCTCGCCGGCCGCGTGCCCAGCCTCAACATCGAGAGCTCCTACGGCCGCTCCTTCCCGCGCTTCTATATCCGCGGCCTCGGCAACACCGACTTCGACCTCAACGCCTCGCAGCCGGTCAGCCTCGTCTATGACGATGTCGTGCTCGAAAACCCGATCCTGAAGGGCTTCCCGATCTTCGACCTCGACCGCGTCGAGGTCCTCCGCGGGCCGCAGGGCACGCTCTTCGGCCGCAACACCCCCGCGGGCATCGTCAAGTTCGACACCGTCAAGCCCGGCAAGACCGGCGGCTATGCCAAGGTCAGCTACGGCCGCTACGGCACCAGCCAGGTCGAGGTTGCCGCTGGCGCCGCCGACGACAATGGCTTCTCGGTCCGCCTCTCGACCCTGTTCCAGCACCGCAATGACTGGGTCGACAATGTCGCGACCCCGGCGAAGAAGGACCTCGGCGGTTACGACGACATCGCCGCGCGCCTCCAGCTGCAATATGAAAGCGGCCCCTTCACCGCGCGCGCGGTCGGCCAGGTCCGCGTCTACGACGGCTCGGCGATCATCTTCCGCGCCAACACGCAGATCCCGGGCAGCAACGACCTCGTCGGTCTCGGCGGCGCGGGCACCGAATTCGAGCGCGACAAGGTCTATCAGGACGGCATCAACTTCCAGAAGCTCAACACCTATAACGCCGGGCTGAACCTCGAATATGATTTCGGGCCGGTGACGCTCTATTCGATCACCTCCTATTGGAACGGCAATTTCAAGAGCCGCGGCGACATCGACGGCGGCTTCGGTGCGGTGTTCCTGCCGGTGTCGGGCCCCGGCCTGATCCCGTTCCAGGCGCAGAGCCAGGACAATGTCCCCAGCCTCGACCAGTTCACGCAGGAAATCCGCGTGGCGTCGAACAATTCGACCGGCCTCGGCTACCAGTTCGGCGTCTTCTATTTCGACGAAGGCCTCGACATCACCAGCTTCGAATTCGGCGGCCCGACCGATGCCACCCCGTCGGCGATCGCGGTGCAGCGCCAGGACAGCGAAGCCTATGGCATCTTCGGCTCGGTCAATTACGCGTTCGACAATGGCCTGAAGCTCCAGGCCGGCGCGCGCTACAACCACGACACGCGCGATTTCGTCGCCGCGCGTCCGGTCGAAACGCGCCCGCCCTTCGTCGTGAGCCCGAACACCCCGGTCCCGCCGCAGGCCGCCACCGTCAAGGGCAAGCTCCTGACCTGGGACGCCAGCGCGACCTATGAAGCGTCGGACGCGGTCACCATCTACGCCCGCGTCGCACGCGGCTATCGCGCGCCGTCGGTGCAGGGCCGCCTGACCTTTTCGCGCGTGATCTCGACCGCCGACCAGGAAGAGACGATCTCGTACGAGGCGGGCATCAAGACCGCCTTCCTGAACGACAAGGTCCGTTTCAACCTGACCGGCTATTATTTCGACACCAAGGACCTGCAGCTGACCGCGGTCGGCGGGACCGCCAACGTCGCGAGCCTGCTCAACGTCGATGCCAAGGGCCATGGCGTCGAAGCCGAGCTGCAGGCGGCACCCGCCCCCCGCCTCACCTTCTCGGTCGGCGGCGCGTGGAACGTCGCCGAGATCGACGATGCGGGCGCTTTCGTCGCGGGCTGCGGCTCGGCGACGCCGTGCACCGTGCTCGACCCGCAGCGCCCCGGCAGCCCCGGCATCTTCTCGATCGACGGCAACCAGCTGCCGCAGTCGCCGAAGTGGACGGTGAACTGGACCGCGGGTTACGAAATCCCGGTCGGCGACGGCGCCGTCTATGCCTTCACCGACTGGTATTACCGCTCGAAGGTGCAGTTCTTCCTCTATCGCTCGGTCGAATTCTCGGACGACAAGCTGCTCGAGGGCGGGCTGCGCGTCGGCTACAAGACCGACCGCTTCGACGTCGCGGCCTTCGTCCGCAACATCACCGGCGACAAGTCGGCGACCGGCGGCATCGATTTCAACAACCTCACCAGCTACGTCAACGAACCCCGCATCTGGGGCGCCGAGGCGAGCGTGAAGTTCTGACAAGGTCCATCCTCCCCACTTGTGGGGAGGTGGCAGCCGCGTAGCGGCTGACGGAGGGGGCTCGCGTCCTCAAGCGGCGTTGCCGCAAGGATGCCCGCCCCCTCCACCGCCTTCGGCGGTTCCCCTCCCCGCAAGCGGGGAGGATTTTGTGCTTACGCGACCGGCCCGATCCGCTCGTCGGGTTCCAGCCGGATCAACGGCCGCTTGCGCCCGCTCAGCTTGGCAAAGAAGCGCGGCACCGGCGCATTCTCCTGCGCCCAGTTCCAATAGGCCTGATAGGCGGGATCGGCGAGGAGGTGCTTCTCCTCGGTCTTGGCGCGCCAGTAATAGACCCCGCTGACCAACCCCAGCAGCACCGTGTTGCGCACCCCCTCGACCCAGCCGCCGCTGGTCGCGAGGAAGGGCATCGCGCCGATCCACCAGCTCAAATTCTTCGAGAGATAGGCCGGGTGGCGCGTATATTTATACGGCCCGTGGGTCAGCACGCCGCGGTGCGTGAGGTTCGAGAAGCGGATGCCGAACGCCATCGTCGCCCAGCTGTAGATCGCGGTCAGCGATACCAGGGCGACCGCCCATATGACCATCACCGTGTCATGGCCCTCGAGCCAATAGCCCCAGTCGGACCCGTTGACCTGATAGTCGAGCGGGCCGCCGTTCATCAGGATGAAGGGCGGGTAGCAGACCAGCGCCGCGACCCAGGCCATGCCATAGGGATTCGCGGTGCGGATGTGCGAATCGAGCGGCTTCAGCGTCAGGATATAGCCGACCGTCGCGATATGGACGTCCACCAGATAGAGCAGGTTGATCGCCCACAGCCCGGTCATGTAGGGATTCGCGAGCACCTCGCTCATCGACACCGTCACCAGCGCCGAGAAATTGCCGGGCACGATCGACAGCATGAAGGCCGTGAAAAAGCCCTTCACGCCCCAGGCGCGGAAATGATGGCCGATCGCGCGGCCGTCGACGGGCTGGCCGGGCGCGATCAGCCAGCGCCCGAACTGGTAGCAGCCGTCGCGCGGCTCGATCATGCGGCGATCGAGCCACAGCATATAGGGCACCGAGATCAGCAGCAGCCACGGCGCGACGCGCTCGAGCAGGTCCATCGAGAAAGCGTAATTGCCCTCCCAATAATAGCGCATCAGCGCATAGGTCAGCGCGATCATGCCCCAGGTCGTCCAGAGGCCCGCGAGCTTGGTCAGGCTGATATCGACCGTCGCGCGCCACGGCCGGCGCAGCGACCAGTCGATGCCGGTCGAGGGGTTGCGATGCACCTTGTCGACGAAGACCGACCACAGCACCATCGGGATCGCACAGGCGAGCACGCTCGCGATCGCCGAATTGGGCCCCGAGAGCGGCCCGTGATTGCCCCAGTCGATGCCGAGGAAACCCGCGATCTCGGGCGCGTAGCGCGCGATCAGCAGATAGGAGAAGAGTCCAATCAGCCCGACGATGCCGACCCCGTTGCTGACCGCCGAACGCGGGCGCGCGACCGATTTCGCCGGGGATTCCGCGGCTTGCTCGGCGCCCGCGGGCACCGTCATTTTTGGCATATGCGTCACGCCTCCCGCCTAGCCAAAAATGGTAAGCAAGCCGTCAATGATGCGCAAAATCCTCCCTGTGGCGAAGCCATGGGGAGGGGGAGCGTCCGCGAAGCGGATGGTGGAGGGGCCATCGACGTCGGCGTTATCGCCCCTCCGTCAGCGCTCCGCGCTGCCACCTCCCCATCGCTGTGCGACAGGGAGGATTAACGGGCGATTCGGCGCGAAATCGCCCCAAAATGGCAGCGTTGCGGGTCTCTGACACCGTTCACCGCATCCCCCTTTCGACTCGGCGCGAGTCGTCGCCGCGGGATTCGCGAGTCGCCCGGACTCCTGTTAAGGCGCCCATCATTCGGGGCGGAGGGCTCCACATAATAACAAGATGGGGTCGCCACTTGTCATCGAAATCGACGGGCCTGCGCCATTGGCGCCAGCGCTTCAACGCGCTGTTTCAGGACCATGAAATCTTCATCCGCACGCACGGTCAGGTGCGTTTCCTTCGTATCAGCGCCAAATGGCAGAAGCGCGTCGCGCTCATCGCCGCCGCGGTGCTGCTCGCCTGGGCGGGCGCGACGCTGGCGGTGCTGGTCAACCAGCTGCTGACCTCGGGCGAGCGCGCCGCGGTGGCGCAGCAGCAGGCCGCCGCGGCCGCCGACTTGGCGCGGATCGCAAAATATCGCGACAGCGTCGCCGAAACCGCCGCCGACCTCGCCGAGCGGCAGGACCAGCTCGACGAATGGTCGAAGGTGCATTTCGGGGTCGAGGCCGACGCGGTCACCGCCGAGGAAGGCGCGGCCGCCCCCGAGCCGAAGGCCGAACCCGCCGCGCTCGAAACCAGCGCGATCGACCCCAGCCTGCCCCCCGAGGCGCAGGCGCTCGCGCGCCTCGAACAGCGGCAGGAAGCCTTCGCGGGCCGCCTGCTCGCCGCCGTGAACGACCGCGCCGCCAAGGCCGAGACCGCGGTGGCCGCGCTCGGGCTCGACCCCAAGGGCCTCGTCCGCAGCGCCGCGGCCGGCCGCGGTGGTCCCTTCATCCCGTACCGCGGCAAGATGGGCAAGGCGAAGGCCTTCGGCCCGTCCTTCGCCAAGCTCGAAGGCGCGCTGTTCCGCATGGAAGTGCTCGAGCGCACGCTCGTCGCGGTGCCCTCGGGCAACCCCGCCGACGTGATGATGATGTCGTCGGGCTTCGGCTATCGCAGCGATCCGTTCACCGGCGCGGGTGCGATGCACGCCGGCCTCGACTTCCGCGGCCCGATCGGCACCCCGATCCTCGCCGCCGCGCCGGGCAAGATCGTGTTCGTCGGCCAGAAGTCGGGTTACGGCAATGTCGTCGAGGTCGATCATGGTCAGGGTATCTTAACCCGCTATGCGCACTTGTCGGGGTTCACCACGCGGGTGGGAACGCAGGTCGCGGCCGGGGAACAGATCGCCAAAATGGGTTCGACCGGGCGCTCGACCGGTAGCCACCTGCATTTCGAAGTTCGTTTGAACGGCGTCGCGGTCAACCCCCGCCGTTTTCTGGAGGCCAAAGCCGATGTTCTCGAAGTCAAAGACGACGCCCGACAGCGAGTCGGTTCCGTCGCCAGTGCCGCCCGCTAAGATGGCGACCGGCGCGCGTCATACGACCTTTTCGATCCTCGGATCGGACGTGGTCGTCACCGGCAATGTCTCGGCGACCGTCGACCTGCACGTCGACGGCAAGATCGAGGGCGACCTGAAATGCGCCAACCTCGTCCAGGGCGAGGCGAGCGAGATCAAGGGCGCGGTGGTCGCCGAGACCGCGAAGATTGCGGGCCTCGTCGACGGCTCGATCGAGGCGAAGACCCTGATCGTCCACGCCACCGCGCGGATCACCGGCGACGTCGTCTACGAAACGATCACGATCGAAAATGGCGGCAAGATCGACGGCAAGCTGTCGCACCGCCGCCACGGCGCGGGCGTCGCCAAGGCACCGCCGCCGCTCGAGGTCGTCGAGAATAAGGCCTCGCTCGGCATCTGACGCAACCCGCGATCACGCTGCTGCGTTCGCGGACGATGGCAGATAATCGATTTTCCGTGGGCGACCATGTCCATTGGGCGTGGGGACGCGGCGAAGGGCGCGGCCGCATCGCCGAGCGCTTCGAACGCCGCGTCGAACGTATCATCAAGGGCAGCCGCATCGTCCGCAACGGGTCGGCCGCGAACCCCGCCTATCGGATCGAGATGATCGACGGCCGCGAAGTGCTGAAGCTCGGCAGCGAACTCGGCGACGATTAGCGCGAGGTCATCGCCTCGCGGTCGGTCTGCTCGCCGGGCGCAGCCGTGCTGCTGCGCTGGATGACCACGCAGTCGCGCCCGCCGCGCTTGGCGTCGTAGAGCGCCTCGTCGGCCAGGCGGTAGAGCTGCTGGAAATCGCTCGCCGGGCGCACCTCGGCGACCCCAACGCTCGCAGTGACGATGCGCTCGCCGATGACCTCGCGATGGTCGCACGAAGCGATGCCGAGGCGGACGCTCTCGGCGAAGCGCGCGAGCACCATCCCGTCCATGCCGACGGTGAGCAGCCCGAACTCCTCGCCGCCCAGCCGCGCCGCGGTGCACATCGTCCCCTCCCAGCGCGCGATGCGGCGCCCGATCTCGCACAGCACCGCGTCGCCCGCGTCATGGCCGTGGATGTCGTTGATCGACTTGAAGCGGTCGATGTCGACCAGCAGCAGCGCCGCGGGCAGGTCCTCGGCGCGCGCGCGTTCGAGCAGGGGCGTTACGCTGTCGACGAAGCCGCGGCGGTTGGGCAATCCGGTCAGCGGGTCGCGACGCGCGAGTTGCTGCGCCAGCGCCTCCGATTCGCGCGCGCTGTCGCGCTCGACGCGGAGCGTCGCGAGCCGCCGCGTCGCCGAGGCCGACAGCCACAGCGCCTGCCACGTCGCCGCGGCGAGCACGAGCAATTTCGATCCGCCGCCCCACACGCTGTCGTCGACGTCGACGATATGGATGAAGGCGAGCACCGCCATCGGCAGGCACCAGGCGGCGAGAAAATCGCGCGCCTCAACCGAGCCGCGGCGCCACGCCCAGCCGAGGCAGAGCGCCACCGCGATCAGGTCGGTGACGACGAGCAGCCCGAGGACATTGCCCCACGCGGCGAGGCTATCGCTGCGGATGAGCGCCAGCGGGATGCCGATGACGCCGACGATAGCCCCGAGCGACAGCGCACCCGTGCGCAGCCAGCGCGGCACGACGCTGCGCTCGATCGCCAGCACCGCGCTCGCGGTGGCGACCGCGATGGCGAAACAGGCGAGCAGGGTCGCTAGCTGCGCCGACACCGTGCCCGCGAGGCCGGGGAAGAGCGCGAGATGCGCCTGCGACCAGAGCGCGCCCCAGACAAGCATCGTCGCCGACCAGCCCGCCTGCCACGCGAGATATTGCCGCCGCACCGCGACCGCGAGCGACAGGCTGTAGATGCCGCTGACGAGCAGCAACGTCAGCGCCGCGCCGACGCCGACCGCCATGCCGGTCGACTGCACCACCGCCTCGCCCTTGGGCAGCAGCCGCGCGCGCATCAATCCATAGCTCGCGAGCCGGTCGAAGCGCAGAGTCACGCTGCTGAGCTTCGCGCTGCGCTCCGGCGCCTCGAACAGGATCTGCCCGCCCGCGCGCCAGTGCGACCCATAATCGCCCTGCCGCACCTGCTGCCAGCGCGTCTGTCCGTCGGCGTAGGTGAAGGCGACCGCGAGCCGGTCGAAGCGCGTCTGGTGGACGAGCAAGGCGAGGTCGCCGCGCGCGAGCACCACCTTCGCCGGATCGGTGCGCAGCCACAGGCTGCCGCGATGATAGCCTTCGGGCGTGCCGGCGCAGGCATAGCGCAGCGATTCGAGACTACCGTCGGGCACATCGGAACCGCTCACCGCATGGCAGAGCCTGCCCTCGCCGTTCAGCGTCACCGCCTGCGCAGGCGCCGCGGCAAAGCCGAGCAGCAGCAGCGCCAGGCCGAGCATCAGCCGGCCGCAGAGCTTCGCCAGGGGATCGCGCAAGACGGTCATGCCCCGGCTATCGCAGCAATAGGTTGGAAAATCTTTACCATGATCGCGCGCGCTTTTCCGCCTCACCGGCGACCGACGCGCATCGCGACGCGCACGCTGTCGCCGAGCCCGACGCCTTCGGCCTTCTGCACCGCGACCTTCACCGGCAGCAGATAGGTGCCGTCGCGGGGGAAGAGCGAGGTCGCGAACTCGGTCGAACCAATCGTCGCGATCACCGGCACGACGCCCCAGCCATAGCTTTCGGAGAGCGCGGCATAGCGGATCTCGCCGACATGGTCGTCGGGCACCGGCGCGAAGAGGAAGGGCGCGGGGCCGCGCCATTCGATGATCACTGTGTCGAACACGATATCGTGCATCAGCTGCGCGGCGCCTGCCGCCGATAGCTCAGCGCCTCGGCGACATGGATGCGCCCGACGCTGTCCACGCCTGCGAGGTCGGCGATGGTGCGCGCAACGCGCAATATGCGCGTATAGCCGCGCGCCGAGAGCCGCATCGCCTCCGCCGCCTGCGCGAGCAGTTTCCGCCCCGGTTCGTCGGGGGTCGCGACCGTCTCGAGCAGCTCGCCGTCGATCTCGGCATTGGTGCGCGCCTTGTGTTCGGCGTAGCGCGCGGTCTGGACATTGCGCGCCGCGGCAACGCGCGCGGCGACCTCGGCGCTGCCCTCGGCGGGGGGCGGGAGCACGAGGTCGGCGGCGCGCACCGCCTCGACCTCGACGTGCAGGTCGATGCGGTCGAGCAGCGGCCCCGAGAGCTTGGCCTGATAGTCGGCGGCGCAGCGCGGCGCGCGGCTGCACGCGAGCGCGGGGTCTCCCAAATGGCCGCAGCGGCACGGGTTCATCGCTGCCACGAGCTGGACGCGCGCGGGAAAGGTGACATGCGCGTTGGCGCGCGCGACGCTCACCTCGCCCGTCTCGAGCGGCTGGCGCAGCGAATCGAGCACCGCGCGTTGGAACTCGGGCAGTTCGTCGAGGAACAGCACGCCAAGATGCGCGAGGCTGACCTCGCCCGGACGCACGCGCAGCCCGCCGCCGACGAGCGCAGGCATCGACGCCGAATGATGGGGGCTGCGAAAGGGCCGCGCACGCACGAGCCGCCCGCCCTCGAGCGTGCCCGCGACCGAGGCGATCATCGAGACTTCGAGCGCCTCGGCGGGCGTGAGGTCGGGGAGGATGCCCGGCATGCACGCCGCCATCAGCGACTTGCCCGCGCCGGGCGGGCCCGACATCATCAGATTATGCGCGCCCGCCGCGGCGATTTCGAGCGCGCGCTTCGCGGTTTCCTGCCCCTTGACCTGCGCGAGGTCGGCGCCGCGCACGGGCGCTTCGACCTCGCCCGGCACCGGCGCGGCGAGCAGGGCGCTGCCGCGGAAATGGTTGAGCAGCGACAGGAGGTCGGGCGCGCCGAGCACCTCGACCTGCCCCGCCCACGCCGCCTCGGGCCCCTGCGCCGCGGGGCAGACGAGCCCGCGCTCGACGCTCGCGGCGTGAATCGCGGCGAGCAGCACCCCGGGCGAGGACGCGACGCGCCCGTCGAGCCCGAGCTCACCGACCACGACGTAGGACGCGAGCGTCTCGGGATCGATCACCCCCATCGCGCCGAGCAGCGCGAGCGCGATCGGCAGGTCGTAATGCGAGCCCTCCTTGGGCAGGTCGGCGGGCGACAGGTTGACGGTGATCACCTTGGGCGGCAGCGACAGGCCGATCGCGGCGATCGCGGCGCGCACGCGCTCGCGGCTTTCGCCGACCGCCTTGTCGGGTAGCCCGACAACGACGAAGCGCGGCACGCCCGGCGTGATCTGGCACTGCACCTCGACCCCGCGCGCGTCGATGCCGAGATAGGCGACGGTGGAAACGATCGCGACCATAGACCCCCCGGCGGGCCCGGCTTTCGACCGATGTGCCCGCTTTGTTCCCCGCGTCCTTTTACGCCAAGCGGCGGGAAGGTCGAGTCTTTTTCGAGGATTGCATCGATAGCGGATCGATCGGCGGCGGCTTTGGGGTGGATTAGAAACCATCCTCACTTTCCGCTCGTGTCGAGCGAAGTCGAGACACCCTCAGGGAGCGCCTGCCTTCGCGTGTCTCGACTTCGCTCGACACGAACGGGATTTATAGGGCGGTTCGTCCATAATCGCCCGAAAACCGCCCCACCCACCCTGCATTTCTCGCACCCCCGATTGCACATTTGACAACATACCAACCAGTCGGTATGTTGATTCGCATGACGACGACGAATCGCCCTCCCTCCGACACCCAAGCGCCGCGCCGGGCTCCGCGTGGCAGCGCGCGCGCCGCGCTGATCGCTGCGGCGCACAGCACGGTGCGCAAACAGGGCTATGCCGCGACCAGCGTCGACGAGATTTGCGCGGTCGCGGGGGTCACCAAGGGCGCCTTCTTCCACCATTTCGCGTCGAAGGAAGCGCTCGCCGTCGCGGCGGCCGAGGGCTGGACCGAACGCGCGCGGCCGATGTTCGAACTCGCGCCGCACAACCGGCTCGACGATCCGCTCGACCGGCTGCTCGGCCATATCGATTTCCGCCTGGCGATGCTCGACGGCCCGACCGAGGATTATACCTGCTTCGTCGGCACGATGGTGCAGGAGGCCTATGCGACCAGCGACCGCATCCGCGCGGCGTGCGAGGCGAGCATCAACGCCTATTGCCAGGCGCTCGCCCCCGACATCCAGGCCACGATCGATCTGTACGGCGCCCCCGAGGACGTCAGCGCGATCGGCCTCGCCCAGCATGTCCAGTCGGTGCTGCAGGGCGCCTTCGTCCTGGCGAAGACCACGAACGACCCGGCGATTGCGCGCGGCACCGTCACCCATCTGAAGCGTTATGTCCGGATGCTGTTCGGACGCGGAGGCGCGGCTTGATGCGACAGGTAATTGCGGCCGCGCGCCGCCGACGCTGACTAACGAACCCCCACCCCCCCAAAGGAGAGAGTAGATGCCCCAGATGATTTTCGTGAACCTGCCGGTCACCGACCTGCCCAAGTCGAAGGCCTTTTACGAGGCGGTCGGCGCGGTCAACAACCCGGCCTTCACCGACGAGACCGCCGCCTGCATGGTGGTGACCGAGGGTTCGATCCACGTCATGCTGCTGACGCACGAAAAATGGGCGACCTTCACCTCGAAGGCGATCCCCGACGCGCACACCACCGCGCAGGTCCTGCTCTGCGTCTCGGCCGACAGCCGCGCCGACGTCGATGCGCAGGTCGACAAGGCGGTCGCCGCGGGCGGCAAGGCCGATCCGACCCCGACCCAGGAATATGGCGACTTCATGTACGGCCGCAGCTTCGAGGATCCCGACGGCCATATCTGGGAAGTGATGTGGATGGACCCGACCGCCATCCCCGCCGGCGAACCCGCCGAAGCCGCGGCCTGAGCCAGACCCGGGAGGAGGAAGAGCGTGACCGATGCAGTCCCCACCAAGGGTCAGTTGATGACCGGCCGCATATTGAGCGGGCTGGTGATCCTCTTCCTCCTCTTCGACGCCGGGCTCAAGCTCGTCTCGCCCGAGACCACGATCAAATATAGCCCGCCGGGGCTCGGCTGGCCGCTCGAGGTCGGCACCATGTATATGCTTGGGCTCCTGCTGCTGATCCCGACGTTGCTGCACATCTGGCGCCCGACGGCGATCCTCGGCGCGATCCTGATCACCGGCTATCTCGGCGGCGCGATCGCAACGCATGTCCGCATCAACAGCCCGCTGTTCAGCCACAGCCTGTTCGGGGTCTATCTCGGGCTGATGCTGTGGGGCGGGCTATGGCTGCGCGATCCGCGCGTCCGCGCGCTGATCCCCTTTTCGAAGGGAGCCGCGGCATGAGTTTCCAGGCCTATATGGACAATGTCGAGGCCAAGACCGGCCGGTCGCCCGACGCGCTGAAGGCCATCGCGATCGAAAAGGGCCTCGCCGACGACCAGGGGCTCGCCCCCGGGGTCAAGGCGGGCGCGATCATCGACTGGCTGAAGGCGGATTACGACCTCGGCCACGGCCACGCCATGTCGCTTGTCGCCTGGATCAAAGGCAAGCGGAGCTAGACTCCGTCACAAGATCAAGAGGAACAGTCCCATGACAGCTTTCCCCTCGCTGCCCCGTTTCCGCCGTCGCGCCCCGGCCATCGCGCGGGCCCTGCTCGCCACCGCGACTCTGCTGGCCGCCGCCCCCGCGGCGCTGCACGCCCAGACCCCCGCCCCCGCCCCCGCCGCGGTCTCGGCGGCCGCCAAGACCGGCTATGCCGAGGTCGACGGCGCGCGCATCTATTATCAGATCCATGGCGACCTGGCCTCGGACCGCACGCCGCTCTTGGTGCTGCACGGCGCCTTCATGTCGGGCGACGCGATGGCACCGCTGATCGCGCCGCTGGCGGCGACGCGGCCGGTGATCGCGATCGATGCCCGCGGCCACGGCCGCACCGGCGATGCGCCGGGCGGCCTCAGCTATGACCAGATGGCGCACGACGCTGCGGGCGTCCTCGCGGCGCTGAAGGTCGAAAAGGCCGATGTGCTCGGTTATTCGATGGGCGCCGCGACCGCGCTGCGTGTCGCGATGCTCCACCCCGAACGGACCGGCAAGCAGGTCATCATCTCGGGCGCCTACCGGCTCGACGGCATGCCGCCCGAACTCATCAAGAGCATCGCGAGCCTGACGCCCGAAATCTTCGCGGGCTCGCCGATGGAAAGCGGGTATAAGGCGCTGTCGCCGACGCCCGACGCCTTTCCCACGCTGGTCAACGAGATCAAGGCGCTCGATGCGACCGATTTCACCTGGTCCGAGGACGGGATCCGCGCGATCGAGGGCAAGACGATGGTCATCGCCGGCGACAATGACGGCACCACGCTCGAACATACGATCGCGCTGTTCAAATTGCGCGGCGGTTACGACCTGCCGACCATATTGCAGGGCTTCATGACCGAAGCGCCCAAGGCGCGGCTCGCGATCCTGCCCGCGACGTCGCACATCGGCATCATGGCCGAGGCGCCGGCGATCGCGGCGATGGTCACCGCCTTCCTCGACGACAAGGCGCCCCCGCCGCCCGCTTTCTGACACCCCGCCCCCCCCACACGACGCGATCAAAGGAGAGGATCATGTCCGTCAATCCCAATGCCAATATCGAGGTCACCGCCTTCGACTGGGTTCCCGACTTCGCGCGCGGTTTCGTCCGCGACCTGCGCCCGCGCTGGGCGTGCGAGGAGATCGGGCTCGATTATGCCGAACATCTGATCAGCGCGATCAACCGCCCCGCCGACCATTTCCTGTTCCAGCCGTGGGGCCAGGTGCCCGTGCTCAACGACGGCGGCATCCGCCTGTTCGAAAGCGGCGCGATCCTGCTCCATCTCGCCGAAAAGGACGCGCGCCTGATGCCGCGCGACCCGCAGGCGCGCGCGAACACGCTCGCTTGGCTGTTCGCCGCCTATAACAGCGTCGAGCCGATGCTGTTCGAGCTCGGCAATGTCGACATCTTCGCCAAGGACGAGGAATGGGCGCAGTTGCGCCGCCCCAGCCTGATCGAGTTCATCCAGGGCCGGCTCGGCCGCCTCAACGACGCGATGGGCGACAAGGAATATCTCGCCGACGAGTTCAGCGTCGCCGACATCGCGATGGCCACCGTGCTGCGCGAAGCCGTCGAGGCCGGGCTGATCGCCGAGCAGCCCAAGCTGCAGGCCTATCTCGACCGCTGCCTCGCGCGTCCCGCCTTCCAGCGCGCAATGGACGCGCAGCTGGCCGCCTTCAGCGAAGAAGCGGGACCGCCCGCCGCCTGATCCACCCCCTCCCATACCCCCAAGGAGAGACAAGATGACCTATGTAGAAGGATTTGTCGTCGCGGTGCCCACCGCGAACAAGGAAGCCTATCGCAAGCACGCCGCCGACGCCGCGCCGCTGTTCAAGGAATTCGGGGTCGCGCGCATGGTCGAATGCTGGGGCGACGACGTCCCCGACGGCAAGGTCAACGACTTCAAGGGCGCGGTCCAGGCGAAGGACGACGAGACCGTCGTGTTCAGCTGGTTCGAATATCCCGACAAGGCGACGCGCGACGCCGCGAACGCGAAGATGATGAGCGACCCGCGCATGGCGGCGATGGGCGGCGAGATGCCCTTCGACGCCAAGCGCATGATCATCGGCGGCTTCGAATCGATCGTCGACGACCGCGCGGAAGGCAGCACCGGCTATGCCGACGGCTATGTCGTCCCCGTCCCCGACGCCAACAAGGAAGCCTATCGCGCGATGGCCGAAAAGGCGTCGCAGGTGTTCCGCGACTATGGCGCGACGCGCGTGGTCGAGGCGTGGGGCGACGACGTCCCCGACGGCACGGTCACCGACTACAACCGCGCCGCCCACAAGCAGGACGGCGAAACGGTCGTCTACAGCTGGGTCGAATGGCCCGACAAGGCAACGCGCACCGCCGGCTGGGAAAAGATGATGAAGGACGAGCGGATGCAGCATGATCCGAACGACCAGACCTTCGACGGCAAGCGCATGATCTACGGCGGCTTCGAGCCGATCGTGATGGCGTAACCACTAATCCTCCCTGTGGCGTAGCCATGGGGAGGGGGACCGCCGCCGCAGGCGGTGGTGCAGGGGCAGTGACCTCGCGCCATGGCCCCTCCGTCAGCGCTTCGCGCTGCCACCTCCCCATGGCTTCGCCACAGGGAGGATCGAAAGGAGCGTTCCGATGACCGAAACGGATCTCAAGGAAAAGCGCATCGCATCCTGCTCGTGCGGCACGGTGACGCTCGAACTCGCCGGTCCGCCGATCGTCGCGGCGACCTGCTATTGCCACAGCTGTCAGGCCGCCGGGGCGGCGTTCGATGCGCTGCCGGGCGTGCCGGGTACGCTCGGCGCCGACGGCGGCACGCCCTATCTGCTGATGCGCAAGGACCGGCTCCGCTGGCTGTCGGGGTCCGACCGGCTCGACGAACATCGCCTCAAGCCCGATTCGCCCACGCGGCGCTTCGTCGCGCGCTGCTGCAACGCGCCCGTCGCCCTCGAATTCACCAAGGGGCATTGGCTGAGCATCTATTCGGCGCGCCTCGCCGAGGCCGACCGCCCGAAGCCCGAGATGCGCACGATCGTTGGCGACCGGCCCGCCGGCGTCGAACTGGCCGACGACATCCCCAATTACAAATCGCCGTCGGGCAAGTTCATGTGGCGGCTGCTCACCGCATGGGCCGCGATGGGCTTCCGCGCGCCCCCGATCGAAAAGACGAGGGGATATGCGCGATGATCCCCGAGAGGCGTGGCGACCGGTTCCCCCGCCAAACTCACTGACCCAAGCGAGGAGAGAGACGATGAATGCAGCATCGAACTTCATCTGGTACGAACTGATGACCAGCGATCCCAGTGGCGCCGCCGATTTCTATGGCGCCGTGGTAGGCTGGAAGATTCCCGACAGCGGCGAAGCGACCGCGGGCGGGGTCGATTACCGGATGATCGTCCGCGACGACGGCGGCAATGCCGGCGGCGTGCTCGCGCTCACCGCCGATATGGAAGCGGGCGGCGCGCGGCCGATCTGGCTCGGCTATCTCCACGTCGACGACGTCGATGCCGCGATCGTGGCGATCACCGCCGATGGCGGTGCGGTGCAGATGGGCGCGATGGACATCCCCGTCGGGCGCATCGCGATGGTCACCGACCCGCAGGGCGCGCCCTTCTATATCATGGACCCCGTCCCGCCGCCGGGCTCCGAAGGCATGGAGAGCGACGTCGTTTCAGTGGACCAGCCGCAGCGCGTCCGCTGGAACGAACTCGCCACCAGCGACCCCGACGCCGCGATCGCCTTCTACAAAAAACATTTCGGCTGGGGGCAGGAGGGCGAGATGCCGATGGGCGAGCTCGGCGCCTATCGCTTCATCCAGCGCGGCGACGTTGGCCTCGGCGCAGTGATGCCGCTGATGGAGGGTTATCCGGTGCCGGCGTGGAATTTCTACATCGGGGTCGACGACATCGACCGCGCGCGCGAAGCGGTCGCGGCGAACGGCGGCACGATCTCCAACGAACCGATGGAAATCCCCGGGGGCGAATATGCGATGAACGCAATCGATCCGCAGGGCGCGCCCATCGGCTTCGTCGGCCCGCGCAAATAATCCCCGAAGCACGAAGGAGAGACGAAATGAGCAACGGAACCGAACCCGTGACGATGTGCCTGTGGTACGAAAAGGACGCCGAGGCCGCGGCGAAATTCTACGCCGCGACCTTCCCGAACAGCGAGTTCGTCGCCGCGACGCGCTCGCCGAGCGATTTCCCCGACGGCAAGGAAGGCGACGTGCTGACGGTCGAATTCACCGTGATGGGCATCCCCTTCATCGCGATCAACGGCGGCCCGGCGTTCAAGCAGGACGAAGCCTTCTCGATCGTGATTAACACCGATACGCAGGAAGAGACCGACCGTTACTGGAACGCGATCGTGAACAATGGCGGCGCCGAGAGCATGTGCGGCTGGTGCAAGGACAAATGGGGCGTGAACTGGCAGATCAGCCCGCGCGTGCTGACCCGCGCGATGACCAACCCCGACCGCGCCGCCGCCAAGCGCGCGATGGATGCGATGATGGGGATGAAGAAGATCGACATCGCCGCGATCGAGGCGGCGCTGAAAGGCGAAACCGTTGGCGCGGCGTAACCCGGCGCTTTTTGCTTGGGCCCTCTGCGGCACGCTCGACATCGTCTATGCGGCGGCGTCGAGCGTGGTGCAGGGCGGCACCGTCTCGTCGATGCTCCACGCGGTCGCAAGCGGGCCCTTCGGCGACGGCGCGCGCCAATGGGGCATTGCGGGCGATATTGCGGGGCTGGCGACCCACTTCGCGATCATGGGCGCGATGGTCGCCTTCTGGTTCTGGGCGGTGCGCGCGAAACTCGCACTGGCCGAACGGCCCTGGTGGCTCAGCGGAACCATCTACGGCCTGATCCTTTATCTGGTGATGAACGCCGTCGTGCTGCCGCTCCGCTTCGGCTCGCCCTTCCCGCCCACCGACCTCGTCAAGGGCGCGGTCGCGCTCTTCCCGCATATCTTCTTCGTCGGCTGGCCGCTCGCCTGGCTGACGCGCAAGGAAAACCGCTGATGCTGATCTTCTATGGCCACCCCTTCTCGAGCTACACGTGGAAGGCGCTGATCGCCCTCTACGAAAAAGACATCGCCTTCGATTATCGCAACGTCGATCCGGCCGTCCCCGACCATATGCCCGAGCTTCGGGCGCATTGGCCGGTCGGGCAATTTCCGCTGATCGTCCACGACGGCGTCCCATATTTCGAGACCTCGATCATCATCGAATATCTCGACCGGCTGATCCCCGAACCGCGGATGATCCCCGCGGATCCCGACGCGGCGCTCAAGGTCCGCTTCTTCGACCGTATCTTCGACCATCATGTGATGGCGCAGGGGCAACATGTCGTGAACGACGCGATCCGCGGCCCCGACGGGCATGTCCCGTCGATCGTCGATGGCGCGAAGGCGAAGCTCGAGACGATCTACGCCTGGCTCGACAAGGAACTGGCGGGCGGCGGCTGGGCGACGCCCCATGGCTTCACCCTCGCCGACTGCGCCTCGGCGCCGTCGCTCTTCTACGCCGACTGGGTGCACCGCATCGACGAAAAATACGAAAATTTACGCGGATACCGCGCGCGGCTGCTCGCGCACCCGTCGGTATCACGCTGCGTCGAGGAAGCGCGCCCCTACCGCGCCTATTTCCCGCTCGGCGCGCCGGACCGCGATTAACCTCTCCGCAAGCGCCGTCCCGAAATGGCACGGCCACCCTCTGGTTAATGAACCGCTTACCGTGCCGCTTTGCCAATTGGCAAGCGCGCACGCGCGAGAGCGGAGGCATGATTTCGGCCTCCGCCCTCGTCCGTACGCTGATCGTCGCACTCTTCGCGTCGGTGCTGGCGTTCGCGCCGGCGAAGGCGCAGCAGGCCGGGCACACGACCGTCACCACGACGATCACGTGGAGCTATTCGGACGGTGGCGACGATGACGGCAGCTTCATCGACGAAGACGCCGCGCTGCTCGACGACGAGGCGGTCGCGAGCGACGAGGATGCCGAGGACACGGGCGTCGCGACGCGGCGCTACGCCCCCTCGGCGCATCTCGCAACCCTCGGCCGCGCCAAGGCGGTCTATGGGCCCTTCTCGGTGATCGACGCCACCACCGTCCGCATGGCGGGCGACGTCGACAGCGCGACCCCGCGCCAGTTCGCCGCGATGCTCGCCGCGCATCCGACGCTGAAGCGGCTCGAGATGATCGACTGTCCCGGCAGCCTCGACGAAGATGCGAACCTGATCCTCGCCCGCGCGATCCGCCGCCAGGGCATGGAGACGGTGGTGCCCGCGGGCGGATCGGTGCGCTCGGGCGCGGTCGAGCTGTGGATGGCGGGGGTCAAGCGCAGCGCCGCCCCCGACGCCGAGTTCGGGGTGCACAGCTGGGCCGACGAATATGGCCGCGAGGCGCGCGACTATCCCGCAAGCGACCCGGTGCACGCCGAATATCTTGGGCTTTACCGCGAAATGGGCCTCGAAGACGCCAAGGCGCGGGCCTTTTACGCGATGACCAACGCGACGCCGTTCGACGACGTCACCTACCTCACGCGCGACGACATGGCGCGATATGTGGCGCTGAACTGACCGCATTCCTTCTCCCTTGATGGGAGAAGGATACGCAGCCTTATGCCGAAGGCATTAGGCGAAGTTGGATGAGGGTGATGGGGCGTCCTTGCACCCTTCGCCTCAGGCCGAGAGCTCACCCCCACCGCTGCGACTAACGAACAAGGTCGTAAGTCTCGCTGCCTTCCCCATCGAGGGGGAGGTCGGCTGCTTTACGCTTGCAACACGCTGCCTCCCTCCCCACATCGCCCCGCATGGCAAAGCGCAGCCTTTACCAGCGATTGCGATCGACCGCGCAGGTGCGGCTCGCGCTCTTCTGCCTCGGCATATTGCTCATGATCACCGGCGTGCTGATCGGCCCGCTGCCCGGCCCCGGCTTCCTGATCGTCTTTCCCGTCGGGCTGATGCTCTGCCTCCAGAACAGCGCCTGGGCGAAACGCATCTATGTCCGCTTCAAGCGCCGCCACCCGCGCTACGCCGGCTGGACCGACCGCGTGATGCGGCGGGCGAGCGCGGCGCGGCGGCGCGAGCGCGAAGCGCTGAAGACCGAGGTTAACGTCACCGCGCCCGACCGCCGCGATGACAATTGACTTTCGCCCGAATCCTGCTTATTCGCGCCCCCATCAGTGGCCGCCCACGTTTGGCGGCCCTTTTCTGTTAAAGCCTTTGACGAGAATTAGGGACAACCGCGATGAAGCGTACCTTTCAACCGAGCAACCTCGTGCGCGCCCGTCGCCACGGTTTCCGCGCCCGCAAGGCAACGGTTGGCGGCCGCAAGGTTCTCGCAAACCGTCGTGCCCAGGGCCGCAAGAAGCTGTCGGCCTGATCGCTGACGCTGCACCGGCTAAGCTGGTGCGAACGCTTTCAAAACGCAGCGAATTTCTGGCCGCCAACCGCGGCCTTCGCTTTCCCATGCCCGGCTTCGTACTGCTCGTCCGCGTGCGCGACGATCACGATGTTACGATGGGCATCGGCTACACCGTCAGCAAGAAGGTCGGCAACGCCGTCACGCGCAACCGGATGAAGCGCCGGCTGCGCGCGCTGTGCCGCGCCGCGCTGCCCGAATCGGGGATCGCGGGCGCCGACCATGTCCTTATCGGCCGCCCCGGCGGCAACGACATCGTCTTTGCCGAACTGGGCGAGCAATTGACCAATGCGCTGACCCGCGCTGCGAAGAAGCTGGCGAAATGAACGCCCTCGCCGCCGTTTCACCACGTCACCCCGGACTTGATCCGGGGTCCCGCTGGTCGCCGTCGCTGAGCGGGACCCCGGATCAAGTCCGGGGTGACGAAGAAAGAAAAGCGCGAATCGCGAATGAAGTTGCGCGGTTTTCCGGGCTTTTCTTATGATCGCCCGGCTGCTCATCCTCATCGCGCGCGGCTGGCAACTCGGCCCGTCGCGCATCCTGCCGCCGACATGCCGCTATCAGCCGTCGTGCAGCGCTTATGCCATCACCGCCCTGCAACGCTATGGTGCGATCAAGGGTGGCTGGCTCGCGACAAAGCGGCTATTGCGCTGCCACCCGTGGGGCGGTCATGGGCATGACCCGGTTCCGTAGACCAAATTCCTCCGACATTTTCAGACGAAGAGAGACCAAAGAGCGTGGACGACAAGCGTAACTGGATCACGGCCCTGCTGCTGTCGGCGGCGATTCTGTTCGGGTGGGGCTATGTGTCGGATAAATTCTTCCCGACCCCGGCCAAGCCCGACGTGACCAAGACGGTCGCGGGCACGAACGGCGCCCCGGCGACCGGTCCCGCCCCCGCAGCGACGCCCGACGGCGTGCCGCCCGTCGCGGGAACGGTGGCAGCACCGGGCGCGCCCGCCGCTCCGGCGGTTGCCGCAATTCGCCCGATCGAAACCGTGCTCGCCGAGGGCCAGCGCGTCGCGATCGAGACGCCGACGATCAAGGGCTCGATCAACCTGGTCGGCGCGCGCATCGACGACATCACGCTCACCAAATATCGCCAGACGATCAAGAAGGACGCGCCGCCGGTGCGCCTGTTCGCGCCCGCCGGAACCAAGGGCGCCTATTTCGCGACCACCGGCTGGTCGGCGCAGGGCATCGCCGTCCCGACCGCGACGACGCTGTGGACCGCGAGCGGCACGCGCCTGACCCCGACGACCCCCGTGTCGCTGAGCTGGGCGAATCCGACCGGCCAGACCTTTCGCATCGATTACAGCATCGACAGCAATTATCTGATCACCGCGAAGCAGACGGTGGTCAATGCGGGCACCGCGCCGGTCGTCGTGCGCAGCGGCACCTATATCGACCGCACCGGCATCCCGACCGACCCGCACGAGGTCGACAGCTGGACGATCCACGTAGGCCCGACCGGCTATCTCGACGCCAAGTCGAACTTCACCAATTATGGCGAGCTCGACGATGCGCCGAGCCGCACGATTTCCTATGCGTCGGCCGGCTGGCTGGGCTTTACCGACAAATATTGGCTCGCGGCCGTCATCCCGGCAAAGGGCGAAAAGGTGTCGGCGGCGTTCAACGCGCTGGGCAACACCAGCTATCGGGCGGCCTTTGCCAGCGAGCTGGTGCAGCTCGCCCCCGGCCGCCAGATCACGACGACCAGCCGCATCTTCGCGGGCGCCAAGGAAGTCGCGACGCTCGAGCGCTATCAGGACGACCTTGGTATTACCCGCCTGTCGAACGCGATCGACTGGGGCTGGTTCGAATTCTTCGCGGTGCCGATCTTCAAGCTGCTCGACTGGCTGTTCCGCCAGCTCGGCAATTTCGGCGTCGCGATCATGGTGCTGACGCTGATCATCCGCCTGCTGATGTTCCCGATCGCCAACAAGCAGTTCGCGTCGATGGCGCAGATGCGCGTCGTGCAGCCAAAGATGAAGGCGCTGCAGGACCGCTACAAGGACGACAAGCCCAAGATGCAGCAGGAGCTGATGAAGCTCTACAAGGACGAGAAGATCAATCCGCTCGCCGGCTGCCTGCCGATCCTGATCCAGATCCCGATCTTCTATGCCCTCTACAAGGTGCTGATGCTGACGATCGAAATGCGGCACCAGCCGTTCGCGCTGTGGATCAAGGATCTGTCGGCGCAGGATCCGGCGATGATCCTCAATCTGTTCGGCCTCCTCAAATTCACCCCCCCGTCGCTGCTCAGCATCGGCGTGATGGCGGTGATCCTGGGCATCACCATGTGGCTGCAGTTCCGCCTGAACCCGCCGCCGACCGACCCGGTGCAGGCGCAGGTGTTCAAGATCATGCCGTGGATGTTCATGTTCATCATGGCGCCCTTCGCCGCGGGCCTGCTGCTCTACTGGATCACGAACAACGTGCTATCCATCGCGCAGCAACAGTGGATGTACCGCAAATTCCCGGCGCTGAAGGCGGCGGCGGCGAAGTGAGCGACGACCAGCCAGCCGACCAGCTTGGGCCCGGGGCCGATCCCGAGCGCCCCGAGCGCGCGCGCAAGCTGTTTTCGGGGCCGATCGCCTTTCTGAAATCGGCGCCGGCGCTGGAACATCTGCCGGCGCCGTCGATGCCCGAGATCGCCTTTGCAGGGCGGTCAAACGTCGGCAAGTCGTCGCTGCTCAACGCGTTGACCAATCGCAACGGGCTGGCGCGCACCTCGGTGACCCCCGGGCGGACGCAGGAGCTCAACTATTTCGACGTCGGATCGCCCTTGGTGTTCCGGCTGGTCGACATGCCCGGCTACGGCTTCGCCAAGGCGCCCAAGGATGTCGTCAAGAAATGGCGCTTCCTGATCAACGATTATCTCCGCGGCCGGCAGGTGCTGAAGCGTACGCTCGTGCTGATCGACAGCCGCCACGGGATCAAGGACGTCGACCGCGACGTGCTCGAGATGCTCGACACAGCGGCGGTGAGTTACCGGATTGTGCTGACCAAGGCCGACAAGGTGAAAGCGACCGAACTGGCGCGCGTGCTGGCCGAGACCGAGGCCGAGGCGCGCAAACATCCCGCGGCGCATCCCGAGGTGATCGTGACGAGCAGCGAGAAGGGCATGGGCATCGCCGAACTGCGCACCGCGGTGCTGGAGGCGGTCGAGGTTTGACTTTCGCTCCACTCCCCTTGAGGGAGGGGGCAGGGAGATCGCATGAAACTGTTCATCGGCAATAAGGCCTATTCCAGCTGGAGCCTGCGCGGCTGGCTGGCCGCCAAGCATAGCGGGCTGCCCTTCGAAGAGGTCACCGTGCCGCTCTACGACGAGGACTGGTCGAACCGCCGCGAGGGCGACGAGTTCGCGCCGTCGGGGGGCAAGGTGCCGATATTGTGGGACGGCGAGGATATCGTCGTCTGGGACAGCCTGGCGATCATCGACTATCTCAACGAAAAGACCGGTGGGACGCGCGGATACTGGCCCGAGGATATGGCGGCGCGCGCGATGGCGCGGTCGATGGCGGCCGAGATGCATTCCTCCTTCGCGGCGCTGCGCCGAAACCACAGCATGAACATCCGCCGCATCTACCCGGCGGCCGAGCTGCTGCCCGAGGTGCAGGCCGATGTCGTGCGCATCGTCCAGATCTGGGCCGAGGCGCGCGCGCGCTTCGGCGGCGAGGGCGATTTCCTGTTCGGCGACTGGTCGGCGGCCGACATCATGTTCGCGCCGGTGGTGACGCGCTTCATCACTTACTCGATCCCGCTGCCGCGCTTTGCCGTGCCCTATTGCCAGGCGGTGATCAGCCACCCGTGCATGCAGGAATGGATCGGCGGCGCGCAGGCCGAGGATTGGGTGATCGAGCAGTTCGAAAAAGCCGATAGCTGAAATGTCGCCGCGATGAACGCGGCGTTCAGCCCGCGCTGCCCCGCAGGCGGTAAGAAGGCGGCATGAAGAAGATCCTTCTCGCCTCCGCCCTCGCGCTCGGCGCGGTCGTCATCACCGCCGCCGCGGCGCCCGCGAGCGATTGGGAAATTGGCCCGGTCATCCGAGGCAAGAATTATTCGGTCGGCATGCCGCTCGCGCCGCGGCCCGAGCGTGGCGGCTGGTCTTTCGACTTCCCCGTCGGCAGCAAGGCCGCGGGGCATGTCCATTATGTGACCTTCCGCCCCGGCTCGCTCGCGGGCAAATCGCGGATCACCGTGCGCTACCGCGTCGATGCCAAGCCGGGGACGCGCTTCGTGCCGCAGGCGAACCCCGACCGCGCGGGCACGGTGTCGCTCTACCTCCAGCGCCGCGGCGACAATTGGAACGCGCGCGGCCACTATCAATATTATCGCTGGTACGCGCCCGCCGCGACGGTGCGCGAGCTGGCGCCCGGTGTGGGCGAAATCAGCGTGAGCCTCGACGATCCGCAGTGGATCTCGGTGCTCGGCCAGCCCGCCGCGCACAGCCCCGAAGCGCTGGAGGACGCGCTCGCCGATGTCGAGCGCATCGGGCTGGTGTTCGGCTCGTCGAACGCGCGCGGCCACGGGGTTTACGCCACCGCGCCTGCGAAGTTCGTGATGACGGGGTTCCGGATCGATTAGGGAATCCGCTTGGTCGGATAGGGCGTCCCGTCCTTGTGGAAATAGCCGTCGGGCGTAAAGAGCATGTCGATGTCCGAATAGCCGCCGCCGGTGTCGTATTTCTTGCCGCCGCCGAGCGCGACGAGGATGCAGTCGGCGTCCGATTCGTTGACCAGATGATGGCCGTTGGTGCTGCCCTTGGGCCACACCGCGATGTCGCCGGGGCGCATCGGCCAGCGGCCGTCGTCCTCGACGAGCACCGCCTCGCCCGCGATCATGATCACCATCTCGTCCTCGCCGTCGTGCCAGTGGCGCTGCGACGACATCGCGCCGGGTTTGAGCACGACATGACTCGCGGCGAAATCGCTGATCCCGGTGACGGGCGCGAGGCGGCGGTACCAGCGGCCCTGCACCGCCGCGTCATAGGGCGCGGGATAGCCGGTCGCATTGGTTTGCGGGATGGCATCGAGATCGAGCTTGGGCATGGGGCAGTCCTGCTTCATGTTCTGCCTTTGTTTCGCACAATCGGCACATAATGCAAAGCCTCGACTTCGCGGCACGCGCGGGCGTAAAGGGCAGGGATGACGCACCGTATCGACCCCGTAGACCTCGCCAAGGCGCTGATCGCGGCGCCCTCCGTCACCCCCGCCACCGGCGCGGTGTTCGACGTGCTCGAGGCGGCGCTGACCCCGCTCGGCTTCACCGTCGAGCGTTTCATCGACGGGATCGAGCCCGACGGGCCGGTCGAGAATCTGCTCGCGGTGCGCAAGGGCAAGGGACCGCGGCATTTCGGCTTTGCCGGGCATCTCGACGTCGTGCCGCCCGGCGTCGGCTGGACCGGCGATGCCTTTGATCCGCAAGTGCGCGGCGATCTGCTCTACGGTCGCGGCGCGGTCGACATGAAGGGTTCGATCGCGGCGTTCGCCGCCGCCGCGGCCGCCACCCCGGTCGAGGCCGGGACGATCAGCCTGATCATCACCGGCGACGAGGAAGGCCCCGCGATCTTCGGCACCCGCGCGCTGATGGAGCATATGGCGGGCCGCGGCGTCGCGCCCGACATGATCGTCGTCGGCGAGCCGACCTCGGTGAACCGTCTCGGCGACATGGTGAAGATCGGGCGGCGCGGGTCGGTCAATATCTGGATCGACGTGCCGGGCACGCAGGGGCATGTCGCCTACCCCCACCTCGCCGACAATCCGATCCCCAAGCTGGTCAAGATATTGGCGGCGATCCACGCGGTGGTGCTGGACGAGGGCAACGACTGGTTCCAGCCGTCGAACATCGAATTCACCGATATCGAGGTCGGCAATGGCGCGACCAACGTCATCCCGGCGTCGGCGCGCGCGCGGCTGTCGATCCGCTTCAACGACCAGCACAAGGGCGCCGACCTGGTCGCGATGATCGAGCGCATCGCGCGCGAAGTCGAACCGAAAGCCAAGGTTCTCGGCAAGATTTCGGGCGAAGCCTTCCTCACGCCGCCGGGCGATCTGTCGGGGCTGGTCGCCGAGGCGATCCATGCCGAGACGGATATCATGCCCGAAATGTCGACGACGGGCGGCACATCGGACGCGCGGTTTTTGCACGCGCTGTGCCCGGTGGTCGAGTTCGGGCTGACCAATGCGACGATGCACAAGCTCGACGAGGCGGTCGCGATCGCAGATTTGCACAAGCTGGCGGCGATCTATCGCGGGATATTGATCCGCGCGCTGGCCTAATCCTCGCGACCTCGCCGCATGATCACATAGACCGCCCCCGCCCCGCCGTGACTGATATGCGCCGGGCGAAGCGCGACGATCTGGTCGGCATAGGGCGAATAAGCGAGCCAGTCGGGGAGCGAGGCGCGGATCGCGCCGCGCGGGCGGGGATCGCCGTGCATCACCGGTAGCCGGTCGGCGCCGGGGCGCAGCCGCCCCGCGACGACGAGCAGCACGCGCGCGCCGCGGATCAGCGCGCGGTGGATGCTCTCGTCGAGCAAGGCCTGCGCCGAGGCCAATGTATGCCCGTGCAGGTCGATGCTCATGTCGGGCCGGACGAGCCCCTTGCGCAGGCGGCGGTCCCAATGGCCGTCCAGCGTCGCGGCGCTGTGCGTGCGGCGTGGCGGGGGGACCGGCGACGGCGGGCGGGCGGCGGGCGACGCCGTAACGCGCGGCTGGGGCTTGGGCGGCTTGACCGTCGGCGGGGCGGCGGGGGCGAGCGGAGCAGGTGTCTTGGCCAGCGGCTTTACCGTCGCCGCGACTTTTCGCCAGAGCGCCGACTCGTCGGGGGCGAGCCGGCGGGCCATATCAACGCCGGATCAGGCGCGCGATGCTGGTACGCGGCAAGAGGAGCAGCGCCGAGCCCCGGCCCGACATGCCGCCGGCGATCGCGCGCGCGTCGTTGCCGGCGCCCCAGAAGCTGTCGAAGCGGTTGGCGCCCTTGATCGCACCGCCCGTGTCCTGCGCGATCCACAGCCCGTTGGGCTCGGCGCGGTCGAGCGAGAGGAAGACGGGGGCACCGAGCGGCGTATATTTGGGATCGGCGGCGACGCTGGCGCGACCGGTGACGGGCACGCCGAGCGCACCCAGCGGCCCCGGACCCGTGATCTCGCGAAAGAAGACCCAGCTCGGGTTCTCGTTCATCACCGCGGCGCCGCGCACCGGGTCGGCGCGCAGATAATCGAGGATGCCCTGCATCGAGGTCTGGCCGGGCTTGAGTTCGCCGCGGTCGGCGAGCAATTTGCCGATGCCGACATAGTCGCGCCCGTTCTGCGTGTCGTACCCGATGCGCATCACCCCGCCGTCGGGAAGGCGCAGGCGCCCCGAGCCCTGGATTTGCAGGAAGAAGAATTCGGCGGCATCGGCCGCCCAGGCGATTTCGAGCCCGCGCCCTTCGAGCGCGCCGCGCTCGATCGCCGCGCGGTCGTAATAGCGCACGAGGTTGCTGCCATCGACGCGGCCGCGAATCTTCTTGCCCTTGAGCTCGTCGGAGAATTGGCCGAGGTCGACATCGACCAGGTCGGCGGGGCGGCGATAGACGGGGACGTCGTAGCCCGCGCGCCTGGTGCGCGATCCGGCGATCTCAGGCTCGTAATAGCCGGTAACAAAGGCGGTGCCCGCGCCGACCTGCACCGTGCCAAAATAGCGCTGGAAAAAGGCCAATGCATCATCGTCGCGCCAGTTTTTCGCGGCGTTGCAGCTCTCGTTCCAGTCGGCGTTCTGCGTCAGCCCGCTGACGTCGGCACGGCGCGTCACCGAGGGGCAGCTGAGGCGATAGGCGGCAAGCGCGGCGCTGGCCTGCGACGAGGTCACGCCCAGCGTGTCGAACTCGGGCCCGGCGACCACGCCCGCCTCGGCGGCGGTAGTAGCGCCCGCGGGTACGGCTGAGGCGGCGAGCACCGGGTTGGGCGTCGCCGGGATCGGTTTCGCCGCGGCGCTGCCGCTTTCGGACGGGCGCGGCGTGTAGGGGCGCGTCGGGCCGGTCGGCGCGCTGGACGTCGGGGCGTGGGTCGGCGCGGGGACCGGGCGCGGCGTCGTTTCGACGCGCCCGCTGCCCGCATCGGGGATCACCGACGAACAGGCCGACAGTGCGGGCAGGCTGGCGAGGAGGGCGAATCCCAGCGCCCTGGTGGAGACGGGGCCGGGCATCGACGTCAGGCGGATTCGGCTTCGTCGAGCTGCCAGTTGGGATCGCCGCTGCCGAGCCGGCGGCGGAAGGTCCACAGATCGTTGGTCTCGGTCGCGTCGATCATCGAGCCCGCGATCATGTTCCCATCGGCATCGCGTGTGACCGCGCTGATGTCAGCCCGGTAGCGGACGGTGACGCGCGCTTCGCCGCCCGACAGCTCGACCGCAGTGATCCGGGCCGAATCGATGCGCACGAGGCGGTTGTCGAGGCGCTCGCCGCGCGCCTCGCGCGCGTCGATCGCGTCGGCGAACGCCTGGTAGCTGTCGGCGTCGCAGAGATCGCGCAGCGTCTCGCGGTCGCCGGCCCAATAGGCCTCGAGGATCATGCGATAGGCCGCCTCGGCGCCTTCCATGAAGCGGCCGGCGTCGAACTGGCGGTCGGCCGCGAGCAGCTGGCGCAGCCCGGCCTCGGCCGCGGGTTCGTAGACGAGGCCCGAAGTGTCGGCGCTGCCGCCCTGCGGCGACGGCGGGGCTTCGGGGTCGTCGATGCGCAGCGGCGCGGGAGCGGCGCGTTCGTCGCGGCGCGGCAGTACGGGCTCCTGCTCGTGCCCCGTGCGCTTGCCGAGCACCGAATAGAGCCGCATGCCGAGGAAGGCGGCGATCATGGCGAGCAGGACGATCGAAATGGCTGTCACGGGCTGGAGTCCAATGCGGTCTTTGGGAAAGTCTTGGCCGATACATAGGCTATCGGCGGCCATGTTTCAAATCTCCATGGCCGCAGCCATGCCTCAGGTCAACGTCCGGTGCGCGGAACCGGTTGCCTTGCGCGCCCCCAGACCGCCCATTGTGCTGCCCGCCCGGCGCTGCTAAGCGCCCCGGCAACCGCCCGCACCGCCGGATCGGGCCGATCCGGAAGCGCGGGCCCTTTCATTCGATACAGGGAAAGCATCACAGTCATGGCCGACGAAACGACGCCCGAATTCACCCCCGAAACGCTGAGCAACGGCGAGGACAACAGCCCCGCGATCGGCCTGATCTCGCAATATGTGAAGGACCTGTCGTTCGAAAATCCGAACGCACCGGCGATCTACCAGGTGCAGGAAGCGCCGCAGATCGACGTCCAGTTCAACATCGGCGCCGACAATGTCGGCGACAATCTGTTCGAAGTGTCGCTGAAGATCGACATCACCTCGAAGTCGGGCGACCTGACCGCCTTCGTCGTCGACCTGAAATATGCCGGGCTGTTCGGCGTGCGCAACGTCCCCGAAGACCAGCTGCAGCCCTTCTTCCTCGCCGAAGCGCCGCGCATCCTGTTCCCCTTCGCGCGCCGCGTCGTCGCCGACGTCGTACGCGACGGCGGTTTCCCGCCGCTGCTGCTCGAGCCGATCGATTTCCACGGCCTTTTCCAGCAGCAGGCGCAGCAGATCGCCGCCGAACAGGCCGGCGATATCGCGCCGGTCGGGCAAGCCTAAGCCTCGTCGGCGGGGCGGGCTGACGGGGTGAGCAGCCTGATCAAGAGCGTCGGGACGATCGGCGGGCTGACGATGGTCAGCCGCGTCTTCGGTTTCGCGCGCGACATGCTGCTCGCGCGCGTGCTCGGGGCGGGGCTGGCGGCCGACGCCTTCCAGCTCGCCTTCACCCTGCCCAACACCTTTCGCCGGCTGTTCGCCGAGGGCGCCTTTTCGGTGGCCTTCGTGCCGATGTACAGCCGCGCGCTGCACGGGGAAGAGGGCGAGGCAGCGGCGGCGAAATTCGCCGACGACGTGCTCGGCGTCTTCCTCTGGGTCCTGTTGGTCTTTTCCGCGGTCGCGATGATCGCGATGCCCGGCATCGTGTGGGTGCTGGCGCGCGAATATCAAACGGTGCCGGGCAAGTTCGAGCTCGCGGTCTTCCTGAGCCGCATCACCTTTCCCTATCTGGGGCTGATAAGCCTCGTCGCGATGCTGTCGGGGCTGCTCAACGCGCGCTCGCGCTTTGCGCCGGGGGCCGCGGCGCCGGTGCTGCTCAATATCGTGCTGATCGCGGGTATCTTGATCGGCGCCGAGATGCGCGGGCCGGGCGGCGACGACCGCATCGTCGCGATCGCGCTCGCGATCTCGGTGTCGCTCGCGGGGGTGCTGCAGCTCTTTTACCTCTGGTGGTCGGTGCGGCGCGCGGGGTTGAAGCTGCACATCCGGCTGCCCAAGCTCACGCCCGAGGTCAAGAAGCTCGGCATGCTGATCCTGCCCGCGACCTTCGGCGCCGGCATCTATCAGATCAGCCAGTTCGTCGACACCTTCTTCGCGACCAGCCTGCCGCAGGGATCGCTGACCCTGCTCAAGCTCGCCGACCGGCTGAACCAGCTGCCGCTCGGTATCGTCGGCATCGCGCTCGGCACCGCGATCCTGCCGATGCTGGCGCGCCACATCCACAGCGGCGACGGCGCCGAGGCCCAGCGGCTGCAAGCCAATGCGTTCGAGATCGCGACTTTGCTCACCCTGCCCGCCGCGGTCGCGCTCGCGATCTGCGCCCCCGCCTTCACCGCCGCCTTCTTCGTCGGCGGCAAGTTCACCCCCGAGGACGGCGCGCTGATGGCGCATATCGTCGTCGCGCTCGTCGCGGGCCTGCCCGCCTATGTCATCGTGAAAATCCTGAACCCCGGCTTTTTCGCGCGCGAGGATACGAAGACCCCGGTATGGACCGCGCTAGCCTCGCTGATCGTCAACATCGGCATCAACCTCTATGTCGTCGAGCGTTACGGCATCGTCGGGCTGGCGGGGGCGACCGCGGTGTCGGCCTCGCTCAACTGCCTGCTGCTCTATATCATCTTGCACCGCCGCGGCTGGTTCCATTTCACGATGAAGCTCGGCGGGCGGATCCTGCGCCAGTTGGTCGCGGTCGCGGTGATGGGCGCGCTGCTGTGGTGGATGATGCCACGGCTCGCGCCTTATTATGGCGGCGGGGTGTTCGAGCGCATCTGGTCGCTGTCGGCGCTGTGCGCCGCGGGCGGCGTGGCCTTCCTGACCACCGCCTTCCTCGTCGGCGCGCTTGACAAGGAACTCGTCGCCATGCTCACGCGGCGGCGCGCCAAACCCGCGCCGGCACAGGAGTAGATCATGCGGACGCTGTCGGGCATCCAGCCCACCGGAAATTTGCACCTCGGCAATTATCTGGGCGCGATCCGCAACTGGGTGCGCATGCAGGACGAGATGCCGGGCGAGAAGCTCTATTTCCTCGCCGATCTGCACGCGATTACCGTCTACAACGACCCCGCCGAGCTGACCGCGAACACGCGCGAGATGGCGGCGGCGCTGATCGCCGCGGGGATCGATCCCGAGAAGGCGATTCTCTTCAACCAGGCGCGCGTGCCCGCGCATGCCGAGCTCGCCTGGCTGCTCTTCTGCACCGCGCGGATCGGCTGGCTGAACCGCATGACGCAGTTCAAGGAAAAGTCGGGCAAGAACCGCGAGGGCGCGAGCGTCGGGCTCTACGCCTATCCGGTACTCCAGGCGGCTGACGTGCTGCTCTACCAGACCACGCACGTCCCCGTCGGCGACGACCAGAAACAGCATCTGGAGCTGGCGCGCGACATCGCGGCCAAGTTCAACCTCGACACCGGGACCGACACCTTCACCCTGCCCGAGCCGACGATCCCCCCCGCCGCGGCGCGGATCATGAGCCTGCGCGACGGCAGCGCGAAGATGTCGAAGTCGGACCCGAGCGACGCAAGCCGGATCAACCTGGTCGATGACCGCGACACGATCATGGCGAAAATTCGCAAAGCCAAGACCGATCCGGAGCCGCTGCCGTCGGAAGCGGCAGGGCTCGAGGGGAGGCCCGAGGCGAAGAATCTCGTCGCCATCTATGCCGCGATGGCCGACGAAAGCGTCGACCACGTACTCGCGCGCTTCGCCGGACAGGGGTTCGGCGCGTTCAAGCCCGCGCTCGGCGAATTGCTGGTCGAGACGCTGGCGCCGATCGCCGAGCGGCTGAATGCGCTGAAGGCCGACACCGCGGCGATCGACGCCGCGCTGGAAAAGGGCGCCGAGCGCGCCCGCACCCTCGCGCAGCCGACGCTCGACGCGGCCTATGCCGCGCTGGGGCTCTGCCGCTAAGCGCAAACAGCGAACCGTCTGGCGCAGCAGCGAAAATCTTGTCTTCCGCCCGCCGCCACCCCATATCGTGTGGTGCAACCGGTTGCGGCAAGGCGAGTTCAACCAAGGTTAAGTCGCATCGGCGTAGTCATGCTATAAAGAGCGGCGTGCATGGCGCGCCGACTCACGGAGCGAAGACGATGATGAAGACCCTGACTTTCCGCCGGCTGAGCCTCGCCGCGCTGACCGCCGCGACGCTGGCGATTGCCGGCTGTGCCACCCCCTTCCGCGCCGATGTCGCGCGCTTCCAGACCCAGCTGCCCGCCCCGCAGGGGCAGAGCTTCACCGTCGAGGCGGGCGATCCCCGGCTCGCGGGTGGGATCGAGTTCGGCCAATATGCCAATCTGGTGTCGGGCGAGCTGACGCGCTTCGGCTATCGCCCCGCGGCGCCCGGCGAGCGCCCCGACATGGTCGTGCGTATGGGCTATGACATCGACAAGGGCCGCGAGCGCGTGCGCAGCACCTCCGGCTTCGGCGACCCCTGGTACGGCGGCTATTACGGCCGCGGCTTCTATCGCCCGGTGATCGTCACCGGCCGCGGCGGCCGCCGCTTCGTCTATGGCTATCGCGACCCCTTCCTGTGGGGCGGCTTCGGCCCGGGCTTCGGCTATAACGACGTCGAGAGCTACACCGTCTACACCAGCGGCCTCGACCTCCAGATCAGCCGCGCGTCGGACGGCTATCGCCTGTTCGAGGGCCGCGCCGAGGCGCAGTCGCGCGACAACAATTTGCAGGCGATCGTCCCGAACCTGGTCGAGGCGATGTTCACCGGCTTCCCCGGCAATTCGGGCGAAAAGGTGCGCATCACCGTGGCGCCGCCCGAAAAGAGCTGATCGCGCCGCCATTGGCCAGACAAAAGGGCCCGCCTTCCGAAAGGACGGCGGGCCCTTTTGTTGTGGACGAACCGGTGGACAAGTCCGGGGATAACCCCGGCAGAAACCTGTGGATCAGCTATTGAGGCTGCGCCGGATCGCGGCGATTTCGGCGTCGAGTTCGCTGTCGCTGACGCGCAGCGCCTCGACCGTGCGCACCGCGTGGATCACCGTCGAATGGTCGCGCCCGCCGAAGCGGCGCCCGATCTCGGGGTACGAACGCGGGGTCAGTTCCTTGGCGAGATACATCGCGACCTGACGCGGGCGCGCGATCGCGCGGACGCGGCGCTTCGACGCCATCTCGCTCTTGTCGAGCTTGTAATGCGCGCAGACCGCGCGCTGAATCTCGTCGATCGTGATCCGCGGGCGCGCGCTGCGGACATTTTCCGCCAGCCGGTCCTCGGCGAGCGCGAGGTCGAGGCGCGCGCCGGTGAGCGCCGCATAAGCGAGCAATTTGTTGAGCGCGCCTTCAAGCTCGCGGATGTTGCGGGTGAAATGTTTGACCAGATAGGCGACGACATCGTCCGGCACCTCGACCATCGGCATCGCGGCGAGCCGCTGGCGGATGATGCGTTCGCGCAGGTCATCCTCGGGCGCCTCGATGTCGGCGACGAGCCCGCCCGACAGCCGCGACAGCAGCCGCGCCTCGACCCCGTCGAGCATCGCCGGCGGGCGGTCGGCGGTGACGACCAGCCGCTTGCCCGCGGTCATCAGGTCGTCGATCGTGTGGAGCAGTTCCTCCTGCGTCGAATTCTTGCCGATCACGAACTGCAGATCGTCGAGCAGCAGCAGGTCGGCGGCGCGCAGCCGCGCCTTGAACGCCATCATGTCGCCGCCGCGCATCGCGCCGACGAATTCGAGCATGAACTTCTCGGCCGACATCAGGATGATAGTGGCGGTCGGGTGCGCCGCGGCATGATCCTGCGCGATCGCCTGGAGCAGGTGCGTCTTGCCCTGGCCGGTGCCCGAACAGAGGTAGAGCGGGTTGAACTGCGGCGCCTCGACCATCGCCATGCGGCGCGCGGCATTGGCGGCGAGGATGTTCGACCGCGCGACCACGAAGCGGTCGAACGACAGGCGCGGGTCGAAGCCGAGCAGCGCGGGGTTCGCGGCGGGCGGCGGCGGCGTCTCGAAAGCCGGCAGCGGCGGCTGCGCGAGGATCGCGGCGCGCTCGGCGCCCGCGCTGGCGCCGCGCACGCTGACGCTGCGCACCGCGGGGAGCAGCTGGCGCCAGGCGAGTTCGAGCCGGTCACCGAAGCGTTCGTTGATCCAGTTCGCCGAGAAGCGGCTGGTCGCCTCGAGCGTCACGACGCCCGACAGGCTGCAATAGTCGGCGAAGCGCACGGGCTTCAGCCAATGGTCGAAGGTGCGCGCGCCGAGGTCGCGGCGGAGCCCTTCGGCCACGCGCGGCCACAGCGTCGCGGCGTCGCCGCTCATCGCCGTTTCTCCGCCACGCCGGCCATAGCTCTCCCCGCCTGAAATCACGCCTGTCCCCCCCACCTTGCTCGGTCATCGGATGCCCCCCGGCATCGCCCCGGCCGCACAGCACCTTGCCCGCGTCCCGGTCGCAGGACGCAGTTTCCCGTTCCGCGCAAGCAGCGAAGGACGGCGAATCATGTGATGTGGCGGCCAGCGGCGAAGGCCGATGACACCCCTGTCTAGGCAGGGGCGAGCGAGTCGATCAAGAGCGCGGGATGTAAAAATATTGAAATAAAAATCTTGACTCCCCGGGGACCCCGGAATCGCGCGAAGTCGATGTTTTCCTCAATTAAATCAATAGTTTAATTGTTACAATAGGAGTCATGAAAAACGAATCGCGATAAATCCGCCACTTACCGCGATGCAACACTATTGCCATGGTCCCGTAACAAAGCCGCCGATCACTCTGTCCCGAAATGGGTACAAAAAAGGACCCGCGGGCGATGCGCCGGCGGGTCCTTTTGATGCGCGATCGGCCAAAGCCGAATCGGGCGGCAATCACGCGATCGCGTTGACGCTCTTGGTCAGGCGCGAATATTTGCGCGCAACGGTGTTCTTGTGGAGCACGCCCTTGGCGACGCCGCGGGCCATTTCGGGCTGCGCAGCCTTCAGCGCGGCGGCGGCGGCATCCTTGTCACCGGCGGCGACGGCATTCTCGACCTTCTTGACCAAAGTGCGAATGCGCGAGACGCGATTCTTGTTCACGACGGTGCGCGCGGTGTTGCGGCGGATGCGCTTTTTTGCCTGGGGCGTATTGGCCATAAATTCCTCGGTTTTCAAACGGTCAAAGTCGGTCGGAGCACAGCGTCACCGGAGCAGCCGAATCGCGCAAAGCAGCGAATCAATGTCCGGATACGGCCGGTTCCGGAACACCGGACCCTGCTCGAAGGGTGCGCCCATAGCCAGCAAGGCCGCTTTGGTCAATGGGTTTGCGGGAAATATCCCGCATCAACGCTGGCATTTGGGGCAGAAGAAGGTCGAGCGGCCCGACTGGACGATGCGCGCGATCGTGCCGCCGCATTCGCACGCCTCGCCTTCGCGGCCATAGACACGCCAGTCCTTGGCGAAATAGCCGAGGTCGCCCTCGGGGCTGAGAAAGTCGCGCAAGGTCGATCCGCCCGCGGCGATCGCGGCGGCCAGCACATCCTTGATCGCGGGAACGAGCAGCGCGAGCCTGGCCCTCGACACCTCGGCGGCGGGTTTCGCCGGGTGGATGTGCGCCATGTTGAGCGCCTCGCAGACATAGATGTTGCCGAGCCCCGCGACGACGGTCTGGTCGAGCAGCATCGCCTTGATCGGCGACCGGCGGCCCGCAAAAGCCTTGGCCAGATAGGGGGCATCGAAGGCGTCCGATAGCGGCTCGGGACCGAGCGTCACGAAGGCCGGAAAGGCGGTCAGCGGATCGCCCGCGACAAGATCGACCGAGCCGAAGCGGCGCGGGTCATGGAGGAAGAGGCGGTGCCCCGCCCCGGTTTCAATGAGCAGATGGTCGTGCTTGCCCGCATCGCCGCCCTCGGTCCGCCAGCGCCCCGACATGCCGAGGTGGAAGATCATATGATCGTCGCGGTCGGTCGAGACGATGCCATATTTGGCGCGCCGCGACAGGCTGCTGACCGTCGCGCCGGTCAGCCGCTGCGCGAGATCGGCCGGGAAGGCGCGGCGCAGGTCGGGACGGAAGGTGGTGACCGAGGTCAGCCTTTGCCCCTTGAGAAAGGGGGCGAGGCCGCGGACGGTGGTTTCGACTTCGGGAAGTTCGGGCATATATGGGGTCAGAACCTGCGGCTGGAACGGCTGAGGCGGCAAAATGGCGAACATATCGGGCCAAATCTCCCGCCGGACATAGTGGGTCTATGTTCAAGGGAGATTTGGCCCGAGATGGAAGCCATTTTGCCGTCCCTTCGGGATTTGACCCAATTTGTCCATTGCCGCGTCAGAGCGCCTTGGAATATCCTCATATGCCTGCGCCGCTCTTCCTCGCACTGAACAAATTGGCCTCAAACCTCAGCCGTTCCAGCCGCAGGTTCTGACCCCTGCTGGGCTACGCGCCATTTGCGCGGGCGGCAAGGCCCCGCTAAAGGCCGGTGCGACTTCGTTTCTCCCCGCAAAGGCGTAACCATCATGGCCAGTCCCGACACCGTCAGCTTCGGCTATGAGCAGGTTCCCGCGGGGGAGAAGACCGCGATGGTCGGCGAGGTGTTCAGCCGCGTCGCGCGCAAGTACGACATCATGAACGACGCGATGTCGGGCGGCCTGCATCGCCTCTGGAAAGACCGCTTCGTGCGCCGCGTGAAACCGCGCGCGGGCGAGGCGATCCTCGACATGGCGGGCGGCACCGGCGACATCGCCTTCCGCATGGAGAAGTCGGGCGCGAGCATCACCGTGGCCGACATCAACCCCGACATGCTCGGCGTCGGGGTCGAGCGCGCCGCCGAGCGCGGCATAGACACGCTCGTCTGGTCCGAGCAGAATGCCGAGAAGCTGAGCTTTCCCGACCAGTTCTTCGATGCCTATACGATCGCTTTCGGCATCCGCAACGTCACCGACATCCTCGCGGCGCTGGGGGAAGCGCACCGCGTGCTGCGCTATGGCGGGCGCTTCTTCTGCCTCGAATTCTCGACCAACGAATGGCCGGGTTTCGCGCAGGCCTATGACGCCTATTCGCACCACCTCGTCCCCAAGCTCGGCAAGCTGATCGCCGACGACGAGGACAGCTACCGCTATCTGATCGAATCGATCCGCCGCTTTCCGCCGATGCCCGAATTCGCGAAGATGATCGGCGCGGCGGGCTTCACCGCGGTGAAGGTCGAGCCGATCATGGGCGGGCTCGTCGCGATCCACAGCGGGTGGAAAGCTTGACCCGTCCGATCGTCCATATTGCCCGCCTGTTGAAATGGGGCCGTATCCTCGCGCGCCACGGGGCGCTGCGCGGAATCGAGACGGCGCCGCAGACCCCGATCGGCGTCAAGCGGCTGTGCCGCATCGCGCGCTTCGGCACCTCGCAGCCGACGGTGCCCGACTATGCCGCGGCCTTCCAGGCGATCGGCCCTGCGGCGGTCAAGCTCGGCCAGACGCTCGCGACGCGCCCCGATCTCGTCGGCGAGGAAGCTGCGCGCAACCTGCTGACCTTGCAGGACGCGCTGGCGCCGGTGCCGTTCGAGCGCATCCGCCAGGAAATCGAGTTCACTTTCGAAGCGCCGCTCGAAAGCCTCTACAGCGAATTCGATCCCATCCCCGTCGGATCGGCCTCGATCGCACAGGTCCACCGCGCGGTGACCACCGAGGGTCGGCAGGTCGCGGTGAAGGTGCGCCGCCCCGGCATCGACAAGCAGTTCGCGCGCGACATCGACACCTATGAATGGGCGGCCGCGCACCTCGAAGCGCTCGGCGGCGAGGCGACGCGGCTGCGTCCGCGCGAAGTGATCGCGAACTTCCGCCGCTGGACGCTCCGCGAACTCGACCTCAGGCGCGAGGCGGCGTCGGCGTCCGAACTCGCCGACGCGATGACCGGCGTGCCGACCTATGAGGTCCCGGTGATCGACTGGGACCGCACCGCGAGCCGCGTGATGACGATGAGTTGGATCGACGGCATCAAGATCTCGCACCGCGACAAGCTGATCGCGGCAGGGCACGACATGGAGGCCTTGTCGGCGAACCTCGTCAACGCCTTCCTGCGTCAGGCGATCGCCGAGGGCTTCTTCCACGCCGATATGCACCAGGGCAATTTGTTCGTGAAGGCCGACGGCACGATCGCCGCGGTGGACTTCGGCATCATGGGGCGGATCAACCGCCAGGCGCGCTACTGGCTCGCCGAGATCCTCTATGGCCTGACCACGGGCAATTACCGCCGCGTCGCCGAAATCCATTTCGAGGCGCAGTACGTGCCCGATTATCATAATGTCGAGGAATTCGCGACGGCGCTTCGCGCGGTCGGCGAGCCGATGCGCGGCAAGCCGGTGAGCGAGCTCAGCGTGGGGCAGATGCTCGACGGGCTGTTCGCGATCACGCGCGATTTCGACATGCAGACCCAGCCGCACCTGCTGCTGCTGCAAAAGACGATGGTGATGGTCGAGGGAGTGGCGACGATGCTCAACCCGAGGATCAACATGTGGGACGTATCGGGGCCGTTCGTGCAGGAATGGATCCGCGACGAGCTGGGCCCCGAGGCCGCGCTCGCCGACGGCCTGCGCCAGCAGGGCAAGACGCTGGCACTGATCCCCGACATCATCCGCCGCCTCGACGAACAGCTCCCGAAAAAGGGCGCTGCCCCGCCCGCGCCGCCGCTGCCCGAAATTCCGCTGATGTGGGAAAAGGGCGAAAAGCGCATCTGGTGGCGTTATACGCTGACGGCGCTGGTGGGTGCCGCTGCCGGCGTGGCAGGGATGATGTGGTTCGTCTCCTGACCCTTGTGCATCGGTCGATCGCCGCGCAGCTAGCCGGCAGCGCGCTGATGACCGCGATCGAGACGGGCGTTGTCGGCCTTGCGCTACTGATGATCATCGTATCGGCGGGCGAATTGGCGCTTTACCCCGACACCCTTGACAGCATCGCGCAGAATTTCTTCTTCCTTTGGGTCCTGTTCGCGATGATATTGCCGTTCGCCCTGCTCGTGGCGCTGTTCGTCTTGTGGCCCACCGCCACGATTTCGGGTGCGGTGCTTCTGGTCGGCGCGAAGCGCGACCGTCGCTTGGCAGGACCAAGGTTGTGGAGCGTGATCGGGCTGGCGATCGGTCTCTGTTATGGCTGGCTGTTCTTCGTCAGCGGCTTGCCGCGCTTCGATATCGTCGAAGGCCCTCTGGCGCCAACGGCCGCCTTGGTCTGGACCGGCGCATCGGGTGCCTTCGCCGGCTGGCGGTTGCACCGGAAGCTCGGCCGCGCCGGGTGCTTCGCGCCGCCAGCCGCAGCTTGATCGTCGCACAGGATGCGCATATCTTATGCGCAAGGAGAATGGCGATGAACCGTCTCGCGCGATTCGAAGGGCCGAAGAAGGCGACCAATGTTTCGCTAAACGCCGAGTTGGTCGAAGAGGCAAAGCAGCTCGGCATCAATGTCAGCGAAGCGTGCCAGACCGGTCTCGCCGCCGAGGTAAAAAAGGCCCGCGAGGCGGTCTGGAAGGAAAAGAATCGCGCCGCCACCGAGAGCTGGAACGATTATACGCGCAAGCACGGCCTCCCGCTCGCCAAATACCGGCGTTTCTGATGGCGCAATTCGACGTCTATGCCAGCCGCAGCGGCGAGGAGCTGCTGCTCGATTGCCAAAGCGACCTGCTCGATCATTTCGACACCCGATTTGTCGTCCCGCTGGTTCCGGCGCAAACGGCGCAGAAGCTGACCCGCCTTCATCCGATATTCGAAATCGACGGCGAACGGCATATCATGGCGACGCAATTGGCGTCGGCGGTCGACAGCAAGGAACTCGGCAGCCATGTCGCGTCGCTCGCCGACCGCCGCTATGAAATATTGAATGCGGTCGACATGCTAGTGACGGGAGTCTGATAATGGCGGCGAAACGCATCCTGCTCATCATCGGCGGCGGCATCGCCGCGTACAAGAGCATCGAGCTCGTCCGGCTGCTCCGCAAGGCGGGCTATGTCGTGCGCTGCGTCATCACGCGTTCGGGCGAGCAGTTCGTGACGCCGCTGACGCTCGCGGCGCTCTCGGAGAACAAGGTCTATACCAGCCTGTTCGACCTCAAGGACGAGGTCGAGATGGGGCATATCCAGCTCAGCCGCGAGGCCGATCTGGTCGTCGTCGCGCCTGCGACCGCCGATCTGCTGGCGAAGATGGCGAACGGCATCGCCGACGATCTGGCGACCACGCTGCTGCTCGCAACCGACAAGCCGGTGCTCGCAGCACCCGCGATGAATGTGCGGATGTGGCTGCACGCCGCGACGCAGCGCAATGTCGCCACACTGCGCGGCGACGGCGTGACGGTGATGGCGCCCGACGAGGGCGAGATGGCGTGCGGCGAATATGGGCCGGGGCGGCTGCCCGAACCGGCCGCGATCTTTGCCGCGATCGAGAAAGCCCTGGCCAACGCGCCCGCGCCCTCGCTGCTCGTCGGCCAGCCCGATTTCGCCCCCGCCAACCACCGCCCGCTGCACGGGCGCCGCATCCTGATCACCGCGGGGCCGACGCACGAGCCGATCGACCCGGTGCGCTATATCGCCAACCGGTCGAGCGGGAAGCAGGGCTTTGCCATCGCCGCCGCCGCCGCCGAAGCGGGCGCCGAGGTACTGCTGATCGCCGGCCCCGTGCCGCTGCCGACCCCGCCCGGCGTGATCCGCGTCGATGTCGAAACCGCGCGCCAGATGGCGGCCGAGGTCGAACAAGGCCTGCCCGTCGACGCCGCGATCATGGTCGCCGCGGTCGCCGACTGGCGCGCCGCCGACACATCGGCGCAGAAGATCAAGAAGGACGGCAGCGGGCAGGTTCCCCCGCTCGAGCTCGCCGAAAACCCCGATATCCTCGCCGGCGTCGCGAAGAGCCCGCAGCGCCCGGCGCTGCTGATCGGCTTCGCCGCCGAGACCAACGACGTGCTCGCGCATGCAGAGGCCAAGCTCGACCGCAAGGGCTGCGACTGGATCGTCGCCAACGACGTCGCCGCCGACCCGATGGGGGGCGAGACGAATCGGGTGCATATCGTTAGCAAAAGCGGCGTAGACAGCTGGGATCGGCTGCCCAAACAGGCCGTCGCCCGCAAATTGATGGAAAAGATCGCCGATGAGCTCGATGCGCGTGTCCCACTTGAGTCCGATTGAAATCCGGATCCAGCGGCTGCCCAATGGCGGCGGCCTGCCCCTGCCCGCCTATGCCAGTGACGGTGCCGCGGGGATGGACGTCGTCGCGGCGGAATCGCTGACGATCCGTCCCGGCACGCGTCACGCGGTCGCGACGGGTTTCGCGATGGCGATCCCCGCGGGCTATGAGGTGCAGGTGCGCCCGCGCTCGGGGCTCGCGCTCAAGCATGGCATCACCTGCCTCAACACGCCGGGGACGATCGACAGCGACTATCGCGGCGAGGTGAAGGTGATCCTCGCCAATCTCGGCGACGATAATTTCGAGATCAAGCGCGGCGACCGCATCGCGCAGCTGGTCCCGGCGCCGGTACAGCGCGCGAGCTTTGCCGAAGTGGAGACGCTCGACGAGACCGCGCGCGGCGCCGGCGGTTTCGGCTCGACCGGTGTCGCGAGCGCGAGCGAAAGCAGCGAAGGCGAGGAAGAGCCGGTCGACGACAGCATCCCCGACAATGTCGGATCGCTCTCGGAGATCAAGCTGCGGCGGCCGGGCGAGTAATTGCTCTCCGACCCCGAACTCGACCGCTACGCTCGCCAGATCATCCTGCCGCAGTTCGGCGGCGCGGGGCAGGCGAAGCTGAAGGCTAGCCATGTCGCCGTGATCGGCGCGGGCGGGATCGGATGTCCGGCGATCACCTATCTGGCCGCCGCCGGCATCGGCCGGCTCACGATCGTCGACCATGACCATGTCGAGCTATCCAATTTGCAGCGCCAGCCTTTGTTTACCGACGCCGACATCGGCGCGTCCAAAGCCGAAGTCGCGGCCGATGCCGTGCGGCGGATCAATCCGCATGTCGAGGCGGTTGCGGTGGTCCAGCGGCTGGACAGCAGCAATGCCGAAACCCTGCTAACGGGCGCGAGCCTGATCCTCGACGGCTGCGATAATTTCGACACAAGGCTCGCGGTCAACCGCGCCGCGGTGGCGCGCCAGATCCCGCTGCTCTCGGCCGCGATCGGGGCGTTCGAGGGGCAGGTCGCGCTCTACGAGGGCTGGCGCGAGGGCGCGCCCTGCTACCAGTGTCTCGTCGGTGCCGATCCCGACCGCGAGGGGATCAATTGCGCCGAGACCGGGGTGATGGGGGCGCTCGCTGGCATGGTCGGGACGATGGCGGCGCTCGAGGCGGTGCGCGCGCTCACCGGCTGGGGATCGCCGCTTGCCGGGCGGCTCGCCATCGTCGATATGCTCGAGCGGCGCTGGCGCGAGGTCGGCGTCGCGAAGGACCCGGGGTGCCCGGCATGTCGAGCCTGAACATCATCGTCGCGGTCGCCGAGGGCCGGCGGCTCTATGCGGCGCTCGAAGCCGCGATGGCATCGGCGGCGCTCGGACGCCCGGCGCGCGTCTTCCTGCAGGGCGAGGCGGCGGCATTGCTCCGTGATCCGGTGAGCTTTGCCGGCGACGCGGCGCGGCGCGCGGCGGGGCAGCCCGAGCTTGCCTGGATGGTCGAGGAAGCGATCGCGATGGAGGTTGGGCTGTTCGTCTGCCAGTCGGGCATGGCGCTGGTCGGCGTCGCAGCGACCGAGCTGGTGCCGCATGTGAAGGCGGCGGGACTGGTGAGCTTCATGGCCGATATCGGGCCGGGGGACCGGATGGTCGTCTACTGAAATATCGATCCTCCCCACGCGCAGCGATGGGGAGGTGGCAGCGCGAAGCGCTGACGGAGGGGTTCGACGCCGTCAGACGTCGGCGCAAGGCCAGACCCCTCCACCACCGCCTGCGGCGGCGGTCCCCCTCCCCAACGCTTCGCGATGGGGAGGATCAAATGGTCACGGATTCGCGCAAACCTTGATATCCTCGGGCCTGGGCCGCTTCCCGTCGGGGACGAAGCGCGCGAGATAGCCGCCCGCGTGCTGCTTGTCGTCGTAGGACAGCAATTTATACCCCACCGCCTCGAACTCGCAGACGAGCAGGCGGAAGGGCGTGCCATGGTCGGCGATCGGGCGGTCACCGTCGACGACGAGGATCTGCCCGCCCTCGCGCAGCGCCGGGCGCAGCCGCCAGAGGAAGGCGTATGGCTCGCCGATCTCGTGATACATATGGACCATGAACACGCGGTCGAAGCTGGCGGCTGGCAGCCGCGGGTCGTCGACCGCGCCGAGCTTGATCGAGACATTGTCGAGCCGCTCGCGCGCGACGCGGTCGGCGAGGCGCTCGATCACCTCGGGCATGATGTCCTGCGCGAGCACGCGTCCGTTCGCGCCGACGCGCTGCGCCAGACGCACGGTATAATAGCCGTCGCCCGCGCCGATGTCGGCGACGGTCATGCCCGGACGGACGTCGGCCGAGTCCATTACATCCTCGGCCTCGTTCACCCGGTCGCGCGCTTCTTCGGTCGACCATTTGGTCGACACCGTCGGCGCGACGGGGCGGTCGGCGGGCGGAAAATCGCGCGCGGTGGTGGCGCGGTCGCCGTCCTGGTCCCACGGCGCCGCGTCGCACCCGCCGAGCAGCGGCAAGGCCGCGAGCGCGGCGAGGACGGCGCCGCGCAGCATCAGTCGATATCCTCGACGTCGACCTTTTCGCCGGTGACCTTCTGCGACAGCGCCGCCGCCATGAACGGGTCGAGCGCGCCGTCGAGCACATCGCCGGGTGCGGTCGAGGTCACGCCGGTGCGCAGATCCTTTACCAGCTGATAGGGCTGGAGCACGTAAGAGCGGATCTGGTGGCCCCAGCCGATCTCGGTCTTCGCCTGATATTCACCCGACGCCGCGGCCTCGCGCTTCTGCAGCTCGGCCTCGTACAGCCGCGCCTTCAGCATCCCCATCGCGGTCGCGCGATTCTTGTGCTGCGAGCGGTCGTTCTGCGACGCGACGACGATACCCGTCGGGATATGCGTGATGCGCACCGCAGAATCGGTGGTGTTGACGTGCTGGCCGCCCGCGCCCGAGGCGCGATAGGTGTCGATCTTGAGGTCGCCCTCGTTGATCTCGATGTCGATATTGTCGTCGATCACCGGATAGACCCAGACGCTCGAAAAGCTGGTGTGGCGGCGCGCCGAGCTGTCGTAGGGCGAGATGCGGACGAGGCGGTGGACGCCGCTCTCGGTCTTCGCATAGCCATAGGCATTCTCGCCCTTGACCAGCATCGTCGCCGACTTGATGCCCGCCTGCTCGCCCGCCTGATATTCGACCAGCTCGACCTTGAAGCCGCGCTTTTCGGCCCAGCGGCTGTACATGCGCTGGAGCATCTCGGCCCAGTCCTGGCTCTCGGTGCCGCCCGCGCCGGCATGGACCTCGATATAGGCATCGTTGGCGTCGGCCTCGCCGGCCAGTAGCGCCTTGATCTTGTCCTCTTCGGCGCGCGCGGCGAGCGCTGCGAGGCCCGCGACGGCCTCGTCGACCATCGCCTCGTCGCCTTCCATCTCGGCAAGCTCGATCAGCTCGGCGGTGTCGGCGCATTCGGTCTCGATCGCGCGCGTCGCGGCGATCGCCTCGTCGAGGCGGCGGCGTTCGCGCATCACCTCCTGCGCGGCCTTGGCGTCGTTCCACAGGGTCGGGTCTTCGACCTTGGCATTGAGCTCGTCGAGCCGCCGCAGCGCACGGTCCCAGTCGAGGAAACGCCGCAGCAGCGCCAGCGCGGCGCCGATCTTGTCGATATGATCCTGCGCTTCGGCGCGCATGTCGTTGCTCCTGAAAAAATGTCGAACCGCCCTTAGAGCGTGTCCGGCTCAAGGGGAAGAAGCTCGCGAGACGTCAGATGATGCCGCCGCGATCCTCCAGGAAGTCGCTGTCGCTGCGGCGGCCATTGCCCTGCTGCACCGGCGCATCCTGGCGCGTCGCGGCCTTGGCGGGCTTGATCTCGGCCTCGCGGATCGTCCGGCGGGGTTCGCTTTCGGGCTTGAACGCCTCCCAGATGATCGACGCCTTGGGGTCGGTGCCCGGCCAGCTGCCATAGACCCGGCGCCCCGACTGGCGGTCGATGCGCACCATGCGGATGCCCTTGGGCGCCGCGAAGGGGATCGGCTGGCGGTCGTCGAGCCCGACGAGTGCGAAATCCTTGAAGATCGGCGCCGCGAGGCTGCCGCCCTGCGCATAGCCGCCCATCGAGCGCGGCTGGTCGAAACCGATATACATGCCCGCGACCACGTCGGGCGTGCCGCCGACGAACCACACGTCGTTCGGGCCCGAGGTCGTCCCCGTCTTGCCGAAGATCGGTACGCCGAGGTCGCGCAGGCGCACCGCGGTGCCGCGTTGGACGACGCCCTCGAGCATATGGACGACCTGATAGGCGGTGAGCGGGTCCATCAGCTGCTTGCCCGACTTGGCGAAGCGCGGCATCGGGCGTCCGTCCCAATCCTTCTTGTTGCAGCCGACACAGGGTTTCCAATTGACCGGAAAGATCACCTTGCCACGGCGGTCCTGGACATAGTCAATGACGCGCGGCTTGAGCTCGCGGCCGTGGTTGGCGAGCATCGCATAAGCATTGGTGATCTTCTCGACCGTCGTCGAACCCGCGCCGAGCGCGGTCGAGAGATAGGGTTCGTGCTCGCCGATACCCATGGTGCGGATCGTGTCGACCACCGGTTCCATGCCGACCTGGCTCGCCGCGCGCACCGTCATCAGGTTGCGCGACTGTTCGAGGCCCCAGCGCATCGTATGCTCGCCGCTGCCCCCCGCGCCGCCGAAGTTGCGGAAACATTTGTTGCCGAACCGCGCGCCCTGATAGACGCAGAAGCTGCCGTCGACGATCATCGTCGCGGGCGTCATGCCATTGTCGAGCGCGGCGGCATAGACGAAGGGCTTGATCGTCGACCCCGGCTGGCGCTCGGCCTGCGTCGCGCGGTTGAAGGGCGAGAGGCGGACGTCGAAGCCGCCCTGCATCGCGAAGATGCGCCCCGAATGCGGGCTCTCGGCGATGAAGCCGCCAGACACCTCGGGAATGTTGCGAAGGGCATAGCTGCCGCCGCCCGTCGCCTTGACCGCGATCAGGTCGCCCGGGCGCATCGCCGAGAAGGCGCTGCCGCCGGTCTTGCGATAGCCCTGCGTCGCGGCGCTCGCGGGCAGGCGACCGGTGTCGCCATTGGCGAAGCCGATGCGCGCCTCGCCGGTATTTTTCGACAGCACCGCGGCGATGCGCCAGCCGTCGTAATCGATACCGATGAAGCTGGAGGCGAGGCGGCTCTGCCACTGGTCGTCGGCCTCGATCGTCGCGATCGGCCCCGACCAGCCCTTGCCCGCGTCATAGCGGAGCAGACCCTTGCGCAGCGCGCTGGTCGCCGCCGCCTGCATCTTGCCGTCATAAGGCGTGCGCACCCAGAGGCCGCCGGCATAGGCGCTGTGCGGGCCATCCTCGGCGGTCTCGCCGAATTGGGCGATCAGCTGGCGCCGCACCTCCTCCATATAATAGCCGCCGACCTGCGCGACCGCGGTATTGCCGCTGCTGGTGAGGCCGAGCGGCATCGCGCGCGCGGCGTCGCGCTGCGCGGGAGTGATCCAGCCGTTCTGCTCCATCGACCCGAGCACGAAATTGCGCCGCGCGACCGCTTCGGCCTCGTTGCGCGCGCGGCCATATTTCTCGGGCGCCTTGGGCAGAATCGCAAGGAACGCCATTTCGTGGAGCTGGAGCTGGTCGACGTCCTTGTCGAAATAGGCGCGGCTCGCAGCCTGGACGCCGAAGCTGCGGCGACCGAGCGGGATTTCGTTGAGATAGAGCTCGAGGATCTGTTCCTTGGTCAGCGCATCCTCGATGCGCATCGCAAGGATCGCCTCGCGCACCTTGCGGCGATAGCTGAGCTCGTTGGTGAGCAGAAGATTCTTGGCGACCTGCTGGGTGATCGTCGAGGCGCCGACGGGGCGGCCGCTGCTGCTGAGGTTGGTGACGATCGCCGACGCGATGCCCGGATAGTCGATGCCGCCATGGCTGAAGAAGGTCTTGTCTTCGGCGGCGAGGAAGCTGCGCACCAGGAGCTGCGGATATTCGCTATATTCGAGCTGGACGCGGCGCTCGCGCGCATAGCTGTGCACCGGCTTGCCCTCGGCATCGCGAACCATCGTCGGCAGCGGCGGCTCGTAGTCGCGGAGTTGCTCGACCGAGGGCAGGTCGCGCGCGAAGATCAGCCAGATCAGGAACAGGCCGAGCAGGCCGGTGAGCGCGAGATAGCCGAGCCAGCGAAACCAGCGGCGCGTCCACATCGAACGAAACCAGCTCGCGACGGCATTGCTGTCGCGGCGCAGACGATAGCGGAAGTGGGACGTGGTCTCGGCGGCCATAGGCTCCCGCCTCTAAAGCGTGCGCCCGCGAAAGGGAAGTATGGTTGCGGTGGGGCGCGTCAGCGCGCCCGCCCTCGCGCGCTCACCGGCCAGATCGCGACCAGCGTCTCGCCCTCGACGACATGATAATGGTCGTAGAGGTTCACCGTTGGGTCGCAGTGCGGCACGGTGAGCGTCACCGGGTCGCGGGGGGGGAGCGCTTCGCCGATGCCGGGCGAAATCAGCGCGGCATGCTCGTCGCCCATGAAGACGAAGGCGGCGCTTTCGGGCGCCCCGCGCCGCACGACCGCGACCCCGCCGTCGGTCGATAGCGACTTGTAACCGGCGTCGATGGTGACGAGGCCGCTGTGGTTGGCGCTGACGACGCGCGCATCGACGCCGAGCGAGGTTTCGAACGGCACAGCGCCGTCGCCGGTCAGGTCGCAGTCGAGATATTGCTTGTCCATGAAGACGTAGCTGCCCGCCTGGAGCTCGGTAAAGACGCCGAGATCGAGGTCGATGCGGTGCGTGCCGGTGCCCGATCCGGTGACGATCTCGGGCGGATGGCCCGCGGCGGCCAGCGCGGCGATTACGGTCTGGAGATAGGCGGTGCGCTCCTCGATCGCCGCGCGGCGGTCGGCATAGCCTTCGATATGCTGCTGCCGGCCGCAGTAGAATTGCACGCCGCGATAGTTGAGGTTCGGTAGGCCCGCGATCGCTTCGGCGAGCGCGACCGCCGCCTCGGGCGAGGCGACGCCCGTGCGCGCAATGCCGGGGTCGATGTCGATGATCACGTCGAGCCTGGTGTCGAGCGCCGCGTCGATCCGCGCCGCGACCGCGGGATGGTCGACCACCGCCATCAGCCCCTCGGCGCTGCCTGCCAGCGCGGCGAGCCGTTCGATCGCGCGCGGCGCGGCGACGGGCGAGGTGATGAGGATGCCGGTCACGCCGCCCTTGGCGAGTACTTCGGCCTCGCCGATCTTGGCGCAGCAGACGCCCGCGGCGCCCGCCGCGAGCTGGCGCTTGGCGATGTCGACGCTCTTGTGCGTCTTGGCGTGCGGGCGCAGGCCGATGCCGTGCGACGCCGCGAGCCCCGCCATCGTCGCGATATTGCGATCCAGCGCAGCGACGTCGAGCACCAGCACCGGCGTGTTGAGGTCGGCGCGGCTTCCCTGCCGGCCGACCAGATGGGCGTGGAGCGTCAGATCGTCGGTCATGAAAAAAGGGCTTCCAGATGCGGGTTGAGGAATTTGCCAGCCGGGTCGGCAGCGCGGCGGACGGCGCGATAGCGTTCGGCCATCGGGTAGAGCGTATCGACGTCGGGGCGCGCCAGCGTGTGACGCTTGGCCCAATGCGGGCGGCCGCCGTTGGCGCGGAAAATTGCTTCGGCGTCGGCGAAGACGGTCTGCCACGGCATCTTCGCATATTGGTGCATCGAGATCGCCGCGACAGGGCCTGCATTCATAGGGCTCATCCAGATATCGTCGGCGGCGACGGTGCGATATTCGAAGGGGAAGGTGACGGGCAGGCGCTTCTTGCGGATCCAGCCGACCACTTCCGCCAGCGTGTCGAGCCCCGCGGCGCGCGGCATTTCATATTCCATTTCCTCGAAACGGATCGTGCGATCCGAGGGAAAGATCGCATGCGCCGGTCCGCGTCGGCGACCGTTCATAGCGGTTTTCATCATCCCGCGCTGGAGGATGGGGGTTAGGAAGGGCAGCCGCGCCGCCACATCGAGCACGCGACGGAACGCGGTCTCCTCCATGTCGGTGGTGCTGGGCGGCGGATCGCATGGGTCGCACAGATCGAGCGTCTTCAGGATCACCTGATCGGCATGGGGGAAGAACCAGAATTCGATATGGCGATGCTGCTGCGCGAGCTCGTCATAGCTTTCGCGGATCTCGTCCCAGCGGCGCTTCTCGATGCGCTCCGAAAGATGGAATGCGGGGATGACCGCAACCTCGATCTCGGTCGCGATGCCGAACATCCCGAGCGACAGCCGCTGCGCCTGATAGAGGTCGGGTTCGGTTCCGGCGTCGCACCAGCGCGCCTCGCCGTCGGCGCCGATCAGGCGGAAGCCGCGCGCCATCGTCGCGAGGCTGCCGAGATCGACCCCGGTGCCGTGCGTCCCCGTCGCCATCGCGCCGGCGAGCGACTGCGGGTTGACGTCGCCCTGATTGGCGAGCGCCAGCCTCTTGTCCCACAGTGCTGCGGTGAGCCGCTTGATGCTCCATCCCGCGGGGATGCGCGCGGTTTGGCGGTCGGGGGCGATACTGATCTCGCCGGGGAGGTTTTCGAGACTGAGGATGAGTTCGCTCGATTCGCAGAGCGGCATGAAGCTGTGGCCGGCGCCGGTCCCGCGCACTTTCGTTGCGTTGCGCACGAGGCTGGCGAGTTCGTCCTCGCTCGCGGGGCGGGTGACGGCGACGGGCGCGGCGACGCTGCCCGACCAATTGCTCCAACCCATCCCGCTCTCCCTTCGACCCGCGCGAAGCTGTCGGCGCGGGCGTGGATGGTCAAGGGTTAGTTCGAGGCAATCTGCCGCGCGAAGTGGATCTGCACCGCCTGGCGCACGCCGCGCGCGACCTTCTTCTGGCCGTCGGCCGAGGCGAGGAAATCGGCGTCGGTCTCGTTCGAGATAAAGCCCGTTTCGAACAACACCGACGGCGTGTCGGGCGCCTTCAACACCACGAAGGACGCGAAGCGATGCGCGGTGGTGCGGAATTTGACGTCGTCCGCCGCCTCGCGCTGGAGCAGCCGCGCGAAGTCCGAGGCGACGTTCATCGTCTCGCGCTGCGTCAGGTCGAGCAGGATCGACGACACGTCGCTGCTGTGCGCGCCGAGGTCGACGCCGTTGATGATGTTGGCCTTATTCTCGCGCGCCGCGAGCCGCGCGGCCTCGCGGTCGGAAGCGACCTCGGACAAGGTATAGATCGACGCGCCGCTCGCCTGCTGGTTCTCCGCGGCGTCGGCGTGGACCGAGATGAACAGGTCGGCCTTCAACCGCCGCGCGATGCCATAGCGCTCCTCGAGCACCAGATAACGGTCGTCGCCGCGCGTCAGCGCGACGCGGACGCGCCCCGACGCGATCAGGTCGTTGCGGATCGCGCGCGCCAGCGCCAGCGTGATGTCCTTTTCGCGCTTGCCGCTGTGCGGGCTGATCGCGCCCGGATCGTGCCCGCCATGGCCGGCGTCGATGACGACAAGCGGCAGGCGCGGGTTGTCCGGCCCCTCGATCCGGGGCAGCGCGACCGCGGGCTTGGGCTTGCCGATCGGCACGGTCACCGAATAGCGTTTTTCGGGCCGCTTGGCGCGGAACTGCGCCGGCGGCTGCAGCTCGAGCCGGGGGCCACGCGAAGCGCGCTGGAATTCCTCGGCCGACACCGGGTCGAGCTTGAAGGTCAGGCTGCGCCCGTCGGCGGCGAAGCGCGCGTTCGACACCAGCGCCGGGCGGTCGAGGTCCAGCACGACGCGTGCGGTGCCGGGCCCCTGCTGGCCCTGGCGCACGGCGCGCACCAGCCCCGCGCCCTGCGGCGAATGCCCCGCCTCGGCCCCCGAAATGTCGAGCGCGATACGGTCGGGACCCGCAAGCAGCAGCGTCGAGGCGCCCGTAACGAAGTCGTCGAAACGCACTGTCACCTCGCCCTCGCCGATCTCGATCGCGCCGATATTTCCCGCGACCACCGCGGGCGTCGCGAACAGCGTCGAGAGGAAGAGCGGGAGGAGAAGCATGGCACGTTTATGCCGCGAGCGACGGCGGCTGGTCCAGTCTTTATCCGAAAACATCCAAGGCCACCTGCGGGTCATCACGATGAACCGATCATTAGGGATGCCCCGTCAAATCGCGGTGAAGCGGAAGGGTTAACCGGCAATTCAGCACGATTCGCCCGCGTGCGGCCCATTCCCCTGCCGAGGCCTTGTCCCGACACCATTTTTTGGGGCGGGCGGTTGCCGTTGGCGACCACCGATGCTAGCACCGCCCACGCTGACGGTGTCATTCCTGACCCGCCGGGCCTTATGCGGGGACTGCGCCCATCCGGATCGGACGGCATCGCTCCCCCGGCGCCCGGCAAAACAGGCATGGCAACCTGCCGTCGGCCCACCCCGGATGCACGGGGCAGCGAAAGAAGATCGGACATCTGGTCGATTCGCGCTGACCGGGCATCCCGTAACAGGTTGATGCCGCATGAGGCTTGCCATGCCCTCTTTCGATCGCGACGCCGGCGCTTTTGCGTCCGCTGCCGCGACGGAAGACCGCATGCGCGTCCAAGGTCGGACGCGGGCCGCACAAGGCAATAACGTCTTTTTTTTTTTGAACCCTATCGACCGCAGTCCTCCTTCGCGGGGGGCGGCGGCCTTTTTTGTTGGCGCGCCTCGGCGCGCCTGGAGTGATAATAATGACCACGCGCATGTTGATCGACGCGCGGCATCGGGAAGAAACCCGTGTCGCCGTCACCAAGGGAAACCGCATCGAGGAGTTTGATTTCGAGTCCGCCGAGCACAAGCAGCTCAAGGGCAATATCTATCTGGCCAAGGTTACCCGTGTCGAACCGTCCTTGCAGGCGGCATTCGTCGAATATGGCGGCAATCGGCACGGCTTCCTGGCGTTCAGCGAAATCCATCCCGACTATTACCAAATCCCGAAGGAAGATCGCGAAGCGCTGCTCCGCGAAGAGGCCGAGCACGCCGCCGCCGCGGCACAGCGCGCCGAGGAAGATCTCGACGAGCTGGAAGGCGATGTTGCCGACGTCGAGCGGCATGACGAGGACGAGAATGGCGATGCGCCGCATCCCGAGACCGTCGGCGATGACGACCATAGCGACGATGAAAATGGCGATGACGACCATGGCGACGAAGACCATGGCGAAGCCGAAGAGAATGGCGACGCCGGAGAAGGCAATGGCGAAGCGAGGGACGGCCGCGGCGACCGCAAGGGCCGTGGGCGCGGACGCGACAACCGCAAGGGTGGCCGCGGGCGCGGCCGCCGCCGGGACGAGGACGAGGACGGCGAAAGCCGCATGTCGCTGCGTCGCCGCTACAAGATTCAGGACGTCATCCGCCGCCGCCAGGTGATGCTGGTGCAGGTCGTCAAGGAAGAACGCGGCAACAAGGGCGCTGCGCTGACGACCTATCTGTCGCTCGCCGGCCGCTATTGCGTGCTGATGCCGAACACGATGCACGGCGGCGGGATCAGCCGCAAGATTTCGAACGGCGCCGATCGCCGCAAGCTCAAAGCGATGATCGACGAGCTCAACCTGCCGCCGACGATGGGCTGCATCGTGCGCACCGCGGGGATGAGCCGCACCAAGGTCGAGATCAAGCGCGACTTCGACTACCTCGCGCGCGTCTGGGACGAAATCCGCGAGAACACCTTGGGATCGAGCGCCCCGGCGCTGATCCATTCGGACAGCGACCTCGTCAAGCGCGCGATCCGCGACATCTATCACAAGGATATCGAGGAAGTGCTCGTCGAGGGCGACGAGGGCTATAAGGCGGCTAAACAATTCATGAAATTGCTGATGCCGAGCCATGCACGGCGCGTGAAGCAATATGCCGACCCGGTCTCGCTCTACCAGCGCTACGGCGTCGAGGACCAGCTGGCGGGCATGCTCAACCCGGTCGTCCAGCTGAAATCGGGCGGCTATCTCGTGATCAATCCGACCGAGGCTCTGGTGTCGATCGACATCAACTCGGGCCGCTCGACGCGCGAGCATAATATCGAGCAGACGGCGCTCAGCACCAACCTCGAGGCCGCGGCCGAGATCGCGCGCCAGCTCCGCCTGCGCGACATGGCGGGGCTGATCGTGATCGACTTCATCGACATGGATCATGGCTCGAACGTCCGCAAGGTCGAGCGCGCGATGAAGGACGCGCTAAAGAACGACCGCGCGCGCATCCAGATCGGTCGCATCTCGGGCTTCGGCCTGATGGAGATGAGCCGCCAACGGCTGCGCACCGGCGTGCTCGAAGCCTCGACGCGCCCCTGCCCGCATTGCGAAGGCACCGGCCTGGTCCGTACCGCCTCGTCGGCGGGCCTCAGCGCGCTGCGCATGATCGAAGAGGAAGCCGCGCGCGGCAAGGGCAGCAAGATCATCCTGCGCGCGAGCCAGGAAGCGACCTTCTACCTGCTCAACGAAAAGCGCCGCGAACTGCGCGAGATAGAGGAGCTCTACGGCGTCAGCGTTGAAATCCTGCCCGACGGCGAGACCGAGGGCGCGCGCATGGCGATCGAGGTCGGCGGCCCGCCGCCGACCCAGCGCCGCAGCTTCGCCCCGATCGTCGAGATCGAGGAAGAAGAGGACGAGGAATTCTTCGAAGAGGAAGAAGAGGCCGAGGCCGAGGAAGAAGAAACCGAGCGCCCGCGCGAACGCCAGCGCGAGCGTGACGGCGAGGAAGGCGAAGGCGAAGGCGACGGACGCAAGCGCCGCCGCCGCCGCCGCCGCGGCCGCCGCGGTCGCCGCGACGAGGAAGGCAATGAGATCGAAGGCGAAGCCGCGAACGACGACGAGCCCGAAACCGAAGCTGGCGACGACGAGGCCGTAGCTGAGGAAGCGCCCGCCGAAGCGGTCGAAGCCGAGACGGAAGCGGAAACTAAGCCCCGCCGGCGCCGTGGCGGACGCGGCCGCAAGGCGAAGGACGAGGCTGTCGAGGCGGAAGCCGAAGCTTCCGTCGTCGAAGCTGCTCCCGAGCCGGCCGCCGAAGAAGCGCACGCCGCCGAGGAAAAGCCGAAGCGCAAGCCGCGCCGCACCAAGGCGCAGATTGCTGCCGAGGAAGCTGCCGCCGCTGCAGCGGGCGCCGAGACTCCGATGGAAGCCGAGCCGGTCGTCGAGGCCGAAGCCGAACCCGCCAAGCCCGCGCCGAAGAAGCGCACGCCGCGCAAGGCAAAGGCCGCAGCAGCAGCCGCTGCCGGGGAAGCCGCGACCACGTCCGACGTGGCCGAGGCCGGCGAGACGGTCGTCGCCGAGGGCAAGGAAGCCCCCGACGGCGAACCGCGCCGGGGCTGGTGGCAGCGCACGTTCGGAAACTAATTGGCGGTAACTGATCTGCGGCAACCATCGCGTCGCCGCGATCGCCCTTGCGTCCGGGCGCGCTGAACTCCACAAGGCTTTTATGGCTTCAGTCGAGGTTCAGGCGCCCGGCGCAAGGACGCACCCCATGAGTTTCTCTGCACCGCAGCATCTCCTGCGCGCCGACCCCTGGCGCGCGCTCGTCCGGCTGCTGGTGACGGCGATCCTGCTCGTTGCGGTCGCGGTGCGCCCGGTGGCGGCGCAGTCGATCCTGCGCGATGCCGAGACCGAGGCGCTGCTCCAGGACATGATGGACCCGCTGCTCGTCGCCGCGGGACTGCAGCCGGGGCAGGTCCGCGTCCACCTGCTCGGCGAACGCAGCATCAACGCCTTCGTCGCGGGCAGCCAGGATATCTATGTCTTCTCGGGCCTGATCGAGGCCGCAGGCAGCGCCGAAGAGGTGCAGGGCGTGCTCGCGCACGAACTGGGCCATGTGATGGGCGGTCACGCGATCCGGGTGAACGATGGCGCCAAGGCGGCGACGAACATCTCGCTGCTCAGCCTGCTGCTCGGCGCCGCGGCGATCGCGGCCGGCGCGGGCGAAGCAGGCATGGCCGCCATGATGGCGGGTCAGCAGGCCGCGCTGGGCAAGTTCCTCGCCTTTACGCGCGTCCAAGAATCGACCGCCGACGCCGCCGGCGCGCAATATCTGTCGAAGGCCGGGATCAGCGGACGCGGCAGCCTTGCCTTCTTCAAGCGTCTCCAGAATATCGAGTTCCGCTATGCGGTGAAGCAGGACGACGATCAGGCCTATGGCCGCACCCACCCGCTGTCGGGCGACCGCATTCAGGCGCTGCGCGAAGTCTATATGATCGATCCCGCCTGGGAAAAACCCGCCGACCCCGCGATCGAGGCGCGTTTCCAGCGCGTGAAGGCCAAGCTCGAAGGCTATATCGCTGAGCCAGAGCGGACGCTGCGCAAATTTCCCGAAAGCAACACCAGCGTTCCGGCACGCTACGCCCGCGCTTATGCCTGGCACAAGAGCGCCTATCCCCAAAAGGCGCTCACAGAGGTCGAAGGGCTGCTCAAGGCCGATCCGAACGACCCCTATTTCCTGGAACTCGAGGGGCAGGTGCTGCTCGAATCGGGGCGGCCGAAGGACGCGATCCCGCCGCTGCGCAAGGCAGTCGCAGGCTCGCGGTCGCAGCCGCTGATCTCGGCGACGCTCGGCCATGCGCTGATCGCCACCGAAGAGCCCGGCAATTTCGCCGAGGCCGAGGAGGTGCTCAAGACCGCGGTCGCGCTCGACAATCAGAATCCCTTCGCCTGGTACCAGCTCGGCATCGTCTATGCGAACAAGGGCGATCAGGCGCGCGCCGCGCTCGCCTCGGCCGAACGCTACAGCCTCGAGGGTGGACAGGCGATGCTCGCGCTGCGTAACGCCGACCTCGCGATGCAGGGCCTGCCCGAAGGGTCACCCGACTGGATTCGTGCACAGGATATTTCGCTGGTTGCGCGCGCCGAGGTGGAACGCGAGCGCAAACGGCGCTAGATTCAGGCAAAGCGAATTGGGGAATGCGTCGCGATGGCGATGCATAAGGGCGACAAGTGACGGATAAAAAAGACGATTATTACCAGCCGTGGCTGCGCGACCCGGCGGCGCCGGCGGCGCCCGCGCCGGCCGAACCACCGCGCCCGGCGCCCGGCGCCGCGCCCGACAGCGGCCTTGCCAAGCCGCGCGAGGTGCCGCCCGTCGGCCTCGACATGTCGCGCTATCCCGCCGAGGAGCGTATGCCCAAGGCACCAGCAGTCGATACCGAGCGGCTGAAGGCCGGGGCGAGCGGGCTGTGGAAAGCGGTCCGCGACGGCAGCAGGGCTTTTGCCGTGTGGACGATTCGCGTCGGTGAGCGTGCCGATATCCCGGCGCGCGTCGAGGCGATGGAGATCCCGCGCCGTTCGCGCGAAATCGCGGGGCGCGCTGCGGATGCGACCGCGCGCGCCGCGAAGGCCACCGGGCGCGGGACCGCGCGCGGCAGCGCGGCCGTCGCCGCGGCGAGCGCGCGGGCATGGGACAAGATGGCGCTCGGCGACAAGGTCGGCAAATTTTCGAGCGGCGCGCATCGCGGGCTGGGCGAGGTCGCGGGCAAGGCCGGCGACGCGCTGGGCCAGGCCGCGAAGGCGGGCAAGGAAAGCCTAGGCGAAGCCGCGACCAAGCTGCGCCCCGCCCCGCGCGAAGAGGCCGCGCCGCCGCCCTCCGGGCTCGAACAATTGCTCGCGCTCGAGGAGGCCGAAGCCTCAGCCAGCGCTGCGGCGGCCAAGCCCGCCGCCCCCGACCTGCCATTGTTCGCGGGCGAGCCGGGGATCGAACTCGCGGCGCCCAAGCCGACCGCGGCGAAGCCCGCCAAGGCCGCCAGCGCAGCCCCGCCGCCGTCGATCTCTGCGCCCGTCGCCGACGACCGCACGCCGCATCGCCCCCCGCCGGGGCGCGGCCATGGCGGCGGGGGCAGCGGCGGCGGTTTCGCCCTGCCCGCCCCCCTTTGGGCAATCGTACTCGCCGCGGTCCTGCTGCTCGGCGCGACCTTCTGGCTCGGCGGCCGCCTCGGCGGCGGGATGAGCAAGAGCGAGGTCGAGACGATCGTCGCCGACTATATCAAGGCCAACCCGCAGATCATTCCCGAAGCGCTGTCGGCGCAGCGCGACCGCGAGATGGCGAAGGCGATCGACGCGATCCGTCCGGCGCTCGAAAAGCCCTATGCCGGCGCCTGGGCGGGCAATGCCGACGGCGATGTCACGCTGACGGTCTTCACCGACTATGCCTGCGGCTTCTGCCGCGCGAGCCTGCCCGACATCGACCGGCTGATCCGCAGCGACCGCCGCGTGAAAGTGGTGTTCCGCGAGCTGCCGATCATCTCGCCGCAGAGCCGCGACGCCGCGATCATGGCGCTCGCCGCGGCGCGGCAGGGCAAATATGACGCCTTCCACCATGCGATGTTCCGCGCCTCGTCGCTCGACGCCGGCGCGATCGCCGCCGCGGCGGAAAAGGCCGGCGTCGTCACCGACGGCAGCGCCGACGCGACCGCGAATGAGGCCTTGTTCCAGCGCGAACTCGACAGCAATCTCGCGATCGCCAGCCAGCTCCAGCTCAACGCGACCCCGACCTGGGTGATCGGCGACCAGCTGCTGCAAGGCCAGATCGGCTACGAAGGGCTGCGCGACGCGGTCGCCAAGGCGCGGGCGAAGGGCTGAGGCGCTTGGCGACGGTCACGCACGACGACGCGATCGCCAACGCCCGCCGCCTGCTGAACGGCCAGCCCGCTGCCGCGCTCGAACAGGCGCGCGCGATCCTCGAAGCGGTGCCGACCTCGGCCGCGGCGCATCGGCTCGCCGCGCACGCGCTGCGCGCGCTGGGGCGCGAGACCGAGGCGCAGGCGGCCTCGCTTGATGCGGTGGCGGCGACGATCCACGATCCCGACATGGTCGAAGCGGCGCTGGCGCTCGCCGAGAACCGTCTGCCCGACGCCGAAGGCGCGCTGCGCGCGCGGCTCAGGACCGATGCGACCGACGTCGCGGCGATCCGCATGCTCGCCGAGGTGGCGGGGCGCATCGGTCGCTATGGCGATGCCGAGAAACTGCTCAGCCGAGCGCTCGACCTCGCGCCCGGCTTCGGCGCCGCGCGCGCAAATCTCGCCACCGTCTATTACAAGCAGAACCGCTTCGCCGACGCCGCCGAGATGCTGGGCGCGGTGCTGGGCGAGGATCCTGACAATCCCGCGCATGCCAATCTGAAGGCCGCCGCGCTCGGCCGCATCGGGGGCTATGACGAGGCGCTGGCGCTTTACGAGGCGCTGGTCACCCGCTTCCCCGGCCACGCGAAGCTGTGGATGAGTTATGGCCATATGCTCAAGACCGTCGGGCGGCAAGAGGACAGCATCGCCGCCTATCGCCGCGGGATTGCCAGCGAACCGGGGCTCGGCGAGATATGGTGGAGCCTCGCGAACCTGAAGACGATCCGGTTCGATGCCGCCGACCGCGCCACGATGGCAGCGGCGCTGGCCGCGATCGACGATGCCGATCCGGCCCGTGACGACGACCGGCTGCACCTGCATTTCGCGCTCGGCAAGGCCTATGACGACGGCGGGGAAGCAGAGCCCGCCTTTCGCCACTATGCCGAGGGCAATGCGATCCGCAGCGGCCAGCTCGGCTATGCGGCGAAGGATACGACGGCGCTCGTCGACGCGACGATCGCCGCCTGCACCGCCGATTTCTTTGACGCCCGCGCCGGGCTGGGCGACCCGCGCCCCGACCCCATCTTCATCCTCGGCATGCCGCGCGCCGGATCGACGCTGGTCGAACAGATATTGGCCAGCCATTCGGCGATCGAGGGCACGATGGAGCTGCCCGACATCCCGGCGCTGGCCTTGGGTTTCGGCCGCGCGGCGAAGGGCGAAGGGCGGCGCTGGATCGACGCGCTCGCCGAGGCACCGGCCGACAAGCTCGCCGAACTGGGTGCAAAATATCTCGCCGACACGGCGGTCCAGCGGAAAAGTGGCCGGCCCTTTTATATCGACAAACTGCCGAACAATTGGCTCTATATCCCGCTGATCCGGCTGATCCTGCCCAATGCGAAGATCATCGACGCGCGGCGCCACCCGCTCGACTGCGGCTTTTCGAACTTCCGTCAGCATTATGCGAAGGGTCAGGCGTTCAGCTATGGCCTGGCCGACATGGGCGCCTATTACCGCGATTATGTGCGGCTGATGGCGCATATCGACGCAGTGCAGCCGGGAACCGTCCACCGCGTCATCCACGAGGCCCTGCTCGACGATCCCGAGGCCGAGGTGCGCGCGATGCTCGCCTTTCTGGGGCAGCCATTCGAGGACGCCTGCATGGCGTTCCACGCCAATGTCCGCGCCGTGCGTACCGCGTCGAGCGAGCAGGTGCGCCGGCCGATCAACCGCGACGGCGTCGGCCAGTGGCGCCCCTATGACGCATGGCTCGGGCCACTCAAGGACGCGCTCGGCCCGGTGCTCGCCGCCTATCCCGCGGCGCCGGCATCGTTCGGATAAGGGTTGCAGGACAAAACGTTGCCTTTGGGCAACAGCCGACGACATTTTCGACCAATGTCCGCTTTCCGTCGCCAACAATGCTTGCGCTTGCGCTGCACTGCGTCATTCTCCGTCACATAGCTGTCATTTGTGGGGGGTCACATGCGTAACGTCACATCCGTACTGGCACGCGCCAGCGGTGCTTTGCTTGCAACTACGATCCTGTGCACGTCGGGCACGGCGCTGGCACAGGAGGCCGATACGAACGACAGCGACGACATCGTCGTCACCGCGTCGAAGCGCGAGGAAAATCTGCAGGACGTGCCGCTCGCGATCACCGCGATCGGCACCGAACGGCTGGACGAGCTGCAGGTCAAGGAATTCCAGGACGTCGTCAAATTCCTGCCCTCGGTGACGATCCAGACGCTCGCCCCCGGTTTCAGCCAAGTCTATTTCCGCGGCGTCGCATCGGGCGAGAACGCGAACCACTCGGCCTCGCTGCCGACCGTCGGCACCTATCTCGACGAAATGCCGATCACGACGATCCAGGGCGCACTCGACATCCACGCCTATGACTTCGCGCGCGTCGAGGCGCTCGCCGGGCCGCAGGGCACGCTCTATGGCGCCAGCTCGATGGCCGGCACGATCAAGCTGATCACCAATGCTCCCGATCCGGGCAGCACCTATGGTTCGGCGGGACTCGAACTCAACACGGTCAAGAGCGGCGACATCGGCGGCGTCGCCGAAGGCTTCATCAACGCCTCGCTGGGGGAAAGAGCGGCGCTGCGCCTGGTCGGCTGGTATCGCCGCGACGCGGGCTATATCGACAATATCGCGGGCAGCCGCACCTATGCGACCAGCGGCATCACCCAGAATAATGCCGATCTGGTGGAGGAAAATTACAACCAGGTCGACACCTATGGCGCACGCCTCGCGCTCGGCATCGAACTGGACGACGACTGGACGATCCGTCCGACGCTGATGGGCCAGATCCAGAAAGCCGACGGCAGCTTTGCCCAGGAACGGTCGAGCGCGGTCACCCGCAAGCTGCAGACGGTGCAATACAACCCCGAGCGCAGCGACGACAAATGGTTCCAGGCCGCGATGACCATCGAGGGCAAGATCGGCAATTGGGACCTGACCGTTACCGGCGGCCATATGCGCCGCAAGACCGAGACCGAGAGCGACTATTCGGACTATGCCTATTTCTATGACGCGCTCTACGGCTATGGCGCCTATTTCACCGACAATAATGGCGACCCGGTCAATCCGAACCAATATATCCAGGGCATCGACCGTTATAAGCGCAGCTTCGCCGAAGTCCGCGTCGCGTCGCCCGCCGACGCGCGTATCCGCTTCATCGGCGGGCTCTTCTGGCAGCGCCAGGCGCATAATATCGAACAGAATTACATCATCGACGGCATCGGCGACGCGATCACCGTCACCGGCACCGACAGCAATATCTGGCTGACCCAGCAGCTGCGCATCGACCGCGACTATGCCGCGTTCGGCGAAATCAGCTTCGACATCACCGACAAGCTGACGCTGACCGGCGGCGGGCGACTGTACAAGTTCGACAACAGCCTGGTCGGCTTCTTCGGCTATTCGGCGGGCTTTTCGAGCCGCACCGGCGAAGCGGTATGCTTCGGCCCGCCGGTCGTCGCGGGTTCGCCCTGTACCAACCTCGACAAGAGCACCAGCGACACCGATTTCATCCACAAGCTGAACCTGAACTACAAGATCAACGATGATGTTTTGATCTATGGCACCTGGTCGCGCGGCTTCCGCCCCGGCGGCATCAACCGCCGCGGCACGTTGCCCCCCTATGGCCCCGATACGCTCGACAATTACGAGTTCGGCTTCAAGACCAGCTTCGGCCCCTTCCGTTTCAACGGTGCAGTCTATCAGGAGGATTGGAACAATATCCAGCTGTCCTTCCTGGGCGCCAACGGGCTGACCGAGATCCGCAACGCGGGCATAGCCCGCATCCGCGGGTTCGAGGCCGACATCAACTTCCGCGAGGGCGGTTTCTCGCTGAACCTGGGCGGCAGTTACAACGACGCGACGATCCGCCGCGATTTCTGTCGTATCGCCAACGACGAGTTCGACTGCACAATCGATCCGCCGGGCCAGACCAATGCGCTGCTCGCCCCCGCTGGATCGCGCCTGCCGGTCACTGCCAAGTTCAAGGGCAACGCTGTCGCGCGCTATGAATTCCCGGTGGGCGACATGGAGGCGCACGTCCAGTTCGCGCTCAACCATATCGGCAAGCGCCGGTCCGACCTGCGGCCGTTCGAGAACGGCATCGTCGGGAATTTCGGCGCCTATACGACCGGTGATGTCAGCATCGGCATCAAGGGCGACAGCTGGGACGCCGAACTGTTCGCGACGAACCTGTTCAACAGCAACGGCGTGATCAACGCCGGGGTGCAGTGCGGCGAGTCGATCTGCGGCGATCCCGACGGGATCAGCAGCACCGGCGGCGTCATTTACGACAATGTCATCCGTCCACGCCTGATCGGGATCAAGGTCAGCAAGGATTTCTGACCTGTCCGCCGACATGAGCACCAACGAAAGGCCGGGCCAAAAGCTCGGCCTTTTGATGTGCGTCGCGCTCGGCATGGGCAATATGATCGGGTCGGGGGTGTTCCTGCTCCCGCGCGATCTCGCTCCCTTGGGCTGGAACGCGATCATCGGCTGGGGCGTGTCGATCGCCGGGACCCTGTGCCTCGCCATCGTCTTTGCGCGGCTCGCGAAGCGGCTGCCGACGGGGTGCGCGGCCTTCACCTATGCCGCAGAGGCCTTCGGTCCGGGCACCGGGTTCATCGTCGCGTGGAGCTATTGGATCAGCTGCTGGACGGTGGTCGCGACGCTCGCGGTCGCGGCGCTCAGCAACCTGTCGATCCTGATGCCCTGGCTCGCCGATGCCGGCCCGCTGACCGCGTGGATCGCGATCGGGTGCATCTGGCTCTTCACCCTCGTCAACCTGTTCGGCGTCCGGCGCGCGGGCGGCGCGCAGCTGCTGACGCTCGGGCTCAAGCTGATCCCGGTCGTCGGCGCGATCTTCGTGGGCATCTGGGCGCTCGGCACCGGCACCGCGCCCCCGCCGACGATGGCGGGGACCGAGCCGGTCAGCCTGTCGGCGGTGAGCTCGGCGGCGACGCTGACCCTGTTCGCGCTGCTGGGTTTCGAAAGCGCGTGCGTCGTCAGCGACCGGGTCAAGGACCCCGAACGGACGATCCCGCGCGCGACGGTCATCGCGGCGGCAGCGGTCGGCCTGCTCTATCTGTTGTCGTGCACGACGGTGACGCTGCTGGTGCCCCTCGACACGCTCCATAGTTCGAACGCGGCCTATGCGACCTTCTTCTCGCGGCTCGTCAGCCCCGAGGCGGGACAGGTCGTCGCGCTCTTCGCGGCGATCGCGGCGCTCGGCGCGCTCAACGGCTTCGTGCTGCTGCAGGGCGACATCCCGCGCGACCTCGCGCACCGCCGACTGCTCCCCGCCGCTTTCGCGCGCGACAATCGTTTCGCCTCGCCGTGGGTCACCCAGCTCGTCTCGAGCGGGCTGGCGAGCGTGATCGTCTATGCCAATTATTCGCGCGGGCTCGCCGACCTTTTCGCCTTCATGGTCAAGGTGACGACCTCGACCGCGATCATCCTCTATATCGTCGGCGCGCTCGCGGCGCTGTGGCTCGAGCGGCGGGGCGAGATGAAGGTCTCGCCGGGTTTCGTGGCGGCGACGGTCGCGGGGTTTCTCTATAGTGGTTGGGCCTTTTACGGCGCCGGGCTGGAGGCGAGCGTGTGGAGCCTGATCATGACCGCCGCGGGGCTGCCGATCTATCTGGCGATGCGGTACGCGAGGCCTGCGGCCGCCTGAACCTTGATTTCAGCTACGGAATCGCCTATCGGCGCGGTCCCACAAGCTCGGATTCGGGCTTTTCTGGAGAAATGACGTGTCGGACCGCCGGAACATCCAGGGTTTGAACCCCTGCGGCATCCGCCCGCTGTCGTAGCGCGTATTTCCTGACGCGGTGCGCCCGGGCGCTGCCGCAATTTCCAACCCGCCCATCATCACTTCTGCCGCCGGGCGCTTTGCGTCCGCCGGCCGCAGGCAGGTATCTATGTTGCACGACAGCCATTGGGCGCGCGCACTCGCGCGCGCCATCGCCACGGATCATCCGGGCAAGACCAAGACCGGCCGGGCGCTGCTCGGCTGGGCCCGCGCGCGCGCCGCCGCGCTCGGGTTCGACGAAAAAAATATCTCGCGCGCGGCGCTGCTGGCGGAGACTTCGGCCCCGCCGCCGGGCGCGCGCGAGGACGAAGGGCTGATCCAGGCGGACCGGCTGGCCGAGGCGCTCGAACTGCCGGGCGAGGAACGCGCGTTGCTGCTGCTCGCGACGGCGCTCGACCGCGCCCCGCTGACCCGCAGCCTCGAGCAGCTGATCGGGACCGAGAAACTCGACATGGAGGCGCTGGCAGGCGCGGTCACCGGGATCGCGCCGCACGCGCTGCGCCGCGCCGAGGTGGTGCGGCTCGACCTCGTCGGGCGCTGGACCGACAAGGGCGGCGGGGTCGAGTTCGGCCTCTGCTGGGCGTTCGAGCGGCTGCTCGACGCCCCGCCGGGGCGCCACGAAAGCCTGCTCGACGGCCTGCTCGGCGCACGGCAGGCGGCGCGCCATGCGCTCGAAGACTTCCCGGCGCAGCGTGGCGAGGCCGAGCTGGCCATCGCACTGCTGCGCGGGGCGATCGACCGCGGGGCGCGCGGGATCAACATCCTGATCCACGGCCCGCCGGGGACGGGCAAGACCGAGCTGGCGCGCACGCTGGCCGCCGCGGTCGGCGAACCGCTGCACGGGGTCGGCGAGGCCGACGGCGACGGCGACGAGCCCAGCCGCTTCGACCGCGTCGCCGCGCTGCGGCTGGCGCTGCGCACGCTCGAAAAGCGCGGGCGCGCGCTGCTGCTGTTCGACGAGATGGAAGATCTGCTCGGCAATGCCCGGCGCGAGCAGGACGGCCGCGTGCGCGATCGCGCGGGATCGAAGCTGTTCGTCAATCGCCTGCTCGAAGACAATGTCGTGCCGGTGATCTGGACGTCGAACGCGGTCGCCGACGTCGATGCCGCGATCCTGCGGCGCTTCAGCCTGTCGATCCCCATGGACTTCCCCGGCGCCGCGCACAGCCCGGCGATGCTCGAGCGCGTGAGCGCCGAGGAAAGCGTCGCGGTCGATCCCGCGCTGCAGGCGCTGGCCGCCACGGCGCCCGAGACGGCATCGCTGTTCCGCATCGCGGCCCGCGCGGCGGCGCTCGCAGGCGACGCCGCGAGCGCCAGCCGCTTCGCCGGATCGGTGCTCGGAACGCTGCGCGGCGAGACGATCGCACCGCGCCCGCAAGGCGCCTTCGACGAGACCTTGCTCGCCGCCGACACCGACCTGCCCGCGCTGTTCGGCGCCTTGGCCCGCACCGGCGCGCCCGCCGATTTCTCGCTGCTGCTCACGGGACCGCCGGGCACGGGCAAGACCGAGGCGGTGCAGGCGCTGGCGCGGCAGCTCGGGCGGCCGCTGCATATCAAGCGCGCGTCGGACCTGATGTCGAAATGGGTCGGCGAGACCGAAAAGGCGATCGCGAGCGCCTTTGCCGAGGCGCGGCGGCAGGGCGCGATGCTCTTCTTCGACGAGGTCGATTCGCTGCTCGCCGACCGGCAGGGGGCGTCGCGAGGCTGGGAGGTCAGCCAGGTCAACGAGCTTTTAACCTGGATGGCGGAGCATCCGCTGCCCTTTGCCGCGGCGACCAACCATGCCGCGAAGCTCGACCCCGCGTCGGCGCGGCGCTTCGTTTTCAAGGTCGAGTTGCGCCCGCTCGACGCCGCGCGGGCGCGGCGGGCATTCGCCCATTTCTTCGGCCGCGAGGCACCGGCGGCGCTGGGTCAGCTCGGCGGGCTGACGCTCGGCGACTTCGCGGTCGTTGCGCGGCAGACGCGCTTTACCGGCGCGGCGAACGATGCGGCGCTGGTCGAACGGCTGCAGCGCGAGCGCGCGGCGCGCCCGGCGATGCCGCAGCCGATCGGCTTCGGATCAGGCGCGCCACCGGGGCGCGAAGAAACCCCGGTCGCGTAGCACCACCTCCGCGGCGTTGTGCCCCGGCGCGCCGGTGACGCCGCCGCCGGGGTGGGCACCCGCGCCGCACATATAGAGGTTCTTGACCGGGCCGCGATAACCGCCGTTGCCGAGCACCGGGCGCGCCGCCCACAGCTGGTCGAGCGTCATATTGCCGTGCATGATGTCGCCGCCGATGAGGCCGAACTTCCTTTCGAGTCCCTTGGGCGACAGGCGCGTCTGGCCGACGATGCTGGCGCGGAAGCCGGGGGCATGTTCTTCGACGGTGTCGATGATCGCATCGGCGGCGGCGCCTTCCTCATCGTCCCAGTCGCGGTCGTCAGGAAGCTCGGGCGCGAATTGCTGGCAGAAGAGGCTGGCGACATGCTGTCCGGGCGGCGCGAGGCTGTCGTCGACGGTCGAGGGGATCAGCATTTCGACGATCGGCTTCTTCGACCAGCCGAACTGTTTCGCATCGAGGAAGGCGCGGTCCATATAGTCGAGCGTCGGCGCGAGGATGATCCCCGACTGGTGATGCTCGCCCGGCTCGGGCAGGCAGGTGAATTTGGGCAGTTCGCTGAGCGCCACATTCATGCGGAACGTACCGCTGCCCGCCTTGAAGCCGCGGATACGGCGCCGGAAGTCGCCCGGCAGGTCGGCGGCGTCCATCAGCCGTTCGTAGAGCAATTTCGGCCCGACATTGGCGATGACGCGCGCGGCGGCGATCTCCTCGCCGCCGGCGAGCTTCACCCCGACGGCTTTGTCGCCATCGACAAGTACCTTGTCGACCGGACTTTCGAGGCTGATCTCGACGCCGAGGTCGCGGCAGACCTTGGCCATGATCTCGGTGGTCTTGCCCATGCCGCCGACGCTGTGGCCCCAAGCGCCTTTCTTGCCATTCACCTCGCCGAAGACGTGGTGGAGCAGGACATAGGCGCTGCCCGGCGTGTCGGGGCTGGCGTAGTTGCCGACGACGGCGTCGAAACCGAACGCCGCCTTGACCTCCTCGCTTTCGAACCAGGAGTCGAGCATCGTGCGCGCCGACTTGGTGAACAGGTCGAGCACGTCGCGCTGCTGTTCGAGGCTGAGCCCTGCGAAGCGCCGCCCCTGCCGCGCGCCGTCGATCAGCGTGCGGAACCCTTCGCCCACATTGGGCGGCACACGCAGCGCGAGGTCGCGGAGCAGTTCGGCGACATTTTCGAGCGCGTCATAATATTGCGGCAGCACCTCGGCATCGCGCGCGCTGAATTTGCGGAACTCGGCCTGGGTGCGTTCGAGCCCGCCGCCGAGCTTGAGGTAACTGCCATCCTCCTGCGGCAGGAAATTGCTGATCGGCCGCTCGATCACGCGATAGCCATGATCGGCGAGCTTCATATCGGCGATCACCTTGGGCTGGAGCAGGCTGACCGTGTAGCTCGCGACCGAATTGCGGAAACCCGGCGCGAATTCCTCGGTCACCGCGGCGCCGCCGACGACGTCGCGCGCCTCTACGATACGGACCTTGAGCCCCGCCTTGGCGAGGTAGAAGGCGCAGACGAGGCCATTGTGGCCGGCGCCGATGATCAGCGCGTCGTATTTTTTGGTCATTTTTGGCTCCATCCCGCACGCGGGGCTTGGTCGAGGCGGGATTCCGGGATCAGGTCGCGCATCCGCGAACAGAAATGCTTAAGGCAGACTTCCTTGTCGCTGAGCGGGCCCATCGAGAAGCTCTTCGACGCCATGCCCTGCTGGACGCGGGTGATCAGTTCGGTGTCCTCGGCGTTGACCTGCCGATTGATACGCCAGTTGAGGTAGCGCGTCGCCTTCATCTCGCGGCGCCACTCTTTTGAATAAGCGTCGGGGAGGACGTAGCTGATCTCGCGGATCAGGCAGGTCGTCGGGCCGGTCGGCAGCCACTGCATGAAGTCGACCTGGTCGGGGTAGATGTCGAAGGCGACGTTCGGCCAGAGCTTGAAATAGAGCCAGTGGCGCTGGCGATCTTCGGGCAGATGCGGGACCGGCGGCAGCAGCCGCTGGTACATGCGTTCGGACCAGTTGACCGACGGCCGGTCGATCAAATCGCCCCACATGCGGTCGACATTATCCTGCGCCTCGACACCATAGCTCTTGCCGAACAGCCGCGTGAGGCCCGGGTGCGCAACGGGGATGTGGAGGCCGTCCGAATAATTGTCGCCGACATTCTTCCAGTTGACCTCGCGCGGACGCAGCGTGACGCGGCCGAGCGCACCGAGTTCCTCGAAGCGATAGGGTTCGACCATCGCCTCATAAGGCGCCATCATCGACGCGACCGACGGGCCGCCGTCATCCTCGAGCCGGACGAACCAGAAGCCGCGCCATTGTTCGAGCCCGACGGGGACGAGCCCCGCCTTGCCCTTGTCGAGCGTCGGGTAGCTCGCGCTGTCGGGCACGCCGGTGAGGCGGCCGTCGAGTTCGTAGGTCCAGGCGTGATAGGGGCAGACGAGCTTCTTCGCGCAGCCCGCCGCGCCGTCGAGCAGGCGCGAGCCGCGGTGGCGGCAGACGTTGGTGAAAGCGCGCACCTGACGGTCGGTGCCGCGCACCAGGATCACGCTCTCGCCGCAATAGTCGATGCTGTGCCAGTCGCCCACATTCGGGATGTCGCTGTCGTGGCAGACGACCTGCCAGCTGGGGCGAAAGATGCGGTCGAGTTCGACCGCGTGATATTCGGGGTCGCTGTAGGTCCACGCCGGCAGTGACCAGCCGTCGAGCGGGTCGATGTTATCGAAAGTGTCGCGCAGCGTTGCCATGAGTCGATCCTTGTTGTACAAGCGTATAACAAGATGCAGCCCGCTCGCCAAGCCTTTACGCGCGCAAGCGCCGATGCCCGCCGCGCCGACCTGATCGACGCGACCGCGGCGTGTCTCGCCGAGCTCGGCCTGGCGGCGACGAACGTGCGCGCGATCTGCGCGCGCGCCGGGGTGTCGCCCGGGCTTTTGCGCCATTATTTCGCGGGGATCGACGATCTGGTCGCCGCCACCTATCAGGCGACGAGCGACCGGATGGACGCGATCTTCGCCGCTGCGGTCGAGAGCGCGGGCGGCGATCCGCGCGCGCGGCTGAACGCCTATCTCACCGCAAGCTTCCGTCCCCCCGTCACTGATCCCGAGCTGCTCGGCGCCTGGACCGCCTTTTGGGCGCTGGCCCGGAGCGACGCGCGCATGACTTTGATCCACGCCGAAAGCTATGCCGGTTATCGCGCGCGGCTGGCCGAACTGCTCGCGGCGTGCGGCGCGCGCGATGCCGACCGGCTGGCGATCATGCTGACCGCGATGGTCGACGGGCTGTGGCTCGAATTGTCGCTCGACGCACAAAGCTTCGGCGCCGACGCGGCGACGACGATGATCGAACAGGCGGTCGCGGCGCTACTCGACTGAGCAACGCCGCCCTTTCCTGGTGGACCCCGGCTTTCGCCGGGGAACGGATCGTCAGAAGCTGCCCTTCACCGGACGAACGATGATTTCGCTGACGTCGACATCGGCGGGCTGTTCGACCGCGAATCGGATCGCGCGAGCGATCGCGTCGGGGGTGATCGCGATGCTGCGGAATTCGGCCATGGCGGCGGCGCTTTCCGGATCGGTGATATCATGGCCGAGTTCGGATTCGACGACGCCGGGCGAGATGATCGTCGCGCGGATATCCTGATGTTCCTGGCGAATGCCGTCGGTGATAGCCCAGACGGCGAATTTGGTCGCGCAATAGACCGCACCGGTGGGCACGACATAATGTGCGCCCAAAGAGGCGACATTGACGAAATGCCCCGAACCCTGCGCGGTGAAGCCGGGCAGCGCGGCTGCAATGCCGTTGAGGACGCCGCGGATATTGACGTCGATCATCGCGTCCCAATTGGCCGTTTCGAGCGCGGCGAGCGGCGACAGGGGCATGATGCCGGCATTGTTGACCAGCACATCGAAGCGGCCAAAGCGCTGGGTGGCATGATCAACGAAAGCCTGCATGTCGGCGCGGTTGGTGACGTCGAGAGCGCGAAACTCGGCAGTGCCGCCGGCGGCGGCGATCTCGGCCGCCAGCGCTTCGAGCCGATCGGTGCGGCGCGCGCCGAGGAGCAGTTTTGCACCGGTGGCGGCGAGCTCGCGCGCCGTAGCGGCGCCGATACCGCTGCTCGCGCCGGTGATGAGGATGACTTTGTCGGTGGTCGTCATGGTCGGTCTCCTTGTCTGCCGAGCGGCGCCTTGCCGTTCGCTGGAGACTTGTTGGGCCCGGTCGGGATAGGAGCGGTAGATCGCAGCTCCGCGATGATTGCACGATCCTCCGCATGGTGGACTTTGCGCTTGCGGGCCCCAGATCGGGATGCGACACCGCGATCATGACGAGCTTACAAGAAATGCGGGACATCCTGCTTCGCCACCGGCCGAGCGACGGCATCCACCCCTGCCCGCTACCGCGTATATCGCTTGTCCGTAGCTCCGAAGCGGGCGAACCGATGCCGGTGGTCTATGAGCCGTCGTTGTGCCTCGCGATCAGCGGGCGCAAGCGGGTGCTGATCGGCGATACCGGCTTCGTTTACGACAGCGCGCAATATCTGGTGGTGTCGGTCGACCTGCCAGTGACCGGCATGGTACTCAAGGCCAGCGCCGAGAACCCCTATCTGTGCCTGAAGCTGGACCTCGACGTCGCGGTGCTGAGCGAGTTGCTGCTCGCGCATGACGATCGTGTGCCGCGCGGCGACCATGCGGCATCGATCGCGGTGGGCCAGGTCGACCCTGCGATGCGCGACACCGCGTTGCGGCTGCTGCGCTTGCTCGACACGCCCGGTGATATTCCCGCGCTGGCACCGCTGATCGAGCGCGAATTGCTCTATCGGCTGCTGTCCGGACCGCGGGGCGCGATGCTGCGCCATATCGCGACCGCCGACACAAGGCTGCACCAGATCAGCCGCGCGGTGGCGTGGATCAAGGATCATTATTCCGGAGCGTTCAGCATCGACCATCTGGCAGGGCTGGCGGGGATGAGCCCGTCGTCCTTCCACGAGCATTTCAAGAGCGTGACGCGATTCAGTCCGCTGCAATACCGAACCCGGCTGCGCCTGCTCGAAGCGCGGCGGTTGATGGTATCCGAAGCGATCGACGCGGCAAGCGCGGGATTCCAGGTCGGCTATGACAGCCCGTCGCAGTTCAGCCGCGACTATGCCAAGGCATTCGGCATGCCGCCGCTGCGCGATGCGGCAAGGCTGCGGGCGATGCCGGCGGGGTTGCCGGGGTGAAGGATAGAGCCGATGTACGCTCTCCCCCTTCTGCAGGCGCGAGGGGAGGATCGGTTACTTCGACAAATCCCGCAGCAAGCTGTCCCAATGCGCCAGCGCCGGCGCAATCGCATCGACCGGCACACGCTCGTTGAGGCCGTGCGCATAGCTGTCGCTGGCCTTTGAGAAGAGCCCCGCGACACCGTAGCTCGGCACGCCCTGCGCGCGGAAATGATAGCTATCGGTCGCGCCCGCGCTCATCGACGGGATGATCGGCAGTCCCGGCGCGCGCGCATGGACCGCCTTCTTCACCGCCGCCATGACGTCGGGACGCAGCGGCGAGGCGTCGCTGGCGCTGGCGTCGGGATCGGGGTTTACCTTGACTGCGGGGTCGCCGATGACCCTTTCGAGCTCGGCGCGCACCGTCTCGACCGGCACGCCGGGGAAGATGCGGCAGTTGATGTTCGCGGTCGCGCGCTGGGGCAGCGCATTTTCGGCGTGGCCGCCCTTGACCAAAGTCGGCACGCAGGTGGTGCCAATCTGGCCGATATATTCGGGGTCGGCGCGGATCGCGGCGATCGCCTTCGCGTCGGCCGGATTGGCGGCGAAGGCTTTCAGCGCCGCACCGATGTCGCCGCCGACCTGGTCGGCGACGATCGGCATGCCGACCTTGGTGAGCTCGTTCTGCTGCGGGGTGAAGCGATAGGCGCCGACCTTGGCGAGCGCGTTCGACAGCTGGACGATCGCGTTGGTATCCGACGGGCGCGAGCTGTGCCCGCCCGGATTGGTGACCTCGAGAGTGAAGTCGGCATAGGTCTTCTCGCCCGCCTGCAGCCCATAATATTGCGGCTTGCCGTCCTCGGCGATCAGCCCGCCACCGCCGTCGCCGTTGAGCGCGAATTCGGCACCCTTATATTTTGCGGCAAGCGCGCGCGTCGTCGTCATCGACGTCTCCTCGTCGCCCGAGAGCAGGAGAATGATGCTGCGCTTGGGCTTGAAGCCCTCCTTCTTGAGCTGCGCCATCGCGGCGACCATCATCGACACGTCGAACTTATTGTCCTCCGACCCGCGGCCGAAGATATAGCCATTCTCCTCGACCGGGACGAAGGGATCGCGCGTCCAGTCCTTCGCGTCGGCCTCGACCACGTCCATATGGCCGAGCAGCACGATCGGCTTCGCCTGCGTCGTGCCGCGGAGCGTCGCGGCGAAGGTCGCGGTCTCGCCGATCGGGGTGATTTCGATATCGGCATCGGCGTAGCCCGCCGCCTTGAGCACGCCCGCATAATAGGCCGCGAGTTCGGGCACCTTGCCGCGGCCCATCACCGTCGGGATCGCGATGCTGTCCTTGAGGATCTTCTTCGCCGCCTCGGCATCGGCGGGCTTGGCGTGAACGGGCGCGGCGGCGAGCAGAGCGGCGGCGAGGGCGAGGGGGGCGGTAAGGTTGCGCATGGCAACGCGTTATGGCGCGTTGGTTGCGCGCGGCAAGTGCCATTTCGCCGCCGCCGCGGGAGCGACGGTTAGGCCGCCTTCTTCGCCTTCGGCGCCGGGGTCTTCGGCTTGTAGCGGCAGAGGTCGTCGACCGGGCAGCGCCAGCATTCGGGCGTACGTGCCTTGCAGATGTAGCGGCCGTGGAGGATCAGCCAGTGGTGCGCGCCGACGCGGAAGGGCTGCGGCGTCTCTTTGTCGAGCTTCTTTTCGACCGCGAGGACCGTCTTGCCCGGCGCGAGGCCGGTGCGGTTGCCGACGCGGAAGATATGCGTGTCGACCGCGAAGGTCTCCGCCCCGAACGCACAATTCATCACGACATTGGCGGTCTTGCGCCCGACGCCGGGCAATTCGACGAGCGTGTCGCGGTCGGCGGGCACCTCACCGCCGAAATCGCGGACGAGGATTTCACTGAGGGCGATGACATTCTTCGCCTTGGCGTTGAACAGCCCGATCGTCTTGATGTGCTGTTTCAGCCCTTCCTCGCCGAGGTCGATCATCGCCTGCGGGGTCGTCACCTCCTGAAACAGCCTGTGGGTCGCCTTGTTGACCCCGACGTCGGTCGCCTGCGCCGACAGCACCACCGCGACGAGCAGCTGGTAGGTGTTGCCGAACTGCAGCTCGGTCTCGGGGCTGGGGTTGAGCTCGGCGAGGCGGCGGTAGAATTCGAAGACGTCGGCCTTTTTCATTTGGGGACGGACTGCTTTCCGGCGGGGTGGGCCGCCTTCCACTCCATCGCGGCGCGGACGCGGCGTTCGACCGAGGGGTGCGAATAGAAGAGGAATTCCTCGACCGCGTTCGGGCGCGGGTTGCGATATTCGGCGGTCTTGACCAGCGCGCTCGCCATTGCGTCGGGCAGGTTCACCGTCTGCACCGAATAGAGGTCGGCCTCGGTCTCGCCCTTGCGCACCACCCAGTTCTGCACCGGCTGCGCGAGCAGGCCGAACAGCGAGACGATGAACATCAGCACCGGGAAGCCGCGCGCGTCGCCGATGCTCGCGTCGCTACCGAACAGGCGGGCGAATCGCGCAAACAGCCGGTCGGCAAGGAAGAAGAGCAGGATCGCGAGCAGCGAAAAGACCGCGACGAGCCACCAGACCTGGCCGAGGACATAATGGCCGATCTCGTGCCCGGTGACCGCCTGGACTTCATCGAGCGACGCGCCTTTCAGTGCGACGTCGGAGATGGCGATGCGCGCCGAATGGCCGAGGCCCGAGACATTGGCGGTGAAATTGTTCGACTGGCGCGAGCCGTCGAAGACGAAGATGCGCTCGGGCTCGATCCCCGCCGCCTTCGCCTGCCCCTCGAGCGCGTCGCGGACCGCGCCGGCGGGGAGCGGTTTATACTCGTTGAACAGCGGCTCGACGACGATCGGCGACAGCAGCAATATGCCGAGGATCGCGGTCGCGGCGAGCCCGCCCGACCAGATCCACCAGCGCCTGCCCGCGCGGCGGATCAGCGCATAGATGCCGAGGAAGAAGAGCGCACCGAACAGGGTGCCGATGACGAGCGAGATCGCCGACTGGCCGAGATAATCGCCGAGCGGCTGGCTGGTGCGGCCATAGGCGGTTTCGCGAAAAAAGCCCGTGTAGAGGTCCCACGGCAGGGTCAGCAGCGCCGAGAGCAGGAGGAAGGCGGCGCAGATCAGGAAAGTGCGGAGGGCCCAGCCGCGGCGTTCGAGCTTTACCGAAAGCCGGTCGAGGATGCGGAAACGGACGAAGAGGAAGGTCACGATCGCAGCAACGACGACGTTCCAGAGGAGCAGCCATTCGCTGCCCGTGGTATAGGCCGCGGCCTTGGCGAGCGCGGCAGGGCCGAGCGCGTCGATAGTGGCGGCGGTGGCGGTCGCGGGGTCGAAGGTCATCACGGGCTCCTCGGGCGACGGATCAGCGCAGCCAGCGGCTGAGCGACGGAAAGGCGGGCTTGCCCTCGGCGAGCGCGGTGCGCAGGTCCGCGGTCATGCCATAGACGCCGAGCATCGGCGCACCGATATAATGGCCGGTCGCGAAACTGGTCCGAAGCTTCGCCGAATCGCCGCGATAGCCGCCGTCGTGGAACAATTGCCGCAGCGGCAGGTCGCACGGCAGCGACGCGGCGTAGGACCAGGCGATCGCCACCATCTCGTCGGTGGCATCGGCCTCGAGCGGGCCGAGCGTCGCGCGATCCTCGGCGGGAACGGCAGCGATATGGCCGGCCTCGTGGAGCAGGTCACCGGGCCACACCGGCGTGTCGGGGTCGATGAGGATGCGGCCGCCCACGATCGCGAGGCCGTCGAGGAGTTGCTCCTTTTGATCGCCGATCCAGTCGACCTCGATTCCGATTTCTTCGAGAAAGGGCAGGATGCGTGCGGCCGCGGCCTCGCCGCCGCCCTCGTCGCGCCAAGTGCAGGCGGTTGCGGTGACCTTGGTCATAGCCCCAGCACCTGCGGCATGGTGTAGCGGCCCGGCCGCTGATGGAGCAGCCACAGCGCGGCCTTCACCGCGCCGCGCGCGAAGATCATGCGGTTTTCGGCGCGGTGCGACAGGGTGATCATTTCCTCATTGCCCGCGAAGATCACGTCATGGTCGCCCGCGACGGTGCCGCCGCGTAAGGACGCGAAGCCGATCTTGCCATGGCCGCGCGCGCCGGTGACGCCGTCGCGGCCGCGTTCGGAGCAGGTCGCGAGGCCGATGCCGCGGCCGTCGGCGGCGGCCTGGCCGAGCAGCAGCGCGGTGCCGCTGGGGGCGTCGACCTTCATCCGGTGGTGCATCTCGACCACCTCGATATCCCAGTCGGCGTCGAGGCGGCTTGCGGCTTCCTTCACCAGATGCGCCAGCAGGGTGACGCCGAGCGAGGTGTTGCCCGTCTGGAGCACCGCAATGTCGCTCGCAGCATCGTCGATCAGCCAGTGGTGGCGCTCCTCGAGCCCGGTGGTACCGATCACGATCGGGGTCCTGGCCGCGATGCAGGCGTCGAGCGTTGCTTCCAGAGCAGCCGGCGAGGAGAAGTCGATGAGGACGTCGGCGTCGGCGGCGAGCTTCGCGATATCGCCGCCCTTGTCGATGCCGCAATGGCGCGCGCCCGCCTCGGCCGCCGCGGCGGCGAGCACGACGCCCATCCGGCCCTGGCTGCCGACGATGCCGATGCTGGTCATGATCCGTCCCCTGAAATACGGCCTCCCTTTAACCGTTCGTGTCGAGCGAAGTCGAGACACGTTGGCGCCATCTTTCGCGTGTCTCGACTTCGCTCGACACGAGCGGATAAGAGGGGCGCATGACCAAGATCGAAAATATCGTGATCCTGACCGGCGCCGGGGTTTCGGCCGAGAGCGGGATCGACACGTTTCGCGACGGCGGCGGATTGTGGGAGCAGCACCGCGTCGAGGATGTCGCGACGCCCGAGGCATATATCCGCGACCCCGATCTGGTGCACCGCTTCTATGATGCGCGGCGCGCGGCGATCCAGACCAAGCTGCCAAACGCGGCGCACGACGCGCTGGCACGGCTCGACGCCGGTTGGGCGGGCGAGTTGCTGATCGTGACGCAGAATGTCGACGACCTGCACGAGCGTGCGGGCGCACGGCGGCTGATCCATATGCATGGCGAGCATCTCAAAGCTTGGTGCACGGCGTGCGATGCGCGGAGCGAATGGACGGGGACCTTGCTCGACCGGCCCGTGTGCCCGGCCTGCGGCGTGGCGGGATATCTCCGCCCCGACGTCGTGTGGTTCGGCGAGATGCCGTACGACATGGACGCGATCTACCGCGCGCTGAACCGGGCGGACCTGTTCGTGTCGATCGGCACCTCGGGCGCGGTCTATCCCGCCGCGGGCTTCGTCCGCGAAGCGCGCGCCAGCGGGGCACGGACGCTGGAGCTCAACATGGAGCCGAGCCAGGGGTCGCACTGGTTCGACGAAGCGCGGCACGGACCGGCGAGTGTGCTGGTGCCGGCTTGGGTCGAGGAAATGCTCGGCGAGTGAGTGGGCGGGCGTCGGCTCTGGAAATTATTTCGCACGAAGCCACGAAGCCACAAAGGGGTTCTCAGTTTCTCCGTTCGTGCTGAGCTTGTCGAAGCACTGTTCTTCTTCAAGTGCTGAAGAAAGAACGGCCCTTCGACAAGCGCAGGGCGAGCGGGTTTCGAGCCCCTTTGTGGCTTCGTGGCTTTGTGCGAGTCAAAATCGCGGCTTGCCGAGATCATACTACCGCCGCTCGGCAAAAAACGCCTTGAGCAGCCCCGCCGCCTCGCCCGCGCCGATGCCGTCGTAGATTTCGGGGCGGTGGTGCACCGTCGGCTGGCTGAAGGTGCGCGGGCCGTGGACCACCGCGCCGCCCTTGGGGTCGTCGGCGCCGTAATAGAGGCGCGCGATGCGGGCGTGGGCGATCGCGCCGGCGCACATCGCGCAGGGTTCGAGCGTGACATAGAGGTCGCAGCCGTCGAGGCGCTCATTGCCGAGTTTCGCCGCCGCGGCGCGAATCGCGACGATTTCGGCATGCGCGGTCGGGTCGTGTGATTCGCGGGGGCGGTTGTGGCCCTCGCCGATGATCGCGCCGTCCTTGACCACCACCGCGCCGACGGGCACTTCGCCCCATTCGGCGGCGATCCGCGCGAGATCGAGCGCGCGGCGCATCGGTTCGGGAAGCGGGAAATGGGCGGTCATTGTCGGTTCCTGCTGCGCAGGAACGCCCGGCACCGGCCCGCTCCCCCACCCGGCCTCCCATAGTTTCCTATGGTCGGGGAGGCCGGGTGGGGGAGCGGGCCGGTGCCGGATCCACGCAGTGGAAATAGTCCTATGCGCTTGACGAATCCCCGGCAAGCCGATAAGCGCGCGCCTTTCCCGGCCCACCCGGTCTCGTAAGTGCCTTGCGGCACGACCGGCACGCCGCCCATTGATTCGAGGAAGAAGACCATGTCGCGCATCTGCGAACTCACCGGCAAGGGCCGCCAGGTTGGCCACAATGTGAGCCACGCCAACAACAAGACCAAGCGCACCTTCCTGCCCAATCTGCAGAATGTGACTTTGCTGTCGGACGCGCTGGGCAAGGGCGTCAAGCTGCGCGTGTCGACCCACGGCCTGCGTTCGGTCGAGCACAATGGTGGCCTCGACAACTGGCTGCTGAAGGCCGGCGACGACCAGCTGTCGGCGACCGCGCGCAAGGTGAAGAAGGAAGTGGCGAAGAAGTTGGCCGAAAAGGCCGCTTAAGCCCTCCACCCTTTCGAATCGCAATCAGGCCGCCGGTTTACCGCGCGGCCTTTTTGCTGTCCGCCCGTCGCGGAGGTAGTTCGACCAGTTCGAACTGGAGCAGCAGGCTGCGCTGCCAGCTGTTGAAATTATCGTCGGCGACGAGCCACAGGAAGGTGCGTCCGTCCTCGACAGACACCGCCGCACCCTCGTAATTTTCGCGCAGCGCGTCTGGGACCGTACCGATCGTCACCGAACGCACCACCCCGACCTTTGCGATGTCGGCGGGATCGACGATGGCGAGCGTGGTCGTGAACAGCGGCGACACACCGAGCGAGCGGTGGACGAGGAGGATGCGGCCGTCGGGGAGCGGCGCTGCGTCGCTGACCTGCCCCTTGCCCTCAGCATCGTAGAAGAAGCGTATCTCGCGCTTGCCGGGCGCTGCGGGGTCGCCGGCGAAGAGCAAGGCCTCGCGCCCGCGGTCGTCGTCGTCGGCATCCTCCGAAAAGACGATCGTCCGTCCGTCCGGGAGGCGCGCCATCGCCTCGGCGCCGCGATTCGCCGGCCAGCGCGCGAGCTGCGCCGATTTGTTGCGCGATTCGATATGGGTGAGCGCGGGGTCGAGCCGCCAGATCTGGTCGATCCCCTCGAGCGCGACCCAGATTCTGCCACTCGCGGGGTCGACCGCGACCGCCTCGCTGTCGGTGAAGGCCTTGCTGCCCGGGTTGCGCGGCGGCAGCGGCAGCGTGGCGATGGTCACTGCCTCCACGCCGCTTTCCCCGAGCGTCAGCCGCACCGCATGGCCATTGTCGCCGAGCAGCAGGAAGCGGCCGGGGCCGAGCCGTGCCAGCGCCGAGAAGCCGCCGAAGAAGCTGTTCGGACTGGTCAGGCGCCAGCCGCGCACGAAGCGTAGGCTGCCGCTGGTCGCCGCGGGGTGGATCAGCGGGCGCGCACTCGCGCTTTGGCTGCGATCGACGAGGGGGTAGCGATAGTGCGTCCCGGGCACCGGCCCGAGCGTCAGGAAGATGAGGGCGGCGGGGAGGAGGCGGCGCATCGCCGCGGGCGTAGAGCGAAGCGCGGACAAAGGAAAGCCCGCGAAAGCGTGGGCGAAGCTGAACCTCGGGCAACCGAGGCTGAACGTCAGCCAACAGCCGCGTTCAGGCTCGGCTCAAAGCGAATCACCTAGAACCTCTTTCATCGACCACCGCCCAGACGGGCCACACGACGAAAGAAGGAGACTGAAAATGAAAAAGATGGTGACCCTCTCGATCGCCGCCCTGATGTCCACCGCGACGCTGGGCCTGGCAGCAACCCCCGCCGCGGCGCAGAATGGCTATTACGACCGCGATGGCTATTCGAGCTATAACGCCGGTTACGACCGCGACGACCGCCGCTATGACCGTCGTTACGATCGCCGCGACAATCGCCGCGATTACCGGAACGACCGCCGTTACAACCAGCAGCGCTACAACCAGCGCTATCGCAACCAGTGCGACAACGGCACCGGCGGCACGATCATCGGCGCGATCGCCGGCGGCCTGGCCGGTCATGAAATCGCCGGTCGCGGCGACCGCACGGTCGGCACGATCATCGGCGGCGCCGTCGGCGCCATCGCCGGCCGCGCGATCGACAAGGGGAATGACGGCTGCCGCTAAGGGCTGACCCGACCCCCAATAAACTTATCTTCCTTTGCAGCCCCGTCCGGTCTCGTACCGGGCGGGGTTTTCTTTGCGTATGGCGCTTTGCCCGCCGGGGTTGCCATCACTTCGTCGCACGCCTAGTCTGTCCCCAAGTGCACGTCCGGTCTTCGGGCGCGTGAGAAACAGGTAAGTATAGCCATGCGGCAAATGGCAGCGCCCCAGGGGCGGTCGCCGCGGCCCGGGGCGGCAGCGGCGCAGAATCGGAAACCGGCCGGCGCGCATGACCGGCCAACGCCCTTTACGCGGCCCAAAAGCTATGCCGCGATCGACCTTGGCACCAACAATTGCCGGCTGCTCATCGCGCGGCCGCAGGATGGCGAACTGGTCGTCATCGACGCCTTTTCGCGCATCGTCCGGCTCGGCGAAGGCCTCCACGGCAGCGGGCGGATCAGCGAGGCGGCGATGGACCGCGCGGTCGCGGCGCTGTCGATCTGCGCCGACAAGCTCCGCCGCCGCCACGTCAGCCTGTCGCGCGCGGTCGCGACCGAGGCGTGCCGCCGCGCCGCCAATGGCCAGGAACTCGCCGACCGCGTCAAGCGCGAGACGGGAATCGTGCTCGACATCATCTCGCCCGCCGAGGAAGCGCGGCTGGCGGTGCTCGGCTGCCACAATCTGATGGAGCCCGGCGACGGGCCCGCGCTGATCTTCGACATCGGCGGCGGGTCGACCGAGCTGATGCATGTCGAGGGCAGCGGCAACGACGTCGCGATCCGCGACTGGGTGAGCGTGCCGTGGGGGGTGGTGTCGCTGACCGAACATGCCTCGCCGAATGGCGCGACGATGGCCGACCGCCAGGCAAGCTATGACCATATGCGCGCGACGACGCGCGAGGCCTTTGCCGCCTTCGCCGCGCGCGCCGAGCGTCATGCGGGGCAGAAGCTGCGCCTGCTGGGCACCAGCGGCACGGTGACGACGCTCGCCAGCGTGTTCCTCGACCTGCCGCGCTACGACCGGCGCGCGGTCGACGGACTGGTGGTGCCCTGCGACGCGATGCGCGACATCAGCCGCCGCTTGGCCGAGGCGAGCATCGCCGACCGCGCCGAGATCGGCTGCATCGGGCGCGAGCGCGCCGACCTGGTCGTCGCGGGCTGCGCCATTCTGGAAAGCATCATCGACCTGTGGCCCGCCGCGCGCGTCGGGGTCGCCGACCGCGGTATCCGCGAAGGCATCCTCCGCACGCTCGCGATGCAGGGCCGCGACGTGCCCGTGACGCGGCGCGAGTATCGCAAATGAGCCAGGGGAAGGGTGGCGGCCGGGGCAGCCGCGGCGGGCTGCACGTCCGCGTCAAGACCGCGAAGAAGCGCAGCACCTCGTCGACGCGCTGGCTGGCACGGCAGCTCAACGACCCCTATGTCCGCCGCGCGCAGGCCGAGGGTTATCGCTCGCGCGCCGCGTACAAGCTGATCGAGCTCGACGAGAAATTCGCCTTCGTCAAAAAGGCGCGCGCCGTCGTCGACCTGGGCATCACCCCCGGCGGCTGGTCGCAGGTGGTGCGGCAAACCAACCCGCGCGCCAGGATCGCGGGTATCGACCTGCTCGAATGCGAGCCGATCGAGGGGGTCGAAATCCTGCAGATGGATTTCATGGACGATGCCGCGCCCGCGGCGCTCATGGAGGCCTTGGGCACCGCGCCCGACCTGGTGATGTCCGACATGGCGGCGAACACCGTCGGGCATCAGCAGACCGATCACCTGCGCACCATCGGGCTCGCCGAGACCGCCGCCGATTTTGCGGTGCGCACGCTGCTGCCCGGGGGAAGCTTCGTCGCCAAGGTGTTTGCGGGCGGCGCCGACCACAGCCTGCTCACCCTGCTCAAGCAGAATTTCGCGACGGTGAAGCACGCCAAGCCGCCCGCGAGTCGCAAGGGATCGCCCGAATTGTTCGTCGTCGCGCAGGGCTTCAAGGGACGGAAAGACGTGGCGGAGGACTAGGTCGGCGGTCCGGTTCCGGGCGGAGCGGGCGAAAGCGATCCTCCCCGTTCCGGGGAGGATCAGCAACGTCCGCTCTCCACTCCCAAGCCGACATTCGCTTCGTCGCGTCTGCTGATCCAGATCATTGCCGAGACTTTTCATCGCCGATACATGTGGCTGGTCGCAGACAGGGCGCCGGTCGTCTCACTGCGTGTCGACAACCGGGGAATATCCATGCGCCGTGACTTGCGAAAATCCATTGCCCTGCTGACGATGTCGGCCTTCGTCCTCGCCGCGTGCGGCGGGGGAGGCGGCGGCGGCGGTGGCGGTGGCGGGGGGCCTGTGACGGTCACCCCGACGCCCACACCCACGCCGACCCCCACGGCAAGCTGCAGCCTGTCGGCGCGTCAGGACTTCGCCAAGGCGGTGATCGACGAATGGTATCTGTTCCCGAACGACGTCGCGACCGGCGTCAACAAGGCGGCGTATAGCGATGTCCAATCCTATATCGACGCGCTCGTCGCGCCCGCACGTGCGCTCCGCAAGGACCGCTTCTTCACCTACATCACGTCGATCGCGGAGGAGAATGCCTTCTTCTCGAGCGGATCGACCGCGGGATTCGGCGTGCGGCTGAGCTACAACAGCGGCACGCAGCGCGTGGTGATCGCCGAAGCTTATGAAGGCGCGCCGGCGCTCGCGGCGGGCATCGACCGCGGCACGCAGATCACGGGCATCGGCACCACCACCTCGAATGTCCGCTCGATCGCCGACATCGTCGCGACGAGCGGTACCGGCGGCATCATCAGCGCGCTGGGTCCCGACGATCCGGGCGTCACGCGCGTGCTGCGCATCGTCGATGGCGGGGGCACACGCGATGTCACCGTCTCCAAGGCCGATTTCGAGATCGACCCGATTTCGGACCGCTATGGCGCCAAGATCATTACCGAGGGCGGCAAGAGCTACGGCTATCTGAACCTTAGAACCTTCATCAGTTCGGCGAACCCGCAGCTGCGCACCGCCTTCGCCAATTTCCGCGCGCAGGGCGTGACCGACATCGTCATCGACTTCCGCTACAACGGCGGCGGCCTCGTCAGCACAGCCGAACTGATGGGCGACCTGCTCGGTCGCAACCGGACGTCGAGCGAGCTGTTCTCGCGCACCGATTTCCGCCCGTCCAAAGCCACCGAGAACGATCGCCATTTCTTCACCAGCCAGCCCGAATCGATCGCGCCGACGCGCATCGCCTTCATCGGCACGGGATCGACCGCCTCGGCCAGCGAACTCGTGATCAACGGCATGTTGCCCTATCTCGGCACCAACATGACGCTGGTCGGCAGCAACACCTTCGGCAAGCCGGTGGGCCAGATCGCCCTCGACCGGGCCGCCTGCGACGACCGCATGCGCGTGGTTGCCTTCGCGACGGGCAATGCGGCGGGGCAGAGCGACTATTATGACGGCCTGGCGCCCAAGATCGCCAACAGTTGCGCGGCCGGCGACAATCTGTCGTTCCAGCTCGGCGACCCGAACGAGCCGTCGCTGCGCGCCGCGCTCGACTTCCTTGCTGGACGCAGTTGCGGCGCGCGGATCACCGCCCTCGATACGCGCACATCGTCGTCGGGCCGTATCGCCCCCGGGCTCGCCCCCGAGCCCGCCATGCTGGCAAGCGATGCGCCGAGCGCGGCACAGCGCGAACTGCCGGGCCTGTTCTGAGGCGACGCCGCCCCCTTGCAAGCCGCGGAAAGCGCGCCCATATTCCCTCTATCGTCAACAAGCGAAAGGAGGTGGTCGAATGTCTCATTGTCCCATGCCGCACGCGGCAGAATCGAGCCCGGCCGTCCGCGCGGAGGTCTCTCTCGGCTAAGGCCGCGAACGCCAAGACAATGGAAGGGCCGTCCCGAAAGGGTCGGCCCTTCGTCGTTAGGCGGCGGGCGCCCGATCGTAGACGAGGCGGAAACCGACGTTGCTGGTGCCGAGCCCCGGATCGCGTCCCTGGCGCGAGGCCGGGCGGTAGCGCTGGCAATAATTGGGCGCGCACAGATAACTGCCGCCCTTTACCGTGCGCGACACCATGCCGGGGTTGAGCGGATCATAGGCCGATCCCGCGTCGGGGCCCTTGGGATTGTCCGTGTCGCGCGGATCGTGCCCGGGCTTGAAATAGTCCGCGGTGACCTCCCAGACATTGCCGACCATGTCGTAGAGGCCGTTGGCGTTGGGCCGGTAGCAGCCGACCGGCGCCACCCCCTTGAAGCCGTCGGTTTCGGCATTGTAATTGGGAAAGGCGCCCTGCCAGCTGTTCGCCTCGGCCGGCTGGACATTTTTCGAGCGCGTCCCTGCGCTCGCGGCATATTCCCATTCGGCCTCGGTCGGAATGCGCCCGCCGGCCCACTTGGCGTAAGCGACCATATCGTCCCACGCGAGGTGGACGACGGGCTCGTTCGGCACCCGGTCGGCGCCGCCGGGACCATAGGGCTTTTTCCAGTTGGCGCCGGGGACATATTTCCACCAGTCGCTGTAGCGGTTCGACGGGAAGTCGGGCGGGGTGAACACCGCCGATCCGGGTTTCAGCATGTCGGCAGGAATCTGCCCGACGGGGACCTGGAACTGCTTCGGATCGACGGGCTTTTCGGCGATGGTGACATAGCCGGTCGCGGCGACGAACGCGGCGAACTGGCGGTTGGTCACCTCGTGCGGGTCGATCCAGAAGCCGCCGACCTCGGTTTTGCGCACCGGCCCTTCCTCGGCATAGACATCGTCCTCGCCCATCTCGAAGCTGCCGCCCGCAAGCTTGACCGGCGTGTGGGCGACCGCGGGGCATTTGCGCGGAACCGCAGCGGCGACCTTCGTTTCGTCGGTCTCGCCGCCGCTACACGCCGCCAGCAACAGCACCGCGCCGGCGAGCGGCGCGGCGAGGAATAGCGGCGAACGGGTCATCATCTTCTCCTGCGCGGGCGGATGTGCGGCAACCCGGCTGGACGGCTTCGCGGCCGAGGTCAATGGCCAGCGCAGGCAAGATCGGCGGCGCGCGGCACGGCGCGCCGACGGAGAAGTTCCGAGATATGCTGGAAAAACTGGAGCGGGCGAAGGGTTTAGAACCCTCGACCCCAACCTTGGCAACAGGTAGTGCAGCCTACGACAGGCTTTCTTATTCCATCCTACGCTTTGATTATCCTTCGAAGAGTTCATCGAATTAAAGGCTATTCTAGGCGGGTAGCTGGAACTGGCCGCTTTCAGACCGGCGGCTTTCGGGCGTGGATCCAAGATAGCTGACAATCGCCAGGCTCTCGTACGGACGGCGTGAAACGACCGCCTGCTTTCATATCAGTTGATCTCATGTCTCGATGGATATGTGTCCACGGTCAGTCGATACATACGATTTGGCGGATTGAAGCTGTGCCACCTGGTCCTGTCTGGCAGCCGGTGTCCTCAACGAGAGGAACACGACTACCGCCGTAGCTAGCGTGACGGCGGCGAGGCAGAGCGTGAGCGTCCCGAACGCATCACTGTAGCCAGCGAGCAAGGTCGACGGCGAAACCTGAGGAGCGAGCGCGGAGGCGCCCCTCAGATCGCCCGCCGCAAGCCGCTGTGCAATGGCAGAAGAACTTGTGCTCTGCGGTACGAGTTCGGAGACCTGCGATTGCGCCAGGGAGGTGAGGAGAGCCGTGACCAGCGCCAGCGCAATGCCCTCGCCGGCGACGCGAACGGTCCCGAAGATGCCTGCAGCCATACCAGCTCGTTCCGTTGGCACTACGCTGACCGCGAGCCCGTCCATCAGTCCCCACGGGAAGCTCATGCCAACGCCGATAACAATGAGGGCCGGTGCGATTGCGGCGATCCCGGCACCGATCGGAATTTGACCAAGCCAAAAGAGGCCCACACTAGCGATCAAGAGGCCGAATCCGCTGAGTATTGCAGGTGACAGCCAGCGGGTCAGCGATCCCGCGAGGAGAGGCAGGACGAGCAGCGGCGCCGACATGGCGAGCATGGTCTGGCCTGCTTCCGAGGCGGACATGCCATCAATTCCCACGAGGCGGATCGGCAGCAGGATCACAAGCACTACGAAGCCGTAGGCGGGAGCTGTGGCGAGGAGTTGGACACCAACAAATTGCCGATAGCGAAACAGACCGAGGTCCAGCATCGGCCGGGCAACACGGGTCTCGATCACAGCGAAGGCGATAAAAAGCGCGAGAGCCAACCCGAACAAGGTGAGCACCACCGGATGTGACCAGCCGCGGCCAGGACCATCGAGGATTGCCCAAGTTAAGGCCGCAAGCGCCAGTGTGAAGCTGACGCAGCCGGGCCAATCGACCCGTGTTGCATCCGGATCCCGTGTCTCTTTCATGGCGATCATGCCGATGACGAAAGCGGCAACATCGAACGCAACGACCAGAGCGAAGATGCTTCGCCAACCAAATAGCTCGAACAGGTAAGCAGACGCGATCGGCGCGACCGCGAGGCCGATCCCGAAGCTCGTTCCCACGAAACTAAAGGCCCTTAGCCGTCCAGGACCGTCGAACTCCTGTGCCAGAACAGCCATCCCGGCCGACATAACGGCCGCAGCCGTGACACCCTCCGCCGCTCGGATCAGGTTAAAGCTCGTCATGTCGGGCACGACTGCGAGCACCAAAGAAAGGATGCCGAACCCGCCTGTTCCGATAGCGAAAACCCGCTTTCGACCGTATCGGTCGGCCAGCGTGCCAGCGGCGAGAAGCAGGCTCCCGAAGGTTAGCAGGTAGGCGTTCGTTGCCCAGCTGATGGAAACAGGCGATCCATCAAGCGCCGCACCTATGCTCGGCAGGGCTACGGTCGGCCCGGTAAAGGCCAGCGGCATCGATGCGGATGCCAGGCACACCGCCACGAGCACGGCCGTCGAACGCCATTCCGAGAATTCGTTTGTCATGATAGCTCCTTGAATGGCCACCGGAATCCGCTGCTCAGGCTCAGGACCTCGAGCCTGCGGGAAATTGTCGCCAAACCTTGCAAATACTTTAGTGCTCGCTAAATATCTCGAATTCGGAATGATGCAAGGGTTTTTTAGTGCGCGATAAAAAACTAGGACGAGGCGGCCGGCCGCGTTCGTTCGACATTGATGCTGCGCTTGGGGTGGGGCAGCAGCTCTTTCATGAGCGCGGTTATGACGGGGTATCGCTGTCAGATCTGACGCACGCACTGGGTATTGCTGCACCCAGTTTCTACGCCGCGTTTGGCAGCAAGGCGGCTTTCTTCCAACAGATCCTGAACCGTCATGCCAACGCCGCACTGCCGATCGATGAATTCCTGGTCGAGGGGCGCCCCCTGGCGGCAGCCATCGAAGAGTTTCTGGTCGCTCGCGCCGTTACTTACAGCGAGAGTGCCATGGCCAAAGGCTGCCTCGTTCTGGACGCTACGCGCAATTGCAGCGATGCATGTGCATCAGCCGCCGCCGAGCAGATCGCCGAGAACGGGCGTCTGCGCATGCGCGAACGTATAGCCGAGTCGCGACCGGATTTGGCGGAACCCATCAGCGACTTGGTAGCGTCGATAATGCATGGACTTTCCGCACTCGCCCGTCAGGGCTGGTCAACCAATCGTCTCGTCGCCGCTGCGAGGAATGCGGCGCTCTCGGTTCGATCGATGGTAGATGACCCGAAACGCCTTGGGCGGGTCGCAGGTGCGACTATCTGATGCCACACGACCGCCGTCGACAGCCGCGCCACGTCCCCCGCCGATGAATTCACGCGCTTGCAAATCTTTCGCCCGGGCGGTGCCGCGCCGTTCTGAACCATCGCGCAATCGATCACGCGCCAGGCTTGTCCGTCAGGTTCCAGCCGCCGACATTGGCATAGACGGCATCGCGCAAGGCCTTGATGTCCTTGTTGAGATTTGCAAGGGCCGCAGCCGACTGGCCGGACGCCTCCAGCAGGGCATCACCGAGACAGCCTGCCCTCGCCTGAAGCGCTCGCCCGGTTTGCGTGAGTGCAACAACGACCTGGCGTTCGTTCGACGGATTGCGGGTTCGGCTCACGAAGCCCGCCGCTTCGAGCCGCTTGAGCAAGGGCGTCAGCGTGCTCGATTCGAGGGCGAGTTGGTCGGCGATGCGTCCGATCGGCTGCCCGTCTTCGCGCCACAATATGTTGAGCACCAGATATTGAGAATAGGTCAGCCCAAGTTCGTCGAGCAGAGGTTTGTAGGCACGCTGAACGGCAATGCCGGCGGAGTAGATGGCGTAGCAGAGCTGATCGTCGAGCGGCACAGGCGGATTGTCGGCGGTCATCATGAGCTCCATTTCCTGCCCAATATAGCGCCTGAATCACAAAAATAAATATCGCGATATATTTCTGCTGGACAAGCCATTCGAATCACCCTATCTCGTCACTTATCGCAATAACTGTTGTCGCAATATAGGAGAGATCGCATGTCCCTGTTCCGCAATGTCCGCACCGTCCTCGCCGCCGCCGCCGTTGCCGCTTCTTTCCCCCTCGCCGCGTCGGCGCAGACGGCGGATCATAACGGTCACATCGCCGCAACCCAGCCGGTGCGCAATGTCGTCCTCGTCCATGGCGCCTTCGCCGACGGGTCGGGCTGGCGCGGCGTCTATGACGAGCTGACGGGCCGTGGCTATCGCGTCACGATCGTCCAGAACCCGCTGACCTCGCTCGCCGATGACGTCGCGGCGACGAAGCGCGCGATCGCCCGGCTGGACGGCCCGGCCATCCTCGTCGGCCATAGCTGGGGCGGGACCGTCATCACCGAAGGCGGGGTCGACCCGAAGGTCGCGGGCCTCGTCTATGTGTCCGCGCTCTCCCCCGATGCCGGCGAGACGACGGCGCAGCAATATCAGGGTTTCGTCACGCCGCCCGAGTTCGTTCTCGACACGCAGAGCGACGGTTTTGGCTTCATCGATCTTGCGAAGTTCAAGGCCGGGTTCGCGGCGGATACGACCGATAGCGATGCCGCGTTCATGCGCGACTCGCAGGTCCCGATCAACATGTCGGCCTTCGGCACGAAGCTGACCCAGGCCGCATGGCGCAGCAAGCCGAGCTGGGCGGTGATCGCGACCGACGACAAGGCATTCGACCAGCGCATGCTCCAGCATATGGCGAAGCGCATCGGTGCGAAGGTCACCGAAGTGCCCGCGAGCCATGCCGTCTTCATGACCCAGCCAAAAGTCGTGGCGGACGTGATCGACCAGGCGGCGCAGGCGGCCTCGCGCAGCTCCAAATAGCGGCTTGCGCCCGGCCTCTCCCCCGGTGGCAGGGCGCCGGTAGGCGGGACCGACAGGTCTCGCCTACCTTCCATAACTGCCAGTCTTCGGCCGGATTGCCCGGCCGGATTAACAGCGGACGCGGCGGCTAGGCCGCGACGCCGCTGTACCCCGTCGTGCCTGTTCGGCACGGCCTACGACCCGGGGACCGTCCGTCCCCACCCCTCCCCAAAGTATAAGGAAAACATGATGATCACCGAGGCTTCCCCCGGCCAGGACTCCGATTTTGGCCGACGCGCCCGCGAGAACCAAGCGAGGCTCAATGCCAATCTCAAGCACAGCTATGACTTTATCGTCTGCGGCGCGGGTTCCTCGGGTTCCGTCGTAGCCCGCCGCCTTGCCGAGAACGGCAGCGCTGAGGTTCTGTTGATCGAGGCGGGCGGCGGCGATGAAGCAGACTCGGTCATGGTCCCCGCGCTCTGGCCGACGAACCTTGGGAGCGAACGCGACTGGGGCTTTCAGGCCGAACCCAATCCGCATCTCGGCGGCCGCGAACTGTCGATGGCGATGGGCAAGGGCCTCGGCGGCGGATCGAGCATCAACGTCATGGTCTGGGCGCGGGGTCACAAAAACGATTGGGATCATTTTGCCGCCGAAGCGGGCGATGATGCCTGGGGATATGAAAAGGTGCTCGACATCTATCGCCGCATCGAAAACTGGCAGGGCGCGCCCGATGCGCGGTTCCGCGGCACCGATGGTCCCGTCTGGGTGCAGCCAGCCCAAGATCCGCACCCGCTCGCACACGCTCTGCTCGGCGCTGCGCGCGAGCAAGGCATCCCGACATTCGCGAGCCCCAACGGCGCGATGATGGAAGGGCCGGGCGGCGCTGCCATCACCGACATGCTCGTTCAGGGCGGGCGGCGCCAGTCGCTGTATCGCGCCTATGTGCATCCCGTTTCGGACCGACCCAATCTGACGATCGTGACCGGCGCGCATGTCCGCCGCATCCTCTTCGATCGGCGCCGCGCGATCGGCGTCGAAGTGGAAAAGGATGGACGGATCCTTTCGATCGGCGCGCGAAGCGAGGTGATCTTGTCGACCGGCGCGATCAACACCCCCAAGCTGTTGATGCTCTCGGGCATCGGCGATCGCGCCGAACTTGACCGACATTCGATCCCCGTTGTCCAGCACCTGCCCGGTGTCGGGCGCAACATGCAGGATCATGTGTCCTTCGGCTGCATGTGGGAGCTTTCAGGGCCGATGGCGCCCCGAAACAGCGGAAGCGAGGCAACGCTCTACTGGAAGAGCCGTCCCGATCTCGATGCGCCCGACCTGCTCTTTTGCCAGGTCGAGTTTCCCGTGCCGAGCGAGCGTACGGCGGCTCTCGGTGTTCCCGAGCATGGCTGGACGATGTTCGCGGGGCTTGCACAACCAAAGAGCCGGGGACAGCTTCTCCTGCGCGATGCCGACCCGGCGAAACCATTGGCGATCAATACCAACATGCTGTCGGATCCAATTGACCTCGAAGCCGCGCGCGAATGCGTCAAGCTTTGTCGCGAGCTTGGCAATGGCGAGGCGTTCAAACCCTTCGTCAAGGGAGAGGTCATGCCAAGAGACCGCGACGTCGCCGGACTCGATGCGTTCATTCGCGATTCCGCGGTCACCTATTGGCACCAATGCGGCACCGCCAAGATGGGACAGGACGACATGTCGGTCGTCGATGCCTCGCTCAGCGTCTACGGGATCGAAGGCCTGCGCATCGCCGATGGCTCCATCATGCCGAGGGTAACAACCGGCAATACGCAAGCTCCCTGCGCAGTCATTGGCGAACAGGCCGCGACGCGCCTACGCGCAGAGCACGGTCTCTAGGGCTGTCGTCATCCAAAGGCCTTCGGTCCGATTTTTCGGGCCGAAGGCCGGAGATGCTCACGCCTCTCGCAGCGGTGAGCCGGAGCCGCCGGGCGTCTTATCCGGCTCAAGCGTTAGCGCCTCCATCCACCGTAAGCATAGTGCCGGTAACGTATCGAGCCTTGTCACTGGCAAGATAGGCGACGGCATGCCCGATCTCAGTACCCGCACCAAAGCGGCCCGAAGCGGTCAGCTGGCGCATCGGATCGCCAAAGGGTCCGTGGGCCGGGTTCATGTCCGTGTCGATCGAGCCAGGCTGGACGATGTTCGCGGTTATGCCCTTAGGTCCAAGTTCGCGTGCAAGGCCCTGACTGAAGGCAGTAAGAGCCGACTTTGTAGCTGCGTAGACGCCCAAGCCGCCATACGGCACGCGATCCGCAAAGAAGCTGCCGACTGTAATGATGCTGCCGCCCTCCTTCAGATGGGATAAGGCCGACTTGCTCGTGACGATCGGTCCGCGCACGTTGATATCGAGGAGTGCCTGAATATCGTCGATGGCGATATCGGCGAGATTGTTCATCCGAATAATCCCGGCATTGTTGACGAGGATGTCGAGGCCGCCGAGTTCTGCGGCTGCCCTGTCGACCGATGCCGCAATTGCCGCGATGTCGGCGCTGTCGGCCTGGATTGCCACGGCGAAGCGGCCAAGGGCCTTGATCCCGGACACCACCGCGTCGGCTAAGTCCTTTGACTTCTCATACGTGATCGCGACATCAGCGCCTTCGGCTGCGAGCGTCTTCGCGATTGCCGCGCCAATGCCCCGGCTACCGCCGGTCACGAGCGCCTTCTTGCCTGCAAGCGTCATCGAAAACTCCATTTGACGTTCGACATGAGGTCGCTCTTCTCGCGGTCCGACCTCCCAACGACCTGGCTCTGGAATGTGCCGGCTCGCCCCAACACAACGCCCTTTAGCAAGGCGCTTGGCCTCACGGGCGCCGCATAGGGAAGTGGGGGTATGGATGGGGGGTTTCACTGCAGCGCGCGAATGGACGGCAGCAAAAGTGCGACGGCGACGAAAGAACGGCGGCACCGAAAGCGATGGTCGTCACTTACGCTGCCGTCCGCGATTTGCGTCTAATCGGCTTGCTGCGAACGCCACACCTCAAATGTGTCGATCAGCTGGTGAAAGCTCACGATCTTGCCGTCAGCAACGCGCACGACATGCATATATTGCGCGTCGAACGGCTTTCCGGTCGAAGCCATAATGCCTTTCGATCGGCCAACGGCCACGACGACATCGCCGCCGTCGATCAACTCGGTAGGCCCGGCCTGATAATCCTGAAATTCCTTGGCGATGCGGTTGAAAACGCCTTCGACCACAGAAGCGGGCGTCAAGTAGGGATTGCGATCGCCAAGCAAGAAGTTTTCCGATTCACGCCAGTCCAGATTATCACTCAGGGTGGCAATCACGGCCTCGATATCGCCGCGGACAAAACTGTCGTAGAAATGTTTTACCACAGCAAAACTGGTTTGATCTGCCATTTTACTCTCCATATGTTAGAGTCGATTACATTCGTTCAATACGCTCGCAATGAATTCTGAATCTCACTGCGAACAATATGGAATTCTTCAATTTTCACTTCATTTATTGCCCTGAATCAGACCTCTGATTTTTCGGCTAGAACCGACAGCGCTGTGTCGATCATGTCACCGCGTGAACACCGTCTTTCCCCGAGTGCGGCCCTCGACCATGTCGCGGATCGCCTCGCGCGCGCCGATCATCGGTACCACCGCGCCGACCTCGGGTTCGATGTTGTTCCGGATGACGAACTGCATCATCGCGTTCATCTCCTCGAGCGTGCCCATGATGGTGCCGCGGATATCGATCTGTTCGACGAAGATCCGCAGCAGATCGGTCTCGGCGGCGTGGCCCGTGGTGATCCCGTTTATCACCAGGACCCCGCCGCGTTTGACGGCCTTCAGGCTGTGAGCCCATGTCGCGGCGCCGATGTTGTCGACACCCTCAGACGGTGCTGATGGTCCCGCCATCGATGACGAACTCGGCGCCGTGGATCGCAGCGGCACGGTCCGAGGCGAGATAGGCGATGAGGTCAGCCACTTCTTCGGGCTCTGCGCCCCGCCCGATCGAGATTCCGCCCAAGGCATCGAGCACGGACTGACGCGCGTCCTCGATCGTGCCGCCGCTGGCAGCCCGAAGCATTTCGAGAAAGTCGCCGGTGGCTTCGGTCATGATCCAGCCAGGCGAGACGATGTTGACCCGAACACCCTTGGGACCGAGCTCCTTCGATATCGACTTGCTGTAGGTCCGCAGCGCGGCCTTCGCAGCGGCATAGCCGGTGGTGGACTCGGGCAGCGGCAGGACCGACTGGATCGAGGTGACGTGCACCACGGTGCCCGTGCCCCGCTCGAGCATCTGCGGGATCAGCAGCCGATCGAGCCGAACGCTAGCCAACAAGTTCAGGTTTAGCTCAGCGAGCCAGTGGTCGTCCGTCAGCGCGGCGAAACCGCCCGCCGGCGACGCCGAACCACCGACGACATGGGCCAGAATATCGATGCCGCCCAGCCGCTCGAGCGCCGCCTTGGCCAACGCTTCGCCGCCCTCCGCGGTCGTCAGGTCGGCCTGGACATATTCGACGCCCTCGATCGGATCCTTGATCGCGCGGGCGGCCGTGACGACATGGGCTCCGCCGGCGAGGAAGCGCTCGACCGTGGCGCGGCCGAGGCCCTTGGTGCCACCGCTGACGAGGACGCGCTTGCCGGTGAACTCGGTGGGATCTGCCTTGATGCTCATACCGTTGTCTCCAGGGTCTTGATGGCGCCATCCACGAGCGTGAAACGATAGGTGAAGCGCAGCGGGCTGCCCGGGAAGTCACCATGTGCGGGCCCCTCGACGATGACATCGCCGCTTTCTTCCCGCACCGCATCGGGCACGAAGATGGCTTTCACCGGGATCACTTCTTCTTCGAACAATTGCCGGATTGCCGACTGCCCCTCGAAATGCTTGCCGTTGTCGATGAAGACCGCGTCGGGCAGGAAAGGCTCCAACATACCGTCGATATCGAGACGGGCATTTGCCTCGACATAGTCGGCGATGGGCTTGGGTAGGTCCATTGACATCTTCATCTCCTCATTCGTGACGAGACTGATTTAATGATGGACCTCTCGCCTGATAATCGCGATAAATCGGCATGGAGTGTCAAGAAGAACGGGACAATGGTTCGCCATTCACTGATTGAGCTCGAGGCGGTTCTCGCCATTGTGCGATGCGGCTCATTTCGGGCCGCGGCGATCGATCTCGGCATGTCGACCACAGCCATTAGCGCCGCGGTGGGCAAGCTCGAGCGGGAGCTTGCCGTGAGGCTATTCAATCGAACCACCCGCAGTGTCTCGCTCACCTATGCGGGGCGTATCTTCGTCAAGCAGATCAAGCCAGCTCTCGAGGACATTCAAAAAGCCATGAATACGGCGCGCTCTCAGCAGGAGACGCCGTCCGGTACGCTGCGCATCAATGCCTTCGCAACGGCGGCGCGCGAAATCATGGCGCCGTTGGTCCTGAACTATATGGAGCGCTACCCGCAGGTTCACATCGACCTCGTCACCGAAGGCCGGCTTGTCGATGTCGTGGCGGCGGGTTTCGATCTGGGCGTTCGCAGCGCCGATCTGGTGCCAAGCGACGCGATCGCCATACCGCTGGGGCAGATGCGACGCATGGCGGTTGCCGCATCCCCTGCGTTTTTCGAAAACAGGGCTATCCCGCAGGTGCCGCAGGAGCTGCTCGCTTATCCCTGCGTGCGCGTCCGGCTTCCCAACGGCGCCTTGTTCCGATGGCGGTTCGAGAAGGGCGGCGAAGAATTACAACTCGACGTCGAGGGCCCGATGACCCTCGACGAGGCCTCCCTCACCCGGATCGCGGTCATGAGCGGCGTGGGGATCGGCTATTTCATGGAAACCGACGTACGCGACGACATCGCGTCGGGACGGCTCGTACGCATTCTCGACGACTGGACCCCGCCGCTCGTGCCGCTCTGCCTCTACTATTCCAATCGCCGCAACCCCTCGGCGGCCTTCCAGGCCTTTATCGCGCTCGCGCGCAACTTCGCGACACAGTCCTGAGCCTCCTGCTGCACGTTCAAGAAGCGCACAAGCGCAGCCGGGTTACATGCCCGCGCGATATAGGCAACGCTTCAATTGCAAGACCTTTGGGTTGACGCTCGCCATCCGCAATAAGCATATGCCCTGTCCCAAACCGGCATCTTCGGAAGCGAGGAAAGCCCTAACTGGGATCCGTTCTATAGCTTAGGCCATCCATCGGAACGCGCCGACGCATTTCCTCATAGCCTTCGGGCCGAGCCGATTGGAAATTAGGTGATGGCAGGCGATTTTTCGGGAGGCCCCGGCGCCACTGCGTTGATTCGAAGATGGCCGGTCGAGCGGCCGGGACCGCCCCGCCCGGCATGCCCATGGATTGACGACCGAAAAACGTCTGGCAGAAGCGCAGACGCGATCGCGGGTCGACTTCAAGATCAACGACTCATCCGGCCTGCCTGCGGGAATCGTACAGACAGACCGGAGAGCCCCCCGGTGGACATGGACCGAGCGATCAGCCCGGCATAAGCACCGTATCGACGACATGGATGACGCCGTTCGATTGCATCACGTCGGCAATGGTGATCTTCGCCGATCCGCCCTTGGCGTCGGTCACGTACCAGGCGCCGTTCTTTTCCCACACGGTCAGCTTAGCGCCCTGAACCGTGGTCAGAACCGCGCGGCCGCCGTTCGCGCTCGCCATGGCGGCGAGGTCGGCCGACGTCATCGTGCCGGGCACGACATGATAGGTGAGCACGCTGGTCAGCATCATCTTGTTCGCGGGCATCAACAGCGTGTCGACGGTTCCCGCCGGCAACTTGGCGAACGCGGCATTGGTTGGCGCAAAGACGGTGAAGGGCCCGGGGCTCATCAGCGTGTCGACCAGGCCGGCGGCCTTTACCGCGGCGACCAGCGTCGTGTGGTCCCTCGAATTCATGGCATTTTCGACGATGTTCTTGGCCGGATACATGGCGGCTCCGCCAACCATCGGGTTCGAACGGCTCATCGGGGTGGTATCGGATGCCATCGGCTCCTCGCCCGACATCATGCAACCCGAAGCGAGCAGGACAACAACGGCGAGCGACACGGATTTTCTGGAAAGTTTCATCTAACTTTTCCCTCTTTTTGCACCCCGGGGAATCGGAGTGTGTCCCAGCTACGGAACGGAGGCCGCCGCGGATGCGGGCGCGGGTCAGATGGTGATGATTTTTCCGGCCGCAACGGGCGCGCTGCTCGGTGCAGCGTGGGGGGTCGCCGATATCGGCTCCATCGTGATCGCCAGCGTCGCGCCGTCGCGCAACAGCGGGCGGTGCGGCGCCGGCAACGCGATCTCCGCCGTACCGGCGCGCCCGATCTGCCCCAACGACACCGGATCGCCACCGGCTGGGATAACCCATAATTCGGGCGTCAGCGCGCCGGCATCGATCCCCGCAATTTGCAGCCGCATGACCCCTTTCGTCCGGTCGTAACGCGCGAGCACCACGGGTCCCTCGGCGGCGCTTTCGATCCTCGCCACGGCAAGCTGCGGCGCTGCCGGCACCGGCGCGGGCGTCGGCTGGACGAGCAGAACCAGCGCGAGCGCCGCGGCCACGGCACCCGACAGCAAGGCGCCGGTGCGCCAGCGGCGCAAGTGCGTCTCGATTACCGCAATGTCTTTGACGGGCGCATCGGCGAGCGATGCATCGATCCGGTTCCAGACGTCTCCGCCAGGGTCGGCCGCCGGCCATTCGCTGTAAAGCGGCGACAGCTTCGCCTCCCACGCTTCAACCAGCGCCGCAAAGTCGGGGTCTGCAAGCCGCAGGCGCAACGCATCGGCGCGCGCCTGCCCGTCGAGCAGGCCAAGCGCGAGCTCGGCGGCGAGCGCTTCGCGATCCTGTTCGGGGGTCAGGGGTTCATCCATCGCCAAGACAGTCCTTGAGGCGCATCAGTCCGCGCCGGATCCAGCTCTTCATCGTGCCCAATGGCACATTTTCGCGTGCCGCAAGCTCGGCATAGGTCAGGCCGTCGAAAAACGCCGACCGGATGCAGCCCTGCGCGCGCACGTCGAGTTCGCCGAGGCAGCGGTGCAGCCGGGCCTCCGCTTCTTCCACGAGCAATTGTTGATCGGCGAGCGGGGTCTCGTCGGCCACCGCCAGCGCCGCGCCGTCGCCCGACATCGCCCCCGACCCGCGCGCCACTGCCGAGCGCCGCCAGTCGATCGCGCTGTTGCGCGCGATGGCTGCCAGCCAAGTGATCGGGCTCGCCCGTGCCGCCTCGAACCGCCCCGCGCGATCCCATATCTTCAGGTAAACGGCTTGCAACACATCCTCCGCACTCCCCCTGTCACCACAGATACGGAGGCAGATTCCGAATAGTTTCGCCGACGTCAGATCATAGACTTGCCGCAGGGCGGTGCGGTCCCGCCGCGCCACCGCCGCAAGCGCCGCAACCAGCGCCTCGCGGGCTTCATCGGTCCGGGATGGGGGCATCGGTGCCGTCACCCCGCCAGCCTATAGGAGAAGCCAAATTACTCAAGCGGATGGTGGTGGCACGCCGTCGCCCGGAAATACGGATCGGAGGGCACTCGTGCGCAGCAATGCGCTGACCTTACGCCCTAAGGCGCTGCCCGTCGGCCTCGTCCGCCATGGCGGCGATGAAAACATGCACCGCACGGGCATCGATCGGCTTGCTCAGCAGATAACCCTGTATCTGGTGGCACCCTTCCTGCCGCAGGATTTCCGCCTGCGCCTCGTCCTCGACGCCCTCCGCCAGCGTCTCCATGCCCAGCGCGTCGGCAAGCGTCGTAATCGCCCGGATCATAGCGTTGGCGTTGCCGCCCTGCGTCAGGTCGCGGACGAAGCTCTGGTCGATCTTGAGCTTGTCGAAGGGGAAGGAACGCAGATAGCTGAGCGAGGAATATCCCGTGCCGAAGTCGTCGAGCGCGATACGGACCCCGAGCGCGCGCAGGCTATGCAATGCCTCGAGCGTCTTTTCGACGTTCGATATGAAGATGCTTTCGGTAATTTCGAGCTCGAGCCGATCGGCAGGCAGCCCCGACGACGCCAGTGCCGACAACACGATGGTGGCAAGGTTCGGGCTCTGAAACTGTTTCGGCGAAATATTGACCGCGACCGACAGATCGTCGGGCCATGACGCGGCCTGGCGGCACGCTTCGCGGATCACCCATTCGCCGATCTGGACGATCAGGCCCGTCTCCTCGGCGAGCGGGATGAAGTCGACCGGGCTGATCATGCCGTCGGCATGTGGCCAGCGGATGAGCGCCTCGAACGCCTTCAGCCGTTCCTCGTGCATGCTGTAAAGTGGCTGGAAATAGAGCTCGAACCCGCCGTCGCGGATCGCCAGCCGCAGGTCGAGTTCCATCTGGCGGCGGTGCCGCGCCTGTTCGTCGAGCGACTGTTCGAAGAAATGATAGGTCGCCTTGCCGTCCCTTTTTGCGCGGTAGAGCGCAAGATCGGCATTCTTCATCAGCGTCGTGCCGTCGATCCCGTCGCCCGGCGCGACCGCGATGCCCATGCTGGCGGACGCATCCGCCTGTTGCCCGTCGATCATGATCGGGCGATCGAAACAGGCCTGCAGCCTGTCGGCGAGCGCGGCGAGATTCTCGCTCGCGGGCAAATCGCCAAGCAGAATCGCGAATTCGTCGCCGCCGAGCCGAGCGACGATCGCCTCGCCCAGCACACCCTGCAGGTGCGCGGCTACATTGCGCAGCAGCGCATCCCCCGCTGGATGGCCCAGTGTGTCGTTGACCACCTTGAAATCGTCGAGATCGACATAGACGACCATCAGCCGCGCATCGTCGCGGCGCCGTGCAAGCGCCTGATCGAGCTGTTCGACAAACAGCTTGCGGTTGGGCAGATTGGTGAGACCGTCGTGGAGCGCGACATGCGTAATCTGGCGTTCGCGCTCCTCGATCGCGGCGACCATCGCGTTGAAGCTGGCGCCGAGGCGCCCGATCTCGTCGTCCGAGGTCACCTCGACCTTGGCGTCCTTGCCTTCGCCGAGCAGGCGGGTTGCGGTGTCGAGCGCGCTCAGCGGACGGGTAATCGTCCGCGCGACCCGCCAGCTGAGGATGATGACGAGCGTCAGTCCGGCGGCAGCGAGCGCGGCGAGCAGCCATTGCAACCCCGAATATTCGCCAAGCGCCTTGCTGAGCGAGTGATCGAGAACGAGCCGCGGGCGAAGGCCCTGCTGAAGCGCCGGGAGCGCAGTCACATGATGGAGGACGCGTTCGCTGTCGCCGCTTTCGATCACCTGACCCAGCGATGCGCTCTTCAGACCGACGGGCAGCTGCGCGGCGCGCAGGACCCGTGCATCGATATCGACCGCGGCCAGCTTGCTGAGCCGCTGCATCTCGGCCGCGTCGAGCGGTTGGGCGAGGACGAGCCAGCCGATCGTATCGGGAACCTCGATCGGCGAAGCCGCGGCCAGCGCCAGCTTGTTGCCGATCCGGATGATACCATGTTCCTGTCCGCCCTCGAGCGCATCCCATAGCTCGGCAACCGGTGGTAGCGCCGCGTCCGCCGATCCGATCATAACGCCATCGAGGCCGACGACGAAGGCCGCATCGCTGCGTGACCGTTCGCGCAGGCTGACGAGTGCGCTCTCGATCGTGGGCTCGTCACCGGTCGCAACCGCTTCGCGGAACCCAAAATCTCGCGACAGCACGTCGGCCGAGCCGCGCATCTGCTGCGCGCGCAGAGCGATAATTTCGTCGAAGACGCGCGCATTGGCGGCGAGGTCGCGCGAGGCGCTGTCCTCGCCGAAGCGCGCAATGCCATTGCCTGCGAGTAAAAGCACGACAGCGAGGATCGCGGCGAACAGTGCGGCATAGACCACGGCAATCCGCAGCTTGAGCGACCGGAAGCGAAGTTGCGCACGCCAGGACGGGACGCTCGTCATTTCAGTTTCAACGCGATCTTCTGGCTGCCCTGGCCGGCGCCGACTGCGAGCGCACGCTTGAGTTCGCCGCCTGGGGTTCGCGCGCGAGGATGCCAGACGGTCAATTGATAGCCGCCCGCCGGCATGCCGGTCAGCCGGATGATGCCGTTCTGGTCGGTCTTGCCCGCGAACGGCGTGTCGACGACGCGGATATAGCCGCGCATCTGGTCGTGAATATTGCAGCCGAGCGCCACCGTACCCGCGATCGGGAAATTATGCGAACGCGTCTGGTCGCGGCCGTAGAGATCGATTTCAAACCGCGCCGCCTTGGAAAAGCTGTAGACGCTGTGCCGGACGCTATCGAGATTGGGAAACGCAACCGCCGTGCCCTTGGCAACGACCAGCGTTCCCGGGACAAAGGCGACGCTTTTCTGCGCCATCGCCGACTTCCAGCCAAAGCGGATCGTGCCGCCGCGCCATCCGCCGTTGGGCGTCAACTCGACGACGGCGTCGCGAACCGGCATGCCGCGTTCGTCGACGACCTGCACCTGCACGGCCGCAGGCGCGGCCGCCCAGGAGGCGGCCAGCGGAATGGCCAGCGCGCACGCCGTCAAAATGAGAATTGGTCCCCTCATTTTGTCCGGCTACGGGGCAGAGCTTAATATTATCTCAAATTTTGAGGCACATAGTTAACGCAATCTTTGCGCCTTCCTGCGATTGCGCCGTTATGGACCAGCCTCTTCTTCGCCCCTCCGCCGTGCTTTTGCTCGCGATCGCCTGCTTCGCCGCTCCGGCGCATGCCGAGGAGACACCGCTGATCGACGGCGGCAAGCTGTTGCTCACTAATGGCGTGGCAACGATCGAGGGGACCAGCGGCGGCGGGGTCGCCACCTGGGCGACGATCACCGGACGCGAAACCGATCGCGGAATCGGCCTGTCGGGCCATGTCACGCTGATCGAGCTTCCCGACTATGGCTGGCACAGCCACGGTTTTGCCGTCGGGATCGCGAACCGGGTCGAGCTGAGCTATGCGCGGCAGAATTTCGATACCCGCGACGTCGGTACCGCGCTTGGCCTGGGCGAAGGTTATACGCTGAACCAGGATATCTTCGCGGCGAAGCTGCGCTTGCTGGGCGACGTCGTCTATGGCGATCCGCTCCTCCCGCAGATCAGCGTCGGTATCGAGCACAAGCGCAATCGCGACACCCCGGTGGCGCTCGCGGTCGGAGCAGCACATGGAAAGGGTACAGACGTGACGCTCAGCGCCACGAAGCTCTTCCTTTCGCACAGCGTGCTGGTCAATGCCACCGCCCGGCTGACCAAGGCGAACCAGGCCGGCCTGCTCGGCTTCGGAGCACCCGGAAAGGACGATCATTCGCTGCAATTCGAGGGATCGGTCGCCTATCAATTGTCGCGCCGCGCGGTAATCGGCGCCGAATATCGCACCAAGCCCGACAATCTGGCGATCGCGCGCGAGGATGATTGGCTCGACCTGTTCGCGGCCTACGCGCTTACGAAGAACCTCACCGTCACCGCCGCTTATGTCGATCTCGGCTCGATCGCCACTTTCGACAGGCAACGCGGCGGGATGCTCTCCGCACAATTCGCCTTTTAGGGGTCTGCCATGTTTCTGCTTGCCGCCGCCCTGCTCATCCAACCCGCGAACGAGCCCCCCACCGATTGGGACAAGGAATTCGGAATCGAGGAAAAGGTGCGCGATCCGGTGACCGGAGAACTTCCGGTCGATCCCTATGTCCCGGACAATCGCCACGCCGGCGCGACGCCGTTTTCAGGTCCGGGCATGGCGGCCGCCTTCGGCGGGCAGGACGGGATCAGGCGCATCGCCAGCCGGACCGTCGAACTGTCGGAAGCCGACCCGCGCATCGCCGCGATTTTCGCATCGCATGACATGGTTCGGCTAAAGCGTACGCTGTTCGAGCAGTTCTGCTATATCCTGAACGCCGGATGCGATTATAGTGGGCGTGACATGGCGACCTCACACAAGGATCTCGGCATACGGATGCGCGACATGAACGCGCTGGTCGAAAATCTGCAGGCGGCGATGCGCGAGGAAAAAATTCCCTTCGCAGTGCAAAACCGGTTCCTCGGCAAACTCGCTCCGATGTCGGGCGATGTCATCGCGCGATAGAGAAATTGTGACGAGCGATAGATCGTCAGCGGCTTGGGCCGTCTGGAGACAGGCGGGTCGGTCGGACTTGGCGAAAAGCTGCCGTCGACGAGGTGGATCTCGGTTGTGACTGCGCGATGCACCCGCAACTGCCGGCTCCGATGGCAAGCGCATCGAGATTGTTTCGCGGTTGATCGTCGCTATACGAGGATTCTTGGAATTTGTTCGGGTCTTCAGCGCTGCCCAGGGACCGAGACGCCATCGTCGGTCTGGATCACCGGCTTCATCGTGCCGTCGGCATTGTAGTCGAGATATTCGACGGTGACTGATCGGCGTCCGACGGCCCCATTCTGATCGCCAATCGCCAGCGAAGCATTGTGCAGGAAGATGTACCACCTCCCCTGGAACTCTGCGATACCGGGATGGATGGTGAAGCTGTTCTTTCCCGGCCCGGTCAGCAGGCCTCGATACGTCCAGGGCCCGGCAAGCGATGACGCGGTTGCGTATGAGACATGTTCGTCGCGCTGCGTCGTCCGGTCGAGCGAGGCATAGGTGAGATAATAAAGCTTGCCCCGTTTGTGCAGCCACGGTCCTTCTTCGAAATGCGGGGGTGTGATTTCGGTGATCGGCCCGTCGATCTCGATCATGTTGGGCTTCAGCTTCGCGATGTAGCATTGACGATTACCCCAGGCGATCCAGGTCGTCCCGTCTTCGTCCGTGAAGACGGTGGGATCGATATCCTCCCAGCTGTGCGTGCCCTTGGGTGTCATTTCGTTTGTAACCAGCGCCGATCCTTTGGCATCGACAAAGGGCCCGGTCGGGCTATCCGCGACCGCGACCGCGATCGCCTTGCCCGGATGGGCGTCGTCGTGCTCGACCGCGGCGTAGAACCAATATTTTCCGTTCTTGCGGATGGCCTGCGAAGCCCAGGCATCCTGCTTCGCCCATTTGAAATCGGCAACACGCATGATGGGTGCATGTGCCTTCCAATGCTTCATGTCCTTCGTCGAATAGACCAGCCATTCGCGCATGTTGAACATTTCGTCGCCTTGCGCCTGGTCGTGCCCGACATAGAGGTAGAGCGTGTCGCCGACGACCAAGGGGGCCGGATCGGCAGTGAACTTATCGCGGACGATTGGATTTTCGCCCTGTTTAGCAGGGTGCCCGATGCCGTCGGCCGCCGCGGCAGTGAGGGGCACTGCAAGACAGGCGAGCAAGCCCAGGCTATATCCGAGATTCATCCCTGCCATCCTCTCCAGCGTACAAAAATTCGAGGCCGGTCATGCGTGATGGGTTGCCTTGTGGTCAATCGCTCCGGCGCGTCTGACGCCGCGAATTACGAGTGGTGCCGCGCCGAGGAGGCCCGACTTAACGCCGACAGTGACCATACGAACGGCGTTGGGCAATCGGTCTGTAGCAGCCGGAACGACCGCAACAAGGAGCGCAATCGTCCGGCCACTAAACTCTCAAATGCCCGGTAGCGGAATGTCCGCTTTTCACGAATATACCGTCAGGGCGGACATTCCGCAGTCCAGCCTTACGCAGCTCGGCGGTCCCCGTCATATTGCTTGGACGTATAACTGCGTTGGGGGAGAATGAGCTAGTCCCGGGCCGTTCGAGGTTCTTCACCTCTTTGCGGCTGAGGCAAGCTCGAGCCGCTCAAGGAACGATCACCTCTCGCCGGCGGATCCTGTTTGGCTGCACTCCGGGCCGGATTGAGTACTTCGAGTGCCGCGGCGACAGTTCGCGCAAGTTGTTCCATCATCGCGGACTTAGCCAGCCGCCCCGGGCGCGATGGTGACCATCGCGAGAACAAGACCCCAATTAAGCAATAGGGCTGAAACTACCCAGCGATTGCGACGACGGCGCCACGCGGCAACGGTGATGGCATCGAGATTTCCCACTTTTCCACTCCATGGTTTGAACGGCCGGCACTGCGGCGATGGCGTGGTTGTGGCGGTGGGCGGTCACGCGCCGATGTCGTAGGACAGACTATTTCGTCTCAATTGTAACTTCGCGAGCCCCACGCGCCGATCCGGCCACGGCGTGCGCGCTGTTACAATCGTTACAAAAGCGCTGGCTGCGCGCGGTTCGCTTGTTACAAAGCGCGTCTAACGAAGGAAGGAAACCCCAGCCGGATCTTCTATGCCAATCGTGCCATCGCCTTCCCTCCCCGCTTTCGCCCGCCGCCATGGCTGACCGCGGCGGCCCGTCGATCGGTTTCACGCGCGAGGCGCGGCAACGGCTGAACGCGATCCGCGCGGTGACTTATACCCTCGCCTTTCTCTTCATGTTCGCGATGGGGCTCCAGGGCGTGTGGTTGACCCACGGCCAGATGGAGGCCGGCGCCGAGCGCAGCGTCCGCGCGGCCGAAACCGCGGTGACAAGCGTAATGCAAGCGCGCGAGCGTGTCGATGTCGCGCGGATCGACGCCCTGCTGAAGGCCAGTGCGGCCGAGGGCGTCGCTTTCGGCATCGCCGACCGCGAAGGGCGGCCCGTCGCCGGGCTGCCCAGTCTGCCGCCGGGCACCGCTTTTCGCCGCGCCGAGCTTGGCAAGGATGGCATCGAGCTGCGCGCCGCGATCGACGGCGCCGCGATCTGGCGCGCGGCGCTTGGCGCCAATGTCGCCTCGATCCTGTTCATCCTCGCGCTCGGCATCCCGACGCTGGCCAGCTTTTTCTACCTCCGCCGCATGGTCAATCGGCCGGCCTTCGCTTTGCTCGACTATGCGCAGGCCGATGAATCGAGCCCGCGGCCGCCGCCCGACATGCCATCGATCTGGAAACCGGTCATGGACCGGCTGACCCAGCTCAAAAATACGCAAGCACAAATGCAGGCCTTTCTCGACCACGCGCCGATCGGCATGAGCTTCATCGACCGCAAGGGACGGGTCACAATGATGAACCGCTATGCGGCCGATTATTATGGCGAGACCCCGCAAAGCGCGGTCGGCAGGAAGGTGAGCGAATTTGCGCGCCACTATCCGGACGCGCGCCGGTTGACCGAACCGATGGTGCGGCCGCTGGTCAACGCCGAAGCGAGCACGGAGGAAGCCGAATTTCATGCCGATTCTGGCGAAATATTCGTGTTTCGCATGACATCCTTTCCCGTCTTCGGGACGGACGGCACGGTCGAACTGGCGGGCAATTATTTCGTCGACGTGACGAACCAGCGGCGCGCCGAACTCGACCTCCAGCAATCGCGCATGTCGCTTCAGACCTTTTTCGACAATCTGCCCGGCTTTGCGTTTCTCTCCAACCTCGAGGGAAACATCATCGCGGCCAATTCTTATTTGGCCGATCATTTCGGCGCCGCGAACATGGCCCCCGAAAAAATCATCGGCCAGCAGGGTAGCGCGCTGTTACCCAAATCATGGGCTAATCTGGCCGATGATGCCGTTCGGGCCAATATGGACGAGGGCAAGCCCTATACTTTCGAGACATCGGTGAACATGCCGGTCGGTAAATGCCATATCGTCGGCACGCGCTTTCCGGTGCGCAATGCAGAGGGTCAGGTCACGCATGTCGGCGGGCTTATTTTCGACCAGACGCGCGAAAAGGCGGCGGCCGAAGAAGTCGCCGCCTCGCGCGAGAGCCTGCACCAGGCCGAAAAACTCGCCGCGCTGGGCTCGATGCTCGCGGGGGTCAGCCATGAGCTCAACAATCCGCTGGCGGCAGTGATCGGGCAGGCGGCGCTGCTCGGCGAGGATCTGGAGGGGACGCCGCACGCCGACCGCATTGCAAAAATCCGCCGCGCGGCCGACCGCTGCGCGCGCATCGTCCAGAGCTTCCTCGCGATGGCGCGGCGGAAGGCGCCCGAATATCGCCCGGTCAATCTCAACGACCAAGTACGCGGCGCGATCGAGCTCACAGAATATCATATGCGCTCGGTGAACATCGCGATCGACCTCGACCTGCAGCCCGACCTGCCGACGCTGGAGGCCGACCCCGACCAGTTGCACCAGGTGATCGTCAACCTGCTGACCAACGCGCGGCAGGCGCTGGAGACGGTAGAGGGCGACCGCCGCATCGCTATCGCCTCGCGCCATAAGGACGGCACGGTCAAGCTGACCGTCACCGATAACGGCGCCGGCATCGATCCGGCGGCGCGGCAGCGTATCTTCGACCCCTTTTTCACGACCAAGGCGGTGGGGGCCGGCACTGGCATAGGCCTGTCCTATTCGTTGGGCATCGTCGAAGCGCATGGCGGCACGATCGCAATCGAGGATAGCGACGTCGGCACGCGCTTCGTCGTCTCCTTGCCGGTGAGCGACGAGCGCAACGCCGACAGCCACGCCGAACCGGCAGAAGGCGCGCGCGGCCGCGGGCGCGTGCTGGTGATCGACGACGAGGAAGACGTCGCCGGGACGCTCGCCGATATGCTCGAGCGGATGGGGCTCGACGTCAGCGTCGCAATCGGCGGGCTTGCCGGGCAGCAAGCGCTGGCGCGTGGCGCGCGCTTCGACCTGATCCTCTCCGACATCCGCATGCCCGACATGGACGGCCCGGCCCTCTACGCGTGGATCGCCGCCGAGCGCCCCGATCTTGCCGGGGCGGTAGCCTTCGTGACCGGCGACACCATGAGCAGCCACGTCGCGGGCTTCCTCGCCGACGCCGGCTGCCCGGTGCTGGAAAAGCCTTTCACGCCGGCGAGCCTCGGCGCATTGGTGGCGGGAATGATCGGCACCGAAGGGGGAGAGACGAGATGAACAGCCGCGCCCGCATCATCGTCTGCGACGACGATCCCGATCTCCGCGACCTGCTCGTCGACCTGCTTCGCCGTGACGGTTACGAGGTCGAAACGGCCGAGGACGGCATCGCGCTCCGCCGTATCGTGCCGCGCTTTCGCCCCGACCTCGTCGTGTGCGACCTGATGATGCCTGGAGAGGACGGGCTGAGCCTTACCCGCTGGCTGCGCGGCGAGGGTCATGCGGCGGTGCTGATGCTCACGGCAATGGGCACCACCACCGACCGCATCGTCGGACTGGAGATGGGCGCCGACGATTATCTGGCCAAGCCGTTCGAACCCGGCGAACTGCGCGCGCGGATCAAGGCGGTCCTGCGCCGGACGATGTCTGCGAATCTGGCGGCTGGTCGTCCCGCCGCGCGGGTCAAGGTCGGGCGCTGCGTCGTCGATACCGAGATGAAGGCGATGTTCAACGAGGTCGGCGAGCGCGTCGAGCTGACCGCGATGGAATACGACCTGCTCTATACCTTCATCACCCACGCGCGGCGGCCTCTCAATCGCGACCAGCTGCTCGAACTCGCGCATCACAAGAAATGGGATCCCTACGACCGCAGCATCGACATGCGCATCGCGCGGCTGCGCAAGAAGATCGAGTTCGATCCCGCCAAACCGTCGGTGCTGAAGACGGTGCGCGGCGAAGGCTATATGCTCGTCCCCGACGGCGAGTGATCCGGCCGAGGCCTTTGTAACAGGCTGTTACGTTCGCGGTTACAACAAAGACAATTTTGCCCGTCCCGCGTGATCGGCGAGTTACGGCGATCCTTCAGACAGCTCTCCATCGGCGGTCTTCGCCGACCCTTTAAATGGAGAGCAAACCATGATCACCAAGAGCCTGCTGACCACCGCGTCGGCCTTCACCCTGGCGCTCGCCGCCACGACCTTCACCGCCACCCCCGCGCACGCCGAGGATTGCCTGCTCGACAGCGACAATGACGGCGTCGCCGATGCGACCGCCGATACCGATGGGGGCGCCAACTCGGGCGGCGACGACCTGCGCCTCGCCTGCGGTGTCGGCGCGAATGCTTCGGGTGCTGCTTCGACGGCCCTCGGCAACAATGCGAGCGCCACCGGCGCCTTTACCACCGCGGTCGGCAACACCGCGACCGCCAGCCAAGCCAACAGCGTCGCGGTCGGCAACAACGCCCGCGCCACCGCGGTGCGCACCACTGCGCTCGGCATGAGCGCGTTCGCGCAGAATGCCGACGCGACCGCCGTTGGGAACAACAGCCGGGCGGTCGGCGCGCAAAGTTCGGTGCTCGGCGCGACCGCGCAGGCGCAGGCGACGCAGGCCACCGCCGTCGGTTTCAACGCCCGGGCGCTGGGCGCGCAGAGCTCGGCACTGGGTGCCGGATCGCTGGCGCAGGGTATCAACGCGGCGGGCATCGGCTTCGACGCTTAGGCTGTGGGCGACCGCTCGGCGGCGATGGGGCCGGGGTCACGCGCGAATGGCGAGGGCACGATTGCTTTCGGCGAAAAGAGTTCGGCAACCGACTCCTATTCGGTCGCCATCGGCGGTTTCGCCTCGGCTTCCGAGAATTACGCGATTGCACTCGGCGGCTATGCCCTTGCCCAAGGCGACCGCGCGATCGCCGTCGGCGACGACGCATATGCGCTGAACCTTTACGCGATTTCGATCGGATCCGATTCTTCGGCGCTGGGCCTCTCGTCGCTGGCGCTCGGCACTGGCGCACAATCGAAGGATACTTGGACCATCGCCTTGGGCACCGCCGCGACGGCGGAGACCCAGGGCGGGATTGCCATCGGCCATCTTTCGAGCACCAAGAGCGATTATGCCGTCGCCATTGGAGACGGAGCCACCGCCGCCGGAAGCCGGGCGATAGCGATCGGCGACCGCGCCATCGGCAACGACGATTATGCCATAGCGATTGGTCAAAACGCCTATGCGCTCGGCTTTTCGTCGATGGCTTTGGGGGTCGGCAGCGAAGCGAACGAATTCGGCTCGATCGCTCTCGGCGTCGCATCGAAAGCCAATTTCGCTTCGTCGGCGGCCCTCCTTGCGACTACCACTCGCGTCAACCAGATAGCGCTCGGCGGTGCCACGCACTCACTGACCGTCGCCGGCATCGCCAACGGCAACGCGTTCCAGAGCGGTGCGCTGCGCATGGTGACCACCGACGCCAACGGCAATATCGGCACCGCCGACATTCCGACCGCGGGCGCCGTTTTCGACCCGACCTCGATCAACAATGCGCTCGGCGCGCTCGACGGCCGCGTCACCGCGCTGGAAGGCATGGGCGGCGGCGGCGCGCCGTTCGACCCGACGAGCATCAACAACGCCATCGCGGGGCTCGAGGCCGGGCAGATGACGCAGGACGGCCAGATCGGCGCGCTGCAAAATGGTCAGACCGCACAGGGCGGCGCGATTGCAGCGCTTGAGGCAGGCCAGACGGCGCACGGCACGGCCATCGGCGCGCTGCAGGGTGTGGACATGGCGTTCGACGCGCGCATCACCGCGCTGGAGGGCATGGGTGGGGGCGGCAGCGGCATGCCGTTCGATCCGACCCCGCTCAACAACCGCCTCGACGGGCATGACGGCGACATCGCGGCACTGCAGACCTCTGACACCGCGCAGAACGGCCGCCTCGACGGGCACGACAGCGCCATCGCCTCGCTGACGACGCAGCAGGGCGCGACCGCCGCCACCGTCGCGACGCATACGACGCAGATCGCGGGACTGCAGGCGGGTCAGGCCGTGCAGGACGCAAGGCTCGACGCCGCCGAGGCGGTCAACACCACGCAGAATGCACAGATCGGCGCGCTGCAGACGGTGCAGACCGCGACCAGCGCGACGGTCGCCCAGCACACCTCCCAGCTCGCCCAGCATTCGACGGCGATCGGCAATCTGCAGACCGGCATGACCGCGCTGCAGAGCCAGATGGGCGCGCTGCAGGCTTCGCAGACCCAGCTTTTCGACCTGGTCAACCACGACCGGCGCGAGGCGCGGCGCGGGATCGCCGCGGCGGTCGCGATGTCCGATGCTCCGGTCCCCTCGACCCCTGGCAAGACCAGCTATGTCTTCAACCTCGCCACCTTCCGCGGCGAAGCGGCGGTCGGCCTGTCTCTGTCGCACCGGCTGAACGTCGACACCCCGGTCGCGATCACCTTCGGCTTCTCGCAGGCCGGCGGCAAGAACACCGCGGTTCGTGTCGGCGTCGCTGGCGAGTTCTGAACGGCATCGGGTTTCGGATCGCCCAGTAGGCGATTGCTCTCCGGCTGGGAGAGATCCGGAGGAAAGGGTCGGGACTTCGTGTCCCGGCCCTTTTTTGCAGGACTGCCGGCTGGCGGGTCGGTCACACCGCCTGAATGTTCTTCTGCGTCTGGCCGGTTGGAAACTGTCCGCTTTTAGGTTTCAAACAAAGAGAGCGGACGTTCCGCCACGAGGTAGATCGCTCGCTCTCTAGGATATCGAGATTTCCTGGTCAGACTTCGATGGCTTCCGCCAGGGTCAACGCATCTTCAACATCGACGCCGAGGTATCTCACCGTATTTTCAATCTTGGTGTGACCGAGCAGAATCTGGACAGCACGCAGATTCCCGATCGCTTTGTATATGATCGACGCCTTCGTTCTGCGCAGCGAATGCGTCCCGAAGTCTTCGCTTCCGAGTCCGACCGCGGTGACCCATTCGTCGACGAGACGCGCATATTGACGCGTGCTCATATGAGCGGAGTGATCGACCCGGCTGGGGAACGCAAAATCCTCGATCGATCCGCCGCGCCGCTCAAGCCATGCCAAGAGGCTCCCGCGAGCATCCGACATGATTTCGAACTGAACGGGCCGATTTGTCTTCTGCTGGATCACCATCGCCCGCGTTCTCAACTCACCGCCGGCTACAAGGTCGCCGATCCTTATCTTCACCAGATCGCAGCCTCTCAGTTTGCTGTCGATTGCGAGATCGAAGAGCCCCCGGTCTCGAAGCCGGTGCTCTCGATCCAAGTGGAAGCGAATTGCCCATATCTGCCGTGGCTTTAGCGGCCGCTTTGCACCAACCTTTCGACCGGCATTCCATGCCGGTCGTGGAGGTAAATAGTCGAATTCCGGCCTACCCAGATTCGTTCTCCTGTGGCCAAAATGGCCAAAAAGGGAAACGCTCGGGTCAAGCCGATTGGCCGGTTGCGGAAGGTCATCTTGCGGGCCGACAAATCGCAACGAGAACATATTTCGAAGGAAGAATGTCTCTGCAGTCAAAATTTGCGATGAAAGCTGATCAAGTCCGCGTCCGGATCGCCATAACCGCAAATTAGCCCGCGCAACATCTGAGCCGCCATCATCGAAAAGGTGATGCCGTTGCCGCCGTATCCCATCGCGGCATAGCAGTTCGGCATGCCGGGAATTCGGCCGATGGTCGGCGTACCGACCGGGCTGTCGCCGAAACTGCCGGCCCAGCTGTAAGCGGGCGACGCGTCCACTCCCGGCAACAGGGCGGCAAGCTTTCGCGAAAGCGTCGCGGTCTTGTCATGAAGCTTGGCGTCGCGGAGCGCCGCATCGGAGATTTCCTCGTCCTCGCCGCCGCAGATAATTTCTCCGCGTGGGGTTGTTCGGATGTAGAGATAGGGATCGGCGGCTTCCCAGATCATTGCGGCCGTCGGCCAGATGGCGCGGGGCTGCGGGCGCGTCGCGATCGACCAGCTCGAGATGATCTTGTTCCCCTTGCGAGGAATCCCCTTCATCATCTCATAGCCCGTTGCCATGACGACATGGCGCGCGCGAATGCTCGGTCCGCGCGCCGAGACCAATGAGACGCCATCGCCCGTCGGGGCGATGTCGCAGATATCGACGGGCGCGTAGAGCCGGGCGCCCCGCGCCAGCGCGACATTCAGATAACCGGCAGTGAGACGACGCGGATCGGCGGAATAATTGCCGAAACCGATCAGGGCATGGCGTCCCTTGATCCCGTAACGCTCCTGAACCGCAGCGGGTTTGAGCAATTCCACCTCGAAACCCGCACGCCGCCGGGCGTCGGCTTCGACCGCAAGCCCGTCAGCATCGAGCACATTGCCGTCGAGATAGATCGAGCCGCGCGTCGCCCCATCGACGGCAAGGCCCAGCCTTTCGGTTCGTTCGCGTAGCGCGTCGACCGACTGGCGCGATCGCCGCCAGATGCGTTCGGCCTTTTCGCGCCCGATCCGCTCGGCCATCAAGGTCAGCGGCGTGTCGAGCTCATATTGCAGCATCGCGGTCGACGCGGCGGTCGATCCCTCTGCCGGTCCCCGGCGATCGACGATAACGGTCTTGAGCCCCGCGTCCGACAGCGCCTCGGCGATCAGCGCGCCCGACACGCCGGCCCCCACGACGACCGCATCGCACGCGATGTCGCTTGTCAGCGGCTGCGCGGCGATCGCAGGACGACGCCGTGCCGACCAGATCGACTGGCCGGTCCGGAGATCGCGATGATGGGTCGCCGATGCGCGGCTCACCAGAAGAGGCGATCAAGCAAGATCGCGCACCTTGGCTTCGCGTGCCCAATGACGCCGGGTGCCCACGCTTTCGAACTTGTCGATCGCAACGACACCGCCGTCCTTTTCGACCCCCGCCTTGTCGAGGAGCAACTGGGTCGCCTCATCATGCGCGATCGTCTTGCAATGGCCATAGGCGTCCATGAACCACTGAACTGCGGCGCCCTGCCCCGACAGCGCCTTGGCCTGTTCTTCGGTCAGGATCGACGCGACGGCGTCGAACAGCACCGAGGGGGATCCCGCGAGCTGACCATCCGCCTTGAGCGTGCCGCCCTTGACCTTGATCCCGCCGACCTTGGGCGCGACGAGGAAGGCGGTGCCACCGGCGCTTTCGATATCGCCCTTCAGCTTGTCGATGGCTGCCTTGTCCGATCCTTCGGCAAAGAGGATCGCCACCTTGCGGCCCTCCATCGTGTCGTCGGCGTTCTTCTGGATCGACAGCGCGTCGGAGGTCTTGAGATCGACCGGCGCACGCGCGGCCTTTTCTTTCGCCGGCAGGTCGATCGCGAGACCCGCGGCGACGCGCTTGGCCAGGCCCTCGTCGATATTGCGAAGCTGGCCGACGACGCGCGCGCGAACATGGTCGAGCGCAACCTTCGACAGTTCGAACACCAGCGCCGAAGCAATATGCGCCTGCTCATTTTCGGTCTGCGACAGGTAGAAGAGCCGCGCCTGGCTGAAATGATCGGCGAAAAGCTCGGCGCGGAGGCGCAGCTTCTGCGCCGGATCGTTCCGCTCGTCGTTCGTCTCGAAGGTCTTGAAGCCCGTTTCAGCGCTTGCGCGCGGACCGCCATTCTCGCCGGCTTCGGCAAGGCTGTTGGGTTCGTAGTTGGCGCGTCCGGTCGGCACGAGCGTCTGCATCATCCCGTCGCGCTGGAAATTGTGGAACGGGCATTTCGGCGCATTGATCGGGATCTGGTGGAAATTGGTCGTGCCCAGCCGCGACTTCTGCGTGTCGAGATAGGAAAAAAGTCGGCCCTGCAGCAGCGGATCGTTACTGAAATCGATGCCAGGAATGATATTCGACGGCAGGAAGGCGACCTGCTCGGTCTCGGCAAAGAAATTGTCGACGTTGCGGTTCAGCGTCATGCGGCCGACGATTTCGACGGGGACATCCTCCTCGGGAATCAGCTTGGTCGCATCTAGCACGTCATAGGGCTGCTTGGCCGCAAATGCCTCGTCGAACACCTGCACGCCCAGATCCCACGCCGGGAAGTCGCCCGCGTCGATCGCCTCGAACAGGTCGCGGCGGTGGAAATCGGGGTCGGCACCCGCGATCTTTACCGCTTCGTCCCAGGTCGTCGACTGGATGCCGAGCACGGGTTTCCAGTGGAATTTGACGAACTTGCCCTCGCCCTTTTCGTTGACGAGGCGAAAGGTGTGGACGCCGAAACCCTCGATCATGCGAAGGCTGCGTGGGATCGTGCGGTCGGACATCGCCCACATGATCATGTGCATCGCCTCGGGCATCAGCCCGATGAAGTCCCAGAAGGTGTCGTGCGCGCTCGCCGCTTGCGGATAGCCGCGGTCGGCCTCCATCTTGACGCTGTGAACGAGGTCGGGGAATTTCATCGCGTCCTGGATGAAGAACACCGGGATATTATTGCCGACGAGATCCCAATTGCCGCTGTCGGTATAGAGCTTGACCGCGAAGCCCCGCACGTCCCGCGGCGTATCGACCGACCCGGCACCGCCCGCGACCGTCGAGAATCGGACGAAGACCGGGCAAGTCGCACCCTCCTTCTGCAGGATCGAGGCCTTGGTCAGCCCGGGGATCGCCTTGGTGCATTCGAACACGCCGTGCGCGCCCGATCCGCGCGCGTGGACGATACGCTCGGGAATGCGCTCATGATCGAAGTGGAAGATTTTCTCGCGGAGGACGAAATCCTCGAGCAGCGTCGGGCCGCGCTCGCCGGCGCGCAGCGAATTCTGGTTGTCCGAAATGCGGTGGCCGAAATTGTCGGTGAGATAGGCGGCCGGATCGGCGGCGCCGCCTTCGACCTGCTGGTGGAGTTCATCGCCATTGCCGCGGTTACCAACCGGGGCGACCCGACCCTCGCCAGGCTTATGGTCGCCGAGGGCGTGGACGGTCGCAGGCGATGGCGCGGGCTTCTTGGCCATGAGGGGTTCCTTGAATTTTGAGGGGCTTGCCTCCTCAACCCCCCGCTCGCACTTAGGTTTCGCTGCGTGTCGCTTTCTCAGACTATTTCTGGTCGGCCATCATATGCCCGTCCTGTTCGCGCAGCCAGTTGTGGAGCCGCGTCGCCGCCATCGCACCTTGCCCCATCGCCACGCTGATCTGGTCGAGACCTTCGATGACGTCGCCCGCCGCATAAACGCCGGGAAGCAGGCCGTCCGAAAAGGCGCTGAACGGAATGCAGCCCTTCGGATCGATTAGCGGCCCCAGCATGGCGGCAAGCTCGCTGCGCGGCGTCGATCCGAATGCCGGGTAGAGCGTATCGAACCGGCGCGGCGCGGCTTCGCCCTCGATCGCGACGAACATCGCCTCCTCGGTTGCGTCGAGCCGGAGAACCCGGCCTTCGATAACATCGACGCCGCTCGCCGCGAGCTCGCCCCGCTGCTTGTCGGTCAGCGCCACCTGCCATTTCGGGATGAGCGTGATGTTGCTCGAATATTGTCGCAGGAACATTGCCTCGGCGGCGCCATGGAGGTCGGAACCGAGGACAGCGATCCGCTCGTCGCTATGTTCGAAGCCATCGCAGATCGGACAATAGCGCAGCACGCCGCTGCGAACCGCTGCCTGATGATCGCCGCTGTCGAGTTTCGCCAGATTGGTATCGACGCCGGTTGCGAGGATCAGTCCGCGCGCGCCGATGACCGCGCCGCTATCGAGGCGCGCGCGAAACAGCGCGCGGTCTTCGTCCCGAGCGATCTCGACAACGCGGCCCTCGACGATCTCGGCGCCGTAGCGCACGGCATGGTCGCTCATGCGCGCGATGAGATCGGCTCCCACGATACCGTCCGGAAATCGGGGGATATTGCGTGAACGCGGAACCCAAAGAGTGCGCGAACGTCCGTTATGGACGATGCGCACCTTTCTTCGGTAGCGCGCGAGATACATGCCGGCCGTCAGCCCGGCAGGTCCTGCACCGACGATCAATATATCGATCGGCGACCCTTCGCCGGCCGAAAGCGACGTCATCCTGTGGCCCGCGCCGAATAGTCCATGGCCGCGAGGATTTCCGTAATCGCGACGAACGCAAAGCAGACCGAGCTGTCCGCCACGCCATAAGGCAGGAAAATATCGTCGCCGACCCGGATCGCCCCGCAGGTGTAGACGACATTGGGGACATAGCCTTCGCGGTCCTCATCGGCCGCAGACAGGATCGGATTGGGCGTCCGGCCGATCACCTTCGACGGATCGGCCTTGTCGAGCAGCACCGCACCGATCGCATATTTGCGCATCGCGCCGACGCCGTGGGTCAGCACCAGCCAGCCCTCGTCGAGCTCGATCGGCGCGCCGCAATTTCCGATCTGGATCAGTTCCCAGGGGAAGCGGGGTTCGAGCAACAACGCGCCGCCGTCCCATTCATCGACCTTGTCGGAGCGCAGCAGATAAAGATTCTTGCCGTCCTGGCGACCAATCATCAAAAACTGCCCGTCGATCTTGCGCGGGAACAGGGCCATGCCCTTGTTCCGCCCCGCGGCGCCCTTGATCGGAGTCAGCGTGAAATCCTTAAAGTCGCGTGTCCGGAGCAGCTCCGACTGGATGTCGCGGCCACTATAAGCCGTGTAGGTCCCGATCCACTCGCTCTTGCCGCTGTCGCGCTCGAACTCGAGGAGCCTCAGATCCTCGAGGCCGTTGCGCTGCGCCTCGGTGATCGGGAAGATCACCGTCCCGGACAGGGTGCTGTCCTTCTGACGATAGAGCGAGACCACATCGTCGGGCTTGTCCTCGCGGTGCGGGCCCAGCATCGCCGCCGTGGCGAAGCCGGGTTGCGGGAGCAAGGTCAGTTCGCGATCGTGGGTGATGATGCCCTCGCGAAAGGCGATGGTCGAAATATGACCCTCGCCGACCGCGCGCAGCGAAAGCAGGATACGGATGCTGCCTTCCTGCAGCCCGCTTTGATCGGGATGGCGCACGACGCTAGGGTTCATCAACGCCGCCGCGGCATAGCTATATTCGTGACAGAAATAGGCGCCGATCAGCAGCCGCGTTTCGCGTTTGAGCGCCAAGCCTTCAAGCCCGAGCTTGGGTTCGATCTCGTCAAAACGATCCTCGAACACTTTCTCGATCTGCCAGTGCCGATCGGCAAAATCGCGCAGGACGACGCCAAGTTCCGCACGCACCGTGCGGGGATTGAGCGCGACGATCTCACGCGCCAGCCGCTGCACGCGCTCGAGATCGGGGCCCGACGCCTGCCAGGCTAGATGGAAGGGCCGCACGACGACGCGCGTCGGGTCGGCGTGCAGCCGCAATTCATGCTGGACGAGATGCAAGCGAAGATCCTTTCAGCCGACCTTCCGGACGAAATCCCGAATGGCATAGGTCGCATGCTGATAGGCGAGAACCGACTCGGCGCCCTCATTCAAATTGAGCCCGCGCGGATTTATGCCGTCCTTACTGGTCCCGGTCAGCGGATCACCGACGATCACGCCGCGATCATTGGCTCCGGTAAACCATTTATAGGCACGTCGCGCGTGCGCCAACCAGATATCGTCGCCCGTCACATCATAGGCGGCCGAAGCGGCATCGATCGCGGCCCAGATTTCAAGCGGCTGCTGGTCGAATGGCCGCGGCAGTTCATAGACGTGACCGAAGCTGTCTGACCCGACGGGGCGATAATGACCTTGTGGGGAGATTTGAACGTCGTTGATCCACCGCAGCGTATCTACTCCGCACGCGGTGACGTCCGCGCGCTCCAATCGCACGCCCGCGCGCAACATGGCCTCGGGCAGGCGGCCATTGTCATAGGCAAGCACCGGCTCGAACCATCGCCAGTCCTGCCGCGCCGCGCTGTGGTAGAGCGCGATCAGCCGGTCAGCGCCATGGCGCAATATCCGGTTCGCCAGATCATGCTCGGGATGCGCCGCGAGCATGAAGTCGGCGCCGAGCATTGCAAAGGCAATCGCCCGCGGCGACTGGAAATCCAGTGCGGATGCCGCGGTGCGCTCGAACAGCTCATGCGCCCATTGCCGCAGGCCGGCGTCACGTGCGTCGCGAGCCGTAGCACCGAGCGCCCAGAGGGTTCGGCCACAGCTGTCTTCGGACCCCACATCTTCGAGCCAGTTGCGCCCGAAGCCCATGAAGTTGCGGAATTCGCCGCGGTCCGGATTCCAGGCGTGCTGCACGAACGCGGCAAAGACCGAAGTGAGTTGCCCGCACCGACCGATCGCGTCTTCGTCGAGCCGATGCATCAGCATGAGCGCGCGCGCATTGTCGTCGACGCAATAGCCGTGCGCGCGATCGGGGATCATGTGCACGCTGTGCTGCAGGATGCCGGTATCGTCGCAAATGCGCAGGAACCCGTCGATGCCGATATGCTCGGGAATAGGCGCAGCTTTCGGCACGACGCGGCTTTCCGCGATCAGCGAACAGGTCCGCTCGGCGAACACGGGCCAGATCATATCGCGACTGCGATCATAGGCGCGACGCTGTAGCGTGAGCAGCCGGTCGGCGTCGCCGAGCAGGTAGCGGATCTCGTTCGCGATCGCTTCGCTATCGTTGAAGGGCACCAGCACGCCATGATCGTCGGCGAGGAGTTCGACCGCATGGACATAGGGCGTCGATATCACGGCCTTGCCCAGCGCCATCGCATAGGAGAGCGTACCCGACGTCGACTGCTGCGCGCCCGTATAAGGCGTCACGTAGATGTCGGCCGCCTCGATAAGATCGAGCAGATCGTCGGTGTCCATAAAGGCATTGATCCAGCGGACATGCGCATCGACGCCGAGCGACACGGCGAGCGCGTGGAGCCGTTCGCGATAGGCTTCGCCTTCATGCGCGAGCAGATTGGGGTGTGTGGCGCCTGCGATACAATAGAGGAAGTCGGGGTGATCCTCGACGATCGCGGGTAATGCCTGGATGACAGCCTCGATCCCCTTGCCTGGCGACAAGAGGCCGAAGGTCAGCGCGACCTGCTTGCCCGCAAAGCCGAACTGCGGCTTGAACTGCGACGCACGCCCGAACGGCCGGTCGGGAACGCCATGCGCGATCAGCGCGATCTGATCGTCATCGGCATGATAGACGCTGCGTAGCAGGTCGCGCGAGCGTTCGGACATCACGACGAGCTTGGTCGCGCGCGCGATCAGACGCTCCATGACGCGGCGCTGGTCGGCGTCGGGTTCGGCGAGCACCGTGTGAAGCGTGACGATCAGCGGCGCCGAAACCCGGTCCACGAGTTCAAGCACCATGTCGCCCGCCAGCCCGCCGAAGAGGCCGAATTCGTGCTGCAGCCAGACGATGTCGGCGCGGCTCGCCTCAATCCGTTTTGCCGCGTCGATGAAGCTGTCGGCGTCACCCTCTGTGATCGCAGCACGAACCACCGGATCGAATATGGTCGGTACCGCTGCGGGTGCCATGGCGTAAACGTCGACGGCGATCTCTGGTGCGGCCGCCTGCAGCGAGGAGTAGATATCGGCCGTGAACGTCGCGATGCCGCAGCGCCGCGGAAGGAAACCGCCGATCAGCGCGAGCCGAAGGGTCGACGCGACGGCGGGACGGAGCGACTGGCAGGCCTCAAGGCCTTCATCGAACGACGTGCGATCGGGAGCTTCGTACACAGGTTTTTACCTTCCAAAATGAAGCGGCAGAAGGCCTCACCCAAATGCATTGATTGGTTTTGGGACGCGCGGCGAAGCGCCACGGAGCGTCCGGAATTAGAACAATTTAGCGGGGATTTGGTTCCGCCGCACACCCACTCCGCACCGAAAACCCCGTCATTTCAGGCAAGCGACGATGGATGCGATAACCGCCAGCGTTTCGCGCGGGTCGCGCACGCAAATCGTGTCGAGCCCGAGCATCTTGGCGGGATAGTCATTGCCGCCGGGGAAAATCGCGTCGCCGATGAACATCATGGCGTCGAGCGGAAAGCCACTCTCGTCGCGGAGCGTGGTCAACCCATAGGCCTTGTCGACCCCTTCGCGGGTGATGTCGATCGACGTTGCGCCGCCCATGTTGATCGACAGGCCCGGAAGACGCGCGCGAAGGTCGTGCTGGATGATCTTGCGCTTCGAAAAGTCCGGATCCCATTTTTCCTTGGCGTCGATCGGCGCCTGCTGGCCGAGCGCCGAAAAGGTGATCTGGCTGCCGCGGTCTTCGATGCGTTCGCCCCAGACGGCTTCGGGCACGAAGCCCGTGGCTTCGAGCGCGGCATCGAAAGCCCCGAATATGCGCTGTTTCTCATCGTCGGCGAAGAGTTCCGCATAGACCGCCTGCCAAGCGTCCGAACGATAAGTGTAGAGCTTCGTGCCGGTCGTGGGCATGAGCCACAATCGCGACCGGTCGGCGCGAGCCGGAAGGCGCGAGGCGATCTGCTTGTCGAATTGGGGCCAGTCGCCGCCCGAGATGATCGCGACGTCGGCGACAGCCAGAAGGTCGGCGAGCGCCTCCCCCATCACATCGGCGAGCGGCTGCTTGCTCTCGGCGAGCGTGCCGTCGAGATCGAAGGCAATGAGATTTTTCAAACAAGAATGGCCGGCTGCGCCATCGGCAGCCTGTCGCCGACATACCGGTCGCATGCGACGCGCCCGGACAGCTCCGCGTCCTGGGGGGATCCCCCGGCCATGATCAGATTGCCCGTCAAACCCCGGATGTCGCGATAGTCGTTGATGCGCTTGGCATAATAGAGCGGCAGATCGAAATTCGCCGTCGCATGCCCGCGACGCTCCGCCTGGCTGACGGACATCAGGGCGATCTGATGGTGATAGAGAAGTTCGTTGAGGTCCATAATCGCTCCGTTGGCGGGGAGCACAATGGTCTCTCAGTTACCGGCGCGCAGGTCAGCACGGCAATGATAAGGATATGGGTGCGCGGCGGCGTATTGCAATCTTCAGCGAAGCTATTCTCGTCAGTCTTTCGTTGGCCGGCATGTAAAGGTCCGCTGTTGGCACTCCTTCGTTGCCCTCGCGAATGGCCGACATCAGGCGCAAAGCGGTCATCGCGACATGCTCTCAGCAAGCGCCGTGCTATTCTGGCTCGCCGCAGTTTGGCGACGTTAAGCCGCCAATCTAGGCACGATTCGAACCTTCGACCCGAACCTTTGGCTTGGAGACAAAATCGATATTTCCCGATATCGGCACGGATCCTGTCGAGTGATAGGAAAGATTTGGCAACGATATCGTACAAACGACGATGGAGCGGGCGAAGGGATTCGAACCCTCGACCCCAACCTTGGCAAGGTTGTGCTCTACCCCTGAGCTACGCCCGCTCTGGCGGCTGGAAACGGGTGGCTCCCAGCGGGTGAGGCGGGCGATTAGCACCGGCTTTCGGAGTCGGCAAGCCTTGTTTGCGATTTTCTGCATGGGGTTGGCATATCGCCGGCAAATCCCACATAAGCGGGGTGAGAGCGGGCCGGTACCGGACGCCACACAGTCAATAGGAGCAATATCCCCGTGGCCACTTTGGGTCTGAGCGCACAAGAAAAGGAAGCCGTCGAAGCCTTCCGCCGCGATGTCGTCGAGCCATCGATGACCAGCCTCGTCATCCTCGATTTCTGGGCCGAATGGTGCGGGCCGTGCAAGCAGCTGACCCCGATCCTGGAAAAGGTCGCCGCCGACTATGCCGACAAGGGCGTGGTGCTGGCAAAGGTCGACGTCGATGCGAATCGCTTCATCGCGGGCCAGTTCCAGGTCCAGTCGATCCCGACCGTCTATGCGATCTTCCAGGGCCAGCCCGTCGCGAACCTGACCAATGCGCGCAGCGAAAGCCAGATCAAGGCGATGCTTGACCAGTTGCTCGCGCAGCTGCCCATTGAAAGCGCGGCGAGCGCACGCGCGATCGAGATCGCGCCGCTGATCGAGATGGGCGAAGGTGTGCTTGCCGAAGGCGACGGCGAACGCGCCGCGTCGATCTTCGGCCAGATCCTGGACATCGCGCCCGACAATGCCCCGGCGCAGGGCGGGTTGATCCGCGCGCTCGTGCTCACGGGCGACCTCGAGAGCGCGCAGGGGCTGCTCGACATGATTCCGGCCGAGATCGCCGACGATCCCGCGATCGCGCAGGCGAAGAGCGCCTTCGCGCTTGCTGCCGACGCACCCGACGCGGGCGAACTCGCCGCGTTCGAGGCTGCGGTCGCGGCGAATCCCGACGATCATCAGGCGCGCTTCGACCTTGCCGCCGCGCAGATCGGCGCGGGCAGGCGCGATGCAGCGGCCGACAATCTGCTCCACATCGTCGCCGCCGACCGCGAATGGCAGGAGGGCGCCGCGCGCGCCAAATTGCTTGCGCTGTTCGAAGCCGTCGGGCTCGAGGATCCCTGGGTCGCGGCGCAGCGCCGCCGCCTGTCTTTGATTCTCTTCGGCTGATGGGCGAGACCGCGCCCCTGACCATCCAGCGGATCGCGATCTTTCCGCTGCCCGGCGCACTGCTGTTCCCCGGGCTGCACCTGCCGCTGCACATCTTCGAGCCGCGCTATTCGGCGATGGTGCAGGAGGTGCTGGTGCGCGACCGCCAGATCGGGATGATCCAGCCGCGCATGCTGCCCGGCGAGGAAATGCGCGAACCGCCCGCGCTCTACGACATCGGCTGCGTCGGCAAGATCGTCGACGTCGAGGCGCTGGACGAGGGGCGCTTCAACCTGGTGCTCGAGGGGGTCGCGCGCTTTCGCGTCCGCCGCGAGCTCGACGTCACGACCCCCTTCCGCCAGGTCGAGGCCGAGATCGAGCGCGAGGACGACGACGCGGTGCTGGCGAGCATCGAGCGCGCGAGCCTCGAACGCGAGGCCAAGCGCTTTGCCGAGCGGCAGGGCTATGTCGTCGACTGGAACGCGGTCGGCCAGCTCGACGATGCGACGTTGGTCAACGGCATCGCGCAGGTCGCGCCGTTCGACGGCGCGGCGAAGCAGGCGCTGCTCGAATGCGACACGATCGACGCGCGCGCCGAACTGGTCGTCCAGATGATGCAATTCTTCGGCCGCATGAGCGGCGACGACGGGCGCTCGACGCTTCAATAATCAGGCGTCGATACGCAGCGCAATATCCGCGAAAGCGCGCCGCACGATATGGCGATGGCTTTCGGAGAGCCGGCCCGCGGGGTCGACCGCGGTGAGGTGTCGCCGCACGAGCGAGTGCTGCGCCGCCAGCTTGGCCTTGCCCCTTTGCCATTCACCGTCGCGGCGCTGGGCCCAGTCGTCGGCGAGCCGGTCGGCGAGACGCCCCGCGAGATAGTCCGACGCGCGCCCTTCGACGGCGAGTTCGGCGTCGGGATCGACGAGCCGGTCGAGGATTGCGGGATCGCCGAGCGACAGGGTTTCGGCGGCGAGCCGGTGCGGCGCGCGGCGCTGATCGCCGTGGAGGCGATGGCGCAGCGCCTGAAGCTCTGCGCGGATCTGCCAGTTCATGTGCGTGGTGAAGGCGGCGCGGCGCGGATCATAGCTTTGCGCGGCGCGGTGGAGCGCGATCGCGCACGCCTGTTCGCCATCTTCATAGGCTGAGGACAGGCCATAGCGGCGGATAAAATAGCGGATGCGCGGGGCGGCGCAGGCGGCAAGGCGCGCGAAGGCGCGGTCGGCCTGGGCGCGGCGGCGAGGGGTGGGTTCGGCATCGCTTGCGGTGCGCGCGGCGATCCAGTCCATCACCGCCTGTTCGAGGGCGTCGCTCTTCGCCGACATGGTCCCGGCTCCTGCTGCGCGGCGGTGTTTGCCGCACGGAACAGGCTATGGGGTCATGGTTAGCGGGGGCGTGCCAGCGCCCTAGGTAGAAATACGCATGGCTTGGCTATCACCCAAGCCGTTCGCATCGAGCGAAGTCGAGATGCCCATCGGCAGCGCACGCCCTCGACGTGTCTCGACTTCGCTCGACACAAGCGGAAAAAAAGAGGTGGGCCTAAACCTCGGCTCCCGCGAGCAGGCGCGGAAGGTCGCCGGCCTCGCCGCGCGCTTCGTCCATGAAGAAGCGCTTGAGCATCGGCAGCCGCTGCACCGCGCCGAGCCCCGCGCGGCGGACCGCCGAGGCGGTGCGGCCGGGGATGCCGAACAGGCGGGTGAGCCCATCGGTCGCGAGGCTGACCATCAGGCTGTCGAGCCCGCGCCAGCGCTGGTAGCGCGCGAGCAGCGCCGCATCGCCGAGGTCGAGCCCGAGCCGCGCACCCTCGACGAGCACTTCGGTGAGCGCCGCGACATCGCGCAGGCCGAGGTTGAGCCCCTGTCCGGCGATCGGATGGATGCCGTGCGCGGCATCGCCGACGAGCACGAGCCGCTCGGCGACGATCGACGCGCTGTGGTGGAAACCGAGCGGATAGGTCATCCGCGGTGCGACCAGCTCCATCGTGCCGAGCAGGTCGCCGGCGCGCTTTTCGAGTTCGGCGACGAAACCGCGGTCGCCGAGCTTGGCGAAGCCGGGGCCGTCCTTTTCCGAGACGGTCCAGACGAAGGCCGAGCGGTGGCGCCCCTGCTCGTCATCGACGAGCGGGAGCAAGGCGAAGGGGCCCGAGGGGAAGAAGATTTCGTGCGCGACGCGATCGTGCGATTTGCTGTGCGCGACCGCGCCGATCATCGCATGATGGTGGTACGACCAGTTGGCGATGCTGAAGCCCTCGGCGTCGCGCGTCGGCGAGCGGCGGCCCTCGGCGACGATCAGCAGCGGCGCGGCGAGCTGCGTGCCGTTGGCGAGCGTCAGCGTGACGCCGTGCGGCCCGATCTGGCGGTCGACCACTTGTGCGGGCATGATGAATTTCGCGAGCGGTGCATCGGCGAGCGCATCGCGGAGAACGAGCCGCAGCCGGCGGTTCTCGATCATCGTGCCGAGCGCGGGATCGCCCTCGCCGGTCTCGAAATCGAGCTCGCCCGACTGCCCGCCGTCGCTGACCTTGATCGCGCGGATCGGGCAACCATAGCCCGCGAGGCGGTCCGCGAGCCCGAGCACTTCGAACATCTGCCAGGTCGCGCTGGCGATCGCCGAGGCGCGGCCGTCGAAACCCGGCGCGATCGTCGCCACCGGATCGGCGGGGTCGACGACGATGCTGGACAGCCCATGATGCGCCAGCGCGAGCGCCAGCGTCTGGCCGACGAGTCCGCCGCCGGAAATGATCACGTCGCTGCGCTGGATGTCGGTCATGGCTTTCGCCCTAGACCGCAACCGGCCGTATGAAAAGCGGCGTCGGTCTTGATTCGGTTCACGCGGAGACGCGGAGGCGCGGAGATTCTCTCAAAAGCCGTTTGCCCGGAGCTTGTCGGACTCGCAGAGGGCGCGCAGCGCCAACGGCCGTCCTTCCTTCCGGCGGCATCAAAGAGAAGAACAGTGCTTCGACAAGCTCAGCACGAACGGGTTAGGAAATCCTCTCCGCGTCTTCGCGTCTCCGCGTGAACCCATATAACCCACAGCCCGGTTCGGACCTGCGCTTGACGACGAGTCACCCCCGTGCGCATATCGCCGTGGTTAATTCCAGAGGGGACCGATTTCAGCATGGCCAGCCGCAAGCCCGTGGCCGCAAAGGCCGATTGGCGCACCGTTTTCCGGGCCAGTATCGCGCGCTCGCTGGTGATCGCCGCGGCGGTGGCGCTCGGCGCCTTCACGCTTTTCCTGACGCTGGCCTTGCTCACTTATGACGGCACCGATGCCGCGATCCACACCGCCGCGGGCGGCGCCCCCGCCAACTGGATGGGCGCCGCCGGGGCGTGGGTCGCCGACCTGCTGCTCTTCATCGGCGGCGCCGCGGCCGTGCTGGTGCTGCCGCTTCTCGGTGTGATCGCGTGGCGGCTGTGGCTCGCCGCGCCGCAGCCCTATTGGAAGCGCCAGATCGCCTTCGTGCTGTTCGGCATATTGCTCGTCGGCCTCGGCGCGCAGCTCTGGGCGTCGGGGAGCGACACGTCGCTGCCTGCGGGCTGGGGCGGGATCATCGCGCTGGTCGTCGGCGGCGCGGTCGACCCGCTGTTCGCGCGGCTTGGCGACCCTGCCGCGGCGCTCGTCCGTTTCGCGGCGATCCTGCTGCTCGTCGGCGTCGGGCTGTGGCTCGCGTGGCGCGCGCTGCGGCTCGAGCCGGGCTGGTGGGCACGTTTCCGCCTGCCCGCCGCCGAGACCGGCCGCGTTATCGCGCCGGCCAGTGCGCCCGCCGCGCCGCGCGACGAAAAGGCGCCGTCGCTGATGGGCCGCGTCATTCGCCCGCGCGCGCGCGCCGAGCCCAGCGACCGCGCGCCGCCCGAGATCGCCGATCCGGCGCAGCGCACCGCCCCGTCGAAACCGAAGCCCAAGCCGCAGACCGACCTGTTCACGACGTACAAGATGCCGTCGGTCGACCTGCTCGCGCCGCCGCCGCCCGCGCCGACGGGGCAGATCGACAAGGCGGGGCTCGAGCGCAACGCGCGCCTGCTCGAATCGGTGCTCGAGGATTTCCAGGTCAAGGGCGTCGTCACCGCGGTCCGCCCCGGCCCCGTCGTCACCATGTACGAGCTCGAGCCCGCGCCGGGTACCAAGGCCAGCCGCGTCTCGAACCTCGCCGACGATATCGCGCGCAACATGTCGGCGCTGTCGGCGCGCATCGCGCCGATTCCCGGGCGAACGGTGATCGGCATCGAGCTGCCCAATGCGCACCGCGAATCGGTGGTGCTGTCCGAAATGATCGGCAGCGCCTTGTTCCAGGAGCAGACCGGCGCTTTGCCGATCATCCTCGGCAAAAATATCAGCGGCGACCCGGTCATCGCCGACCTCGCGCCGATGCCGCATCTGCTGATCGCGGGCACCACCGGGTCGGGCAAGTCGGTCGGTTTGAATGCGATGATCCTGTCCTTGCTCTATCGCCTCGGTCCCGACCAGGTGAAGATGATCATGATCGACCCAAAGATGCTCGAGCTCAGCGTCTATGATGGCATCCCGCATTTGCTTGCGCCCGTGGTGACCGAGCCCAAGAAGGCGATCCGCGCGCTCAAATGGGCGGTCGAGCAGATGGAGGACCGCTACCGGATGATGTCGAGCCTGTCGGTGCGCAACCTCGCGGGGTACAACGACAAGGTGCGAGGCGCGCTGGCCAAGGGCAAATCGCTCGGGCGCCGCGTCCAGACCGGCTACGACCCCGAGACCGGCCAGCCGATCTACGAAGAAGAAGCGCTCGACTATGCGCCGCTGCCGCAGATCGTGGTGGTGGTCGACGAGCTCGCCGACCTGATGATGACCGCGGGCAAGGAGGTCGAGTTCCTGATCCAGCGCCTGGCCCAGAAAGCGCGCGCGGCAGGCATCCACCTGATCCTCGCGACGCAGCGCCCCTCGGTCGACGTCATCACCGGCGTGATCAAGGCGAATTTGCCGACGCGCATCAGCTTCAACGTCACCAGCAAGATCGACAGCCGCACCATTTTGGGCGAGGCGGGCGCCGAACAGCTGCTGGGCAAGGGCGACATGTTGTACGTGCCCGGCGGCAAGCAGATCACGCGCATCCACGGCCCGTTCGTGTCGGACGACGAGGTGCGGCTGGTCGCCGACCATTGGCGCGGCCAGGGCGCGCCCGACTATATCGAGAGCGTCACCGAGGAGCCCGAGGACGGCGGCTTCGCGATGGAAGGCGCCCCCGCGGGCGGCGACAGCGCCGAGGACCGCATCTATGCCAAGGCGTGCCAGATCGTCGTAGAGAGCCAGAAGGCCTCGACCAGCTGGCTCCAGCGGCAATTGCGGATCGGCTACAACAGCGCCGCAAGGCTGATCGAGCGCATGGAGGAGGAGGGACTAGTCAGCCCTCCTAATCATGTCGGTCGGCGCGACGTGCTGACCGACCAATATGGGCAGCCACGCTGAGACCCGCCGGAACCAAAGCGCGCGCTCGCGGCTTGAACGACTTCTGACCGCCGGGTTCACGGCGGGTTCAACGCCCCGGTGCGATGCGCGCGGGCAGAGATGCAGGAACCAAAGACTATGACGCTGACTTTTCCCCGCCTGACCCTGACGCGCGCCGCCGCGCTGGCGCTCGCCCCCGCGGCCGCGGTCGCGCTGACCTTCGGCGTGCCGGCGATCGCGCAATCGAGCAGCACGCTGTCCGCGGTGCAGTCGCACCTCAAGGCGACGACCTCGATGACCGCCGACTTCACCCAGACCGACCGCAACGGCCAGCGGCTGTCCGGTCAGTTGACCTTGAAGCGCCCGGGCAAGATTCGCTTCCAGTATCAAAAGGGCGTGCCTCTGCTGATCGTCGGCGACGGCAGCTCGCTGACGATGATCGACTATGAGGTGAAGCAGGTGCAGCGCTGGCCGGTGAAGAATTCGCCGCTCGGTGCGCTGCTCGACCCCGATCGCGACCTCACCAAATATGCCAAGGTGATGCCGACGACGAGCAACGACGTGATCAGCGTAGAGGTCAAGGACCCCAAGCGCCCCGAATATGGCACGATCACCATGGTGTTCATGCGCGACGGCAGCGCGCCCGCGGGGCTGCGGCTGCGCGGCTGGGTCGCGCTCGATTCGCAGAACAACCGCACGCGCATCGACCTCAGTAACCAGAAATTCAACGTAGCGGTCGCCGATTCGGCGTTCAAATGGACCGACCCGCGCCCGCGCTCGCGCGGCCGCGGTAGCTAATCCAGATTTATCCACAGCGGAAAATGAACGGCGCCGAATCTCATACCGCGGATTCAGCGCCGTTTTTCGGACCAACCGACATCGGGCATCGACGAACTGCAAAAGCCGCCGGAAGCCCCCGATTTTCGTTCAGCTTGGCGACAGGGAAGCAGGGCTATTTCAACTCTCGAAGGCGCCAACACGGCTCCCGGTTCTGGGTTTCCCCCTGTTGCCCCAACCGGATCGCCAGGCACCTTCATTCAAGAGCGTGACGAACGCTGACCTTGAACCCCCGTTCCACCGCCCCTGGAACGGGGGTTTATGTTTTCCAGGCGGGAGCGTTGCGCCTGACGGCACGCGCCGATAGAGCCGAGCCATGACAATCAGCATCGCTTCGTGGAACATCAACAGCGTTCGCGCGCGCATCGGCATCGTCGAGAAATTCCTGCGCGAGGAAGCCCCCGACATCTTGTGCCTGCAGGAAACCAAGGTCGAATGCATATCCTTCCCGCCCGAGATGTTCCGGCGGCTGGGCTATGAGCATATCGTCACCCACGGCCAGCGCATGCACCACGGCGTCGCGATCGTCAGCAAGGTGCCGCTGGCCGACGTGCGCAAATATGACTGGCAGGCGAATGGCGAGGCGCGCCATATCGGCGTCACGCTCCCCGGCGGTGTACGGCTCGACAATGTCTATATCCCCGCCGGCGGCGACATCGCCGACCGTGAGATCAACCCCAAGTTCGGGCAGAAGCTCGATTTCTATGCGCGAATGACCGAATGGTCGGGCGCGCTCGACCAGCCGACGATCCTGACCGGCGACTTCAACGTCGCGCCGCTCGAAAGCGACGTGTGGAACCATAAGGCGCTGCTCGACGTCGTCAGCCACACGCCGATCGAGGTCGAGACGCTCGGCCGGCTGCAGGCGGCGGCCAACTGGGTGGACCTCGGCCGCCATTTCATCGAGGCGCCGACCCCGCTCTTCACCTGGTGGAGCTACCGCGCCAAGGATTGGGAGCTGTCGAACCGCGGCCGGCGCCTCGATCATATGTGGGTCACCCCCGACCTGCTCGCGAAGGCGGTGTCGCACCGCATCGTCCAGCCCGCGCGCAGCTGGGAACGGCCGTCGGACCATATCCCGCTGATCACCGAGTTCGCGCTTTGAGCGATGAAGGCGCGAGGCGCGCCGCGCGCGCGATCGATGCGCTGCGCCGCGGCTGGCCGCTGCGCGTCGGCACCCTCGACCTGATCGCGGTCGAGAGCGCGGGCGACGCGGCGCTGGCGGAGTTCGGCAGCGGCGACCTGCTGCTGTCGGGGGAGCGCGCGGTGACGCTCAAGCTCACCAACCAGCGCGTCGCCGCGGCACCGGGGCCGGTGCGGCTGGCCGATGCCGCGCCGACGGTTGCGGCGGGGCTGGCCGTGGCCGACCCGGCGCTCGACCTCGCCAAACCGCTCAAAGGCCCGTTCCGCACGATTGCGACCGGGGACGATAGCGCCGCGGCCGCCGCGATGACGATGGCGCGTCATGCGGGTCTGCTCCCCGCCTTCTTCGTGCGGGGCGCCGTGGGCGAGGCCGAGACCATGTGCGAAGCCGCCGATGTCGCCGCCCTGCTCGACCCCGCGCGGCTGCACATCGCGGCGCGCGCGCGGCTGCCCGTCGATGCGAGCGAAATCGCCGAGATCGTGGCGTTCCGGACGCCCGAGGAGGCTTCGGACCATGTCGCGCTCGTCATCGGAAAGCGCGACGGCAATCCGCCGGTGGTACGGCTGCATAGCGAATGCCTGACCGGCGACGTGCTCGGCAGCCTCAAATGCGATTGCGGGCCACAGCTCCACGCCGCGCTGCACGCGATGGCCGATGCGCCGTGGGGGGTGCTGCTGTACTTGCGGCAGGAAGGGCGCGGCATTGGGCTGGTCAACAAGCTGCGCGCCTATGCGCTCCAGGACCAGGGCTATGACACGGTCGACGCCAATCTGCGGCTCGGCTTCCCGGTCGAGGCGCGCGATTTTGCGATCGCGGGGCGGATGCTGGAATTGCTCAACGTGCCGCGCATCCGGCTGATGACGAACAATCCGGAGAAGGTTGCGCGGCTCGAGCGCGAGGGCGTCGAGGTCGTCCAGCGCATTCCGCTCGCGCTGCCGACGAACAAACATAACGAGCAATATCTGGCGACGAAGCGCGACCGGACCGGGCACCAGCTTTGAAAAGCCCTCCCCCTTGAGGGGGGAGGGATGGGTGGGGGTGAGGTCGCAGGCGTAGGCTGACGCACGCCACCTCACCCCCACCGCTGCGACTAAGCAGCAAGCTGCAAAGTCTCGCTGCCTCCTCCGTCAAGGGGGAGAGTTATAGTTCAGACAACTTATCTCAGTGCACGAAGCGCGCCACCACGTCGCGATAGCTGCGGCTGACCTTCACCTGTGCGCCCGAGCCGAGCACGAGGAAGCATTCGCCGTTGGTGTGCGGCTTGACCTGCTTGACCTGGCTCAGATTGACGATCGTCGAGCGATGCACGCGCTGGAAATTGCGCGGATCGAGGCGCTTTTCGAGGTCCTTCATCGTCTCACGCAGGATCAGGCTGTTGTCGGCGGTGTAAATGCACATATAGTCGCCCGCCGCGTCGATGCGTTCGATGCTGTCGACGTCGACGCGGAAAATCTGGCCGCGGTCCTTGATATTGATCATCTTTTCATAGCGGTCGGCGGCGTGCGCATCGGGGGCGATTTCGGCGTCATAACCCTCCACCGCGTCGGGCGCGACTTCGGCGAGCACGGTCTTCAATCGTTCGACCTCGGCGGCGCCGCGCTTCTCGGACAGGCGCTGGCGCACACGGTCGAGCGCGTCGGCGAGCCGCTCGGGCTCGACGGGCTTGACCAGATAATCGACCGCCTGCGCCTCGAAGGCACGGATCGCATGGTCCGAGTAAGCGGTGACGAACACCACCAGCGGCGGTTCGACCTCCATCAATCCCTGAACCACCGAGAAGCCGTCGAAACCGGGCATCTGGATGTCGAGGAACACGAGGTCGGGTTTATGCGTCTTGATCTTGCGGATGGCCTCGCGGCCGTTTTGCGCGGTGTCGACGATTTCGACATCGCTGTGCGCTTCGAGCCGCAATTGCAGGCCCTGGGTCGCCAATTTTTCGTCATCCACCAGAATGGTTCTGATCGTCATGTGCGTTCGGTTCCAATCGTCATTTGCCCGTCGGGCTGAAACGGAAACTCGACTATTACCGTGAATCCGCCGTCAGCGCCCGGTTGGGCATCGAACCGATGCTGGTCGCCGAAAGCCTGCGCCAGCCGGTCCCTGATGTTGGCTAAACCCACACCGGTCGATTCCGTTGCAAAGCCCGTGGTGGGGTCGGTGCCGCCCGCTGGCAATCCCGACCCGGTGTCCGACACGGTAATCCGTACGTTTTGACCGGCGAGCTGTGCGGAAATGGTGATGTCCGCGCCGTCCTCCTGCGGGGTGACGGCATATTTGATGGCGTTTTCGATGAGCGGCTGGAGCAGGAGCGAGGGCAGCCGCGCGCGCGCGACCGCGGGATCGATCGCGAAATGCGGGCGCAATCGTTCCTCGAAGCGCATCTTCTCGATGTCGAGATAGAGCTTCAGCGTCTCGATCTCCTGCGCCAGCGTCACCTGCGCGGTCGGCTCGTTGGCGAGCGTGTAGCGCAGGAAGGCCGAGAGGCGCGAGAGCATCGCATTGGCGGGCTCGGACTGCTTGAGCAGCACCAGCGTCGAGATGCTGTTGAGTGTGTTGAACAGGAAATGCGGATTGAGCTGATAGCGCAGCATCGCGAGCTGCGCCGAGGCGGCCTGCGCCTCGAGGCGGAGGACGCGGTCATTCTGTTCCTCGAGCTGGAGGAAATAGTTGATCGCGAAATAGAGTGCCGACCAGGCGGCGATCGACGAGGCGTCGATATAGACCGCGCCGAGCAGCAGGCTGGTGAAGCCGGTCTCGCTCGCGGGATTGAGGATCTGTGCGACCCAGGCGTCGATGAACGCCCACAGCGCCGTCGCCACCGCCGCGAGACCGAGGCTGATCCCCCACATCACGATCGGGCGGCGGTTGATCAATGTGCGGTAGCAGACCGCGAGGATCAGCGTCAGCGAGAAGCCGGTGATCGCCGAGACGATCGGCTGGACGAGGAAGCTCCACGCCTGGCCATTGGCCAGCCCCGACACGCCGCGGAGGCCCAGCCAGCCCAACCAGCCGAGGATCTGGAGATTCCAGAAGGCGCGGATCTTGTTGCCGAAAAAGGGCCCCGGCGTCGACAGGCCGAACAGGGGCATCGGTCCGCTGGGGGGGCGTTGCTGGGCGGTGGTCAGCGGCATGGTCGAAGCGGTCGGGGCGGCGGAGGAAACGGCGCCCATGGGCTCACTCGGCGGCAACCGGCGCCATCCGTTCGTCGGCGCGCGCGCGCGCCTGCCCCAGCGGCTGGAGCTCGGCGCGGTGCTTCCACACCAGCTCCTTGTACCCGATCGGGCGACCGTCGTGCGCGGTGATCGTCACCGGGCCGATCGGCTGTTCGTCGCGGACGTCGACCAGCACCGGGGTCGAGGGCACGCCGGCGCCCCACTTTTCGCCCCATTGGCGCAGCGCAATCATCGCGGGGAGCAGTTCGAGCCCCTTTTCGGTGAGCTCGTAGCGCACCTTGCGCCGGTCCTCGGCCATCACCTCGCGCGCCATGATGCCATGGTCGACGAGCTTCGACAGACGGTTCGACAGGATGTTGCGCGCGATGCTGAGTTCCTGCTGGAACTCCTCGAAATGATGCACGCCGTTGAACGCGGCGCGCAGGATCATGAACGACCATCGCTCGCCCATCGCCTCGAGCGCGAGCGGCAGGGCGCAATTGTCCCCATAGAGCAGGTTCAGCGGTTCGCGTAATTTTCCCATGGGCCTAGCCCTAACGTAAAATCGGCCCCCGCACAAAAAATATGTGGGCCTCGGTTGCATTTTGCAACTCGCCGCCTAAATTTCTTTTTGCAACCTAAAATAGGTGCGAAAAAAGGAGACCTCCCCATGTTCAAATTTTCTTCTCCGGCGCATGTTTTGCCGCTGATCGGCGTCGCACTGGCAGGCGCGAGCGCGATGCTGCCGGCCGCCGCTAACGCCGCGGGCGGCGCTTATTATCGCGCCGAACCCGCCAGCCCCGCGCCCAAGGGCAAGTTCGTCGCGCGCGGGATCGTCTGGTCGTGCACCGGCACCGATTGCGTCGGGGCGCGCGGCACCAGCCGTCCGCTGATGATGTGCTCGGGCCTGGCCAAGGAGGCCGGCGAAGTGAAGAGCTTCACCGCCGACGGCAAGGCACTCGAAGCCGAAGATCTGGCGCGCTGCAACGGCGCAGCCTGACCGGCCGGGCGGGCGGCTCTCCCCTCCCCCTGCCGCCCCATCCGGTCTTCGAGAGGACCGCCCGCCGCCCTTCCTCCCGGGGCGGCGTGGCGGTCCTTTTTCGTTGGGTTGGGAGAGTATCCGGTTTGACCGCTTTCGGGCGATGGCTGCCGCAGGCTATTTTCAGATTCGCGCAGAGGCGCGGAGGCCGCAGAGAGGAAAGGCGCAATCTCTCTGCGGCCTCTGCGCCTCTGCGCGATCCATTTCCTGATACACAATTCGCTAGCTTTCACGCGGTTCTGGATAAGCCCAACCATAAATCCCGCTCGTGTCGAGCGAAGTCGAGACACCCATCGGGAGCGCCTGCCTTCACGGTGTCTCGACTTCGCTCGACACGAACGGAAATAGAGTAAGGTTTGGAGAGCTCTAAGCCGTAATGCGGTTGCGCGCGACCACCAGCGTCCAGCGCGCGAGCGCGGGCAGGCGCGCCGCGACCGATGGCGGGTGCGCGCGGAGCGCGCGGCGGACGAGGTCGAAGCGCCAGCGGCGCTGGGTCTTGAGCGCGAGCCCGAGCAGAATCTCGCTGCGGCTGCGCGGCGGCAGCTGGTCGGGCAGCGCGCGCTCGACGATGAGCGCCGTCAAAGCCTGTATCTGGTCGGCGCGCTTGCTCGTCAGGCTGCCGCCATGCTTGCGGTAGCGGTAGAGATCCTCGTGCAGTTCGACGAAGGCGAAGCGCCGCGCCGCACGGAGCCAGAAATCATAATCCTCGACCCCGAACAGCCCGATGTCGTAGCCGTCGAGCGCCGCGGTCACCTCGGCCCGATAGAGGAAGCAGGCGCCGATATTATTGCCGTGGAGCAGCCGCTCGACCGGGCCGACGCGCGAATAGCCGAGGTGTCGCCCTTCGTCGTCGATCAACGTGAAGTCGGCGAAGGCGACCCCGGCATCGGGATTCGCGTCGAGCGTCGCGACCAACCGCTCGAGCATCGCCGGGCGCAGCAGATTGTCGTCCGAGGTCCAGCTGTGCAACTGCCCACGCGCCTGCGCGAAACCATGGTTGAGCGCGGCGGGCAAACCGATATTGGTGTCGAGCCGGACATGGCGGATGCGCGGATCGCGCGCCGCGGCCGCGGCCATGATCGCCGGGCTGTCGTCGCGCGACGCGTCATCGACGAGGATCAGCTCGAAATCGGCGAAGCTTTGCGCAAGAACCGAGTCTATCGCCTCTTCGAGCCAGCGCGCACCATTGTGCACGGGCATCACCATCGACACGCGCGGCGCGGCCGAATCGGAGGGCGCGGTCCCTGTCATCGCTCCCGCCTTACCGCGCGCGCACGATGCTTCCAAAGCCGTTTACCAATATTGCGGGGCGAGGCCGGTACCGCGCAACCAAGTTTCGCATTGCATTTATGCCCGCATGCACGACATTGGGACAGGATGCTGCGTCAATATGAACTTGTCGAGCGCGTGCGCGCTTATGATCCCGACGTCGACGAGGCGTTGCTCAACCGCGCCTATGTCTTTACCGTCCAGAAACACGGCAGCCAGAAACGCGCGTCGGGCGACCCCTATTTCAGCCATCCGGTCGAGGTCGCGGGCATATTGACCGACCTGCACCTCGACAGCGAGACGATCGTCACCGCGCTGCTCCACGACACGCTCGAGGATACGCTGACCACCCCCGAGGAGATCGAGCGGCTGTTCGGTGCCGACGTCGGGCGGCTGGTCGACGGCGTGACCAAGCTCAGCAAGATCGAGGCGCAGACCGAGAATGAGCGCGCGGCAGAAAACCTCCGCAAATTCCTGCTCGCGATGTCGGACGACATCCGCGTGCTGCTGGTCAAGCTCGCCGACCGGCTGCACAATATGCGCACGCTGCATTTCATCCAGAATCCCGACAAGCGCCGCCGCATCGCCAAGGAGACGATGGACATCTATGCCCCGCTCGCCGAGCGGATCGGCATGTATGAATATATGCGCGAAATGCAGCTGCTTGCCTTTCGCGAGCTTGAGCCTGAGGCCTATGCGACGATCACCGGCCGCCTTGCCAAGCTGACCGCGGGGGGCAAGGACAAGGTCGCGGCGATCACGCGCGAGTTCAAGGAACTGCTGGCCAAGAACGGGATCGAGGCCGATGTATCGGGGCGCGAGAAGCATCCCTATTCGATCTGGCGCAAGATGCAGGAGCGGCACGTCAGCTTCGAGCAGGTGACCGACATCATCGCCTTCCGCATCATCACCCCGACCGACGCCGACTGCTACGCCGCGCTCGGACTGATCCACCGCAAGTGGAAAATGGTCCCCGGGCGGTTCAAGGACTATATCTCGACGCCCAAGCGCAACGGCTACAAGTCGCTGCACACGACGATCATGCACCAGCAGAATATGCGGATCGAGATCCAGATCCGCAGCCTGGGCATGCACCAGCAGTCCGAATTCGGACTCGCAGCGCATTGGGCCTACAAGCAGGGCGGCGCGGTTCCCGACGGGCAGGCGGGGTGGATTCGCGACTTGCTCGAAATCCTCGAGCAGACGCACGATCCCGACGAGTTCCTCGAGAACACGCGCATCGCGATGTATCAGGACCGCATCTTCGCCTTCACCCCGAAGGGCAGCCTGCACCAGCTGCCCAAGGGCGCGACCCCGGTCGATTTTGCCTATGCCGTGCACACCGGGCTCGGCGACCGCACCGTCGGCGCCAAGGTCAACGGCCGGCTGGTGCCGCTGCGCACTCAGCTCGCCAATGGCGACACGGTCGAAATATTGTCATCGGACAAGCAGACGCCGCAGCCCGCCTGGCTCGGGTTCGCGGTCACCGGCAAGGCGCGCGCCGCGATCCGCCGCCATGTGCGCTCGAAGGAAAAGGTCGAGCTCACGGCCCTTGGCCGCAAGATGTACGACGAGATCGTCGCGCGCCTGCCCAACAAGGTCGGCGACAAGGCACGCGCCGCCGCCCTGACGCGGCTGAAGCTCGACGACGACAGCGCGCTCTATGTCGCGATCGCCAAGCAGCGGCTGACCGACAATGCGGTGCTCGAAGCGCTCGTCCCCGGAATCACCGCCGAGATGAAATCGAAGCCCGGCAAGCTGGTGCAGGGCGCCGCGGTGTCGATCGCCGGGCTGACCCCCGGGGTCGCCTACCAGCTCGCCGATTGCTGCCACCCGGTGCCCGGCGACCGCATCGTCGGGCTGGCGCGCCCGGGCGAGGGAATCGAGGTCCATGTCATCGACTGCCCCAGCCTCGCGGACGGGGTCGACGCCGACTGGATCGACCTGCGCTGGCAGGAGGATAGCGAGGGCGGCAATGCGCGGCTGTGCGTGGTGATCCTCAACGAGCCCGGCACGCTCGCCGAAATGTCGGGCATCTTGGCGGCCAATATGGCGAACATCACCAATTTGCGCCTGTCGAACCGCGAGGGCGGTTTCCACACCTATGACGTCGTCGTCGAGGTGCGCGATGTGCAGCATGTGATGCGTATCTTGTCGGCGCTGCGCGCATCGGACACGGTGGTGCAGGCCGAGCGGCTTTAGCCCCCCGGGCGCATCGAGCCGTCGGCGAAGTCGGCAAGACCGCATTCGCCCACCGGCACCGCGGGATTGCCGCCGACGATGACGCCCCGATCGACATCCTTGATCACCACCGCGCGCGCCGCCGCGACGGCGCCATCCGCCAGCGTCACGCCGGGCCCGATGAAGGCGTCGGCAGCCACCCACGCGTTGCGGCCCACCGCGATCGGCGCCGCGGTGAGCGCAAAGCCGGGCGCATGGATGTCGTGGCTGGCGGTGCAGAGATAGGCGCGCTGGCTGACCACCGACCAGGGGCCGAGCGTCACGCGCGCGACGCTGTAGATTTCGCTCTTCGGCCCGAGCGTGCTGCCCGCGCCCATTTCGAAATTCCACGGCGCCCAGATACGCGCGCTGGGATAGGGCCGCGCGCCCGGGCCGATGGTCGCGCCGAAGAGGCGGAGCAGCAGGCGGCGCCACGCGTGGAGCGGGATCGGGCTGGGGCGATAGAGCAGGAGCCAGACGGCGTTCCAGACCGCGCGGCGAAGCTTGTCGCCGAGGCTGGGGTGGGGAGTGACCTGGGGTCGCATGCTCCGCGTCTCGCACAACCCGTGGACGGCGCCAAGGGGCTTAACCGCGTTGGTCAGTTCGCGAACACATCCCCCGCGCGCCAGCCCGCCTGGTCGACCTCGTCGCGGACCTTGTAGACGAGGCCCTGGCGGTTGAGGAACAGCCGCTCCATCTCGGGCCGGGTGAAGGGCCGCGAGCCGAGGCGGCCGAACACCGCCATCTGGCCGCCGGTCTCGTCGACCGCGCGGTCGCGGTCGAGCCCTTTCGACAGCGCGAGCGCGGGCGACGGGGTCTTCGCCCAGGCGATCAGTTCGGGGGTCGGCTTGGGCGAGAAGCCATAGAGGCCGGCATTGTCGGGGCTGGTCAGCTGGATCACCTTGATGCCGTTGCGGCCGTCGGCGACATAGCCGAAGAGCGAGGCATTGGTCGACGCGACGATCACGTCCTCGGCATCGGTCAGCGCGCCGCCGAAGGTCAGCGCGGGCCAGACCTGCGGCGCCGCGGGGCGCGTGACGTCGACGATGACGAGCCCGTCGGCCTTCGCCGCGACATACATATAGGTGCGCGCGAGGTAGATTTTCCGCGCATTGGCGAGGCGCACCGTGCCCTCGGGCACCGGCACCGGCTGCGCCAGCCGCGTGACGTCGAACAATTTCACGCCCTCGGCGTCGGTGACCCACAGGTAGCGGAACTGCACCGCGCTGGCGCGCGCGTCGGTCAGCGGCAGCTGCGCGGTGACCTTGGGCGCCAGCGGATCGGTCAAGTCGAGCACGACCAGCCCGGCGTCGGTGGTGATATAGGCGATGCTGCCCGCGAGTGTGACGTGCCGCGCGCCCGCCAGCACATTGCCCTCGTTCCAGGTCAAGGCGCGCGTGAAGCGGTTGTTGCGGAATTCGCCGTCGGCGAGCGTATCGATGTCGACGAGGATCAGCCCCTCGACGCTGTCGGTGATCACCGCATAACGATAGATGGGGTGCATCGCCTGTTCGTGGTTTTCGGGGAAATTCTTCACGATATTGTCGTTGCGGCTGACGCTGATCGGCTGGGTCGTCGCGATCGCCATGCAGGTCGCGTTCTTCGTCTTCACATGCGTGCTATGGCCGAGCCCGGCGAAGGGCGCGCGGATGATGCGTTCGGAGAAGCCCTTGTTGCCGATCGACGCGACGTCATAGACGCGGAAGCCGCCCTTGCCCTCCGCCACGAACATATATTCGCCGCGCTGCTGCAGGCAGTTCACCCGGCCGCTGGTGTCTTGAACGATGTTCGCGAATTCCTCGAGCGCATGCGTCTCGCCCGAGAATTTTTTGTCGAAGGTCTTGCCGCGCACCCAATTTTTGAGCTCGCGCCCATTCTGCTCGACGTGCAGCTTCCAATAGTCGGGATAGGCATATTTCTGGAGATAGCTGCCGATCACCGCCTGCGGCTCGTCCCATTCGGTGACGCGCGTCGCCTGGAAACCGTCCTCCATCCCCGACCAGACGTTCAAGCCCACGAAGTTGACGAAATTGGTGCCCAGCAGATTGAGCTGCGCCATGATGGCATTATTGTCGTCGTTCGCCGACAGGTGGCAGTCCGAGCATTGCTTGGTTTCCTGCCGCCGCACGGTGTGCGGGAAATGCGGCGCAAAGGCCTGGCTCGAATAGCCCGCGGAACTGATCGGCGGCTGCTGCACATAGATGCGCTCGCGGTTGATATTGGTCGACGACAGGATCAGCGCCGAGGTCGATCGCACCGGGGTGATGATCCCGCGCACCTCGCCGTCGGGGCCGGGCTCGCCGGGCTTGGTCAGCTGGTGGCGGCCGAGCTGGAACATTTCGTCGCGCGCGACCTGCGGATTGTAAGTGGCGAAGTTGCGCGTCTCCTCGCCCTCAAAATGGTGCATCTTGGTCTTCCAGTTCGCCTCGATCGGCAAATGGCAGCCGCCGCAACTCGTCGTCCACGACAGGTGACAGGTGAAGCAGGTCATCTTGTCGTCGCCGTGCGCACGATCCTCCTTCGCGACGCCGGGGCCCCATTGGAACTGCCCGTCCTCGGCGCCCGACCGCGCCATCAGCTTGGCGCGCGCCGCCTTGGCGTTGAAATGCGGCCCCGGGGTCACCGCTTGCTTGACCAGGCTGACCTGCCATTCGAGCTTGGGATCGACGATCGAGCGCTGGATCAGCCCGGTGACGTCGCCATTGTCGTTATACTGGAATTCGAAGCGGCGGCGCCCGTCGGGGTTGCGCAGCAGCGCGAGGTTGGTGCCCTGCGGCCGCGCCGCGACGTTCGACGTGAGCAGGTTGGGCAGCGCGTCGGCGGTGCCGTGGCAGTCCTTGCAGCCGATCTCGACCGCGTTGGCGACCTCGCCCTGGATATAGCCATTGCCGTGGCTGTCCTGGCTGAAGTGGCAGTCGGCGCATTGCATGCCCTTTTCGGCATGGATGTCCATCATATGGACCGCCTTGCCGGGGTTGAGCCCGGGCGGAACGAACTTGCCCTCGACCCCGGGCCGTCCCGGATCGGCGCTGGCGAGGCACAGCTCGCGCTGCTTTTCGTCGCTGTAGCTGGCGCAGCTCTTGCGCCATTTCTCGGGGTCCTTGGGATCGATGATGTGCGCGGTGTCGGTGCCATAGGTCGACATATTGCCGTCGGCGGTCAGCAGATTGCCGCTCCGATCGCGCTTGAAGATGCCGCGGAAGTTCCATCCGTGGCCGTGATAGTCGGCGAACTGGGTGTCCTTGTTGCTGTCGTTGACGTCATAGACGTCGCGCAGGAACTCGACATCGGCCCACAGCCCGCGCGTCGCCGCGCCCTCGGGGTTGCGTTCGAGCACCTGATGCACCTCGGCCGCGGTCGGGTAGTGCTGCTGCTTGAACTTCTTCTGATACTCTTCGTCGCTCATGCCGTCGGGACGCGGCGTCGTGTTGTGCGGGCCGGGCCACATCTGCGGCGCGTCCGATTCATAATCCCACATCGTGTAGCCGAGGTAGGAGTTCAGGAAGATGTTCGGCTGGTGCATGTGGCAGGTCATGCATTGCGAGGTCGGGATCGAGCGCGTGAAGGCGTGCTTGATCGGGTGACCCGATTCGAGCCGCTCCTTCTTTGCGAACACCCGCGGGCCCGCCCTGGCGTCGGCGGGGTCGATCAGCCCGCCATGCTTTTCCTCGTTGGGTGCATGCTTCGCGGCATCGCCATGGCTCGACCCACCGCCGCCGTGACTGTCGCCATGGCCGTGGCCGTCGTCGGCCTTATGCTTGCGGTCCTTGATCGTCGGGTCGACCGTCGCGGTCTCGCCGTCGCGGCCATATTTGGAATAGGTCAGGCTGTGCCGCGGCTCGCGGTCGTTGGCATAGATGACGTGGCAGCCCGAACAGCCCGAATGGCGATAGTCGCCCGGCTGGTCGTTGGTGCCCATGAACCACATCAGCGGGTCGTTGAGGCGCGTCTTGTGGATGTTGAGCACGGGGATCGCGACGCGCAGGCCCGTGCCGGGGCCGCGGTTCGACTGTTTGAGGTCGGGACGGCCGGGTTCTTCCAAACGCTGGATGCTGCCGGTCGGGTTGGGCAGGCCTATTTCGGGGAATTGCGTGTTGATGTTGCGCCCGCCGCGCTCGAACACGCGGAAGACGTCGCCCGGCGGGATCACGGACCAGCGCGGCAGCGGGTACATCTTGCCGAGCGCGCCGCGCGCGCGTTCCTTGTCGGACAATATCTTGTCCGACGGCACCTTGGGATCGCACGCCTTCTTATATTCCTCGGCGCTCATGGTGGTCGTCGGCGATAGGATGCACGCGGGGTCGCCATTGCGGGTGTAGGCTTCGCCGAAGACATAGTTTTTGAACGGCACGATGCCGTTGTTATACGCCGCGCCGCCCCACAGCATCGCCGAGGTCGACATCAGCGATCGTTCGGTCGCCTCGATCACCTCGAGGTGGCACGATCCGCACGCCTCGCGCGCGACGCGGTAATCGCTGGGGTTGATGAAGCGGATGAACTCGGGCGATTCCTTGTTGAGCAACGTGTAGCTGCGCTTGGGGTTCGCAGGGCTGTGCCCCCAGCTGTTCGGCAAGGTCGGCTGCGGGTGCGCGATCTTCATCGCGGCGAGATTGTACGGATTGTCGTAGCCGAGCTTGGCATCGCCGAAGGCGGCGGCGCTTTCGGCGTCGCCGCCATGGCAGTCGGTGCAACCGAGCTGGACCGCGGGGGTCGCGTGCATCGACGGCGCGTCGGTCTGGGTGTGGCAGCTGTAGCAGCCCTTCGATTTTGCGAGCACCGCGGCCTCGCGCTCCTCGAAGGTCGCGCCGGGCTGCTCGCGGGGTGCGGGGGGCGAGAAGCGATATTCGACCTTCACCGGCTTTTCGCCCTCGGCGGCGCGCACCATCGACAGGGTTAGGCTCGCGCCCATCAGGACGAAGGCGATCAGGGCGAAGAGCTTGCGCATCGGCATCGTCAGAAACTCAGGATCGCATTGGCGAGGATCGACACATAGACATCCTCGCGCTGCTTGTTTTCGAACAGGTCCTTGAACCCCTTGCCCGGGACGAGCACCGCGGCGCTGAGGCGCCCGACTATGTTCTGCGTCGCCTTGGGCCGCCAGATCGTCGCGACCGACAGGTCCCAGCCGATGTCCTTGGGGATCGAGCCCTCCATGCGCAGCGCCTGAAGCGAGCTGGTGTTGGCGAACCACAGATGGTTGACGTTGGTGCTGACGCGGAACTGCGGCGAGATGTCGAAATCGGCGCCGGCGCCGACGAAGACGGTGCCCGGGTTGTTGAAATTCGACTGGCCCTCTTCCTTCGACGAGCGCAGCGAATTCAGGATGCCGTTGCGACCGTTGATCGAAATGACGCGCCCGCCGCCCGCGAAGGGGATCGTCTGGCGGATCCAATAGCTGGTGTCGGCGCCGCCGAAGATCGGATTCTCGAAGATCGCGTCGAAGCCGCCCTCGGTGTTGTTATACGGGTCCTTGTCGCCGGTCGCGTAGAGCCCCGAGAGGCGGAAGCGCATCCAGTCGTGGTCGTAGCTGAGCTCGACCGCGCCGAAGCCCGCGCGAATCTCGGCGGGCTTGCTGGTGAAGAAGCTGTTCCGGTCCTCGCCCAGCGCAGCGTAGAAGCTCGCGGTCAGGTTGATCCGCCCAATGCGTCCGTCGGCGCTGTAGCCGAGATAGACGACATCATATTCGCGCCCCTTGAGGTCGCCGAGCAGCGCGGGGCGCACCGGGAAGCCGTTGTGGTCGATCTGAATGTCGTTCTTTTCGCGATTCATATTATAGGTCACGCTGACCTGGCTGGTCAGCCCGACGAACGGAAAATCCTGGCGATAGAGGTTGCCGGTGAAGATGAAATCGTCGCGCGGCGTCTGGGTGATGTCGTTGAGGCCCGAGTTGGTGTCCTTCTCGAGCCGCCAGAAGGCCGCAAGATTATATTGGAAGCGGTTGTTGTCGCGATTGCCGAACAGGCGGATGCCGAGCTGCGAATCCTGGAACAGGAAACCGCGGAAATCGCTCTGGAACGGCTGGATGCCGACGCGGATCGAATAGAAGTCGTAGCGGTCCGACGTGTTGCCGAGGTGCTTGTCGACGAACAATTCCTGCACGCCGATAAAATGGTCGAAGCGGTTGCTCTTCTTCGACGGGCGCACGTCGAGCACGCGCCGTTCGGGCACGTCGACATAATTGGCCTGATAGGCGAGCGTCAGGCGATATTCGATGTCGGGCGGCTTGAACGCGGTCGAGCCCTTGATCAGCGCCGCGCCGACGATGAAGGTCTGCGCCGCGACGAAGCTGCGGTTCTTGCCGAATACATCGAGGCTGCCGGGGCGCGAGGTCGTCTGGACGCCGACCGGGATCGGGAAGGTGCGTGGTTCGAACACCGTGTCCGACACCGCGTTGACGACGAAGAACCAGTCCTCGCCCTTCAGCCCCAGGAATTTCGGCGTCTTGCAGCGCGCTTCGCCGCCCCGTGTCCGAAGTTCCTGCTCTTCCTTGGTCGGGATGCAAAGCGCGCGATCGCCCTTGTAGGTATTCTGGTGATAGGGGTCGAACCAGCGTTCCTTGACCACGCCCAGGCTCTCGATCAGGCGCCAGCGGTCGGGGACCGGCAGCTGGTCCTCCATCCCTGGAAAGGCCTCGGGCGGCGGCGGGCGCAGCGCGCCGACATTGTCCTGGGTCAGTTGGTCGGGCAGGTCGGGGCGATAGCCGGGGCGGCGGCGGCCGTCGATGATCTGGGTCATCAGATCGTCGTCCATCATCTCCTGCCAATCGACCGGCGGCGGCGGCGGGGTGAGCTCGTCGAGCGAGGGTTCGGGTGCGGGGGCTTCGGCCTCCGCAGCGGGCGCAGGTTCGGCCGCATCGCCCGGCGCGCCCTGGGCGGCCAGGCTGGCGATGATCGGCCAAAGGCTGCTTCCCGCGAGGCTCATCGTCTACAGCCCGTCGCAGACATTTTGCTGCGCCGTGTCGAGGAAGGGCGCGAAGGGGCAGGAGACGTAGCGCAGCCGCACGCTTGCGCCGCCCGACAGGTTCACCACGACGCGGTCGGCGCGAATGCCCGTCGGCGCGTTGCCGATGCCGCCGATCCGCGCGCCGCCATTATGGAGCCCAAGGAAGCTGACCATATCGTCCTGGTCGATGCCGTCGCCCGACACGCCGATCGCGCCGACCAGCGTGCTGCCGCGATAGATGGGGACCGAGCCCGGGAAGATCTGGATGCCGTTGGCGATGCGCTTGCGCCCGAGCGAGGTGTCGGGGACCTGCGTGCATTGCTGCGCGGTGTCGGGGCTGGCGCCGCCGCTGGCGACAAAATTGAGGTGCTGGACGATATTGAGCGCGACGAGATCGACTTGCAACCCGACCCCAAAGGGGCTGAACTGCGCCGCCTGCTCGACCGAGAAAGGACCCGCGGGACGCGCGACTTCGCCGTCGGGGAAATAGGGGCGGGCGAGATTGCCGACCGAGCGGTCGCCGAAGGCCGTTCCGCCGGTCAGCGCCGCCGGATCGTTGAGGAAAGTCCGCGTGCGCTGGACATAAGCGGGCACATTGGCGACGCCGGGCACGACCGGGGTTGCGAGCAGTTCGGGCGCGGCGCGGCTGCCCGACAGGAAAGCCACCGTGCGCGCCTTCTGCAACGACACATCGGTGCCGAAAATCGGCGCATCGGGCGAGCGGACGATACCGAGCACCTCGCCATTGGTGTCGACGAGGCTGATCGTCGCCTGCATACGGCTGTCGAGCGGGCGGCGGATCTGCGCGCGCGCGCGGGAGAGGATCGTGAAGGCTTCTTCGAGCACCGCGCGCACTTCGGCGGCGGTAAGCGGCTGCGCCACCGCGGCGCCGTCGGTGCCCGCGCGGATCGGGTAGCGCGGGTTGCCGCTGCCGTCGGTGAGCACGAACGCATCGCGGTTCGAAAATTCGCCCGCGGTGCTCGCCCGGATGCCCGAGGCCTCGGTGCCGTAGACGGTGCCGGCCACCAGCGTGCCGTCGGTGTAGCCGGTGACCGGAATCAGCGCGCCCTGGCTGCCGTTGATCGCGCCGAAATTGGTCTGGAGCGGCGACAGGCTCGCGGTCGTCGCGTCGCTGAAGCGCAGCGAGGTGCCGTCGACGGTGATCCGTTCGGCGCGGATCGCTTCCGCGGCGGCGAAGCTTTGCGTGCCGGCGAAGGCGATCGCTTCCTCGTCGTCATTCTCGGTGTCGAGGATATTCTGGTCGAAGCCGTAATCGCCGTCGGCCATCACCCCGATGCCGCCGACGACGACGCCATTCTTGTAGAGCGGGAAACCGCCGGCGTCGGCGGCGAGGCCGAGCGGCGAGCGCTTCGGCCCGATCAGCGCGCCTGTGCCGCCGCCGGCAACGAAACGCCGCGACAGGTCCGAGCAGGGCAGCTGGCTGAACTGCACCCCGAACAAGGGCCCGCTTTCGAGCCCGACGGTGGTCGGCGCGGGCGGGAAATGTTCCTGGACGATCTGGCTGGCAGTGCGGCTGGAGAAGGCGTTGCCGCCGCTCGACAGATAGGCGCCGGTGATCGCCTTGGCGATCGCGGCGGCAGCGGCAGGGATCGTCGCGCCCTGCAGCGCGATCTCGGCCCCCGCGGGCGCCGGGCCGCCGATGCGCTTGCGGCTGACCACCGCGGTGTCGGGCGCGCCGGTCATGCGGAACACCGCGAGGACATTGCCGACGCGATCGGTCACCGCGATGATCGACGGGCGGCTGCGCGCGCGCGCTTCGCCGACCGCCTGCGCGATCACCTGCTGGACGTCGGCAGTGCTGAGCGATTCGGCCGCGGGCGGCGTGAAGAGCCCGCCGGTCGGGGTGGGCGTCGGGGTAGGCGTGGGCGTGGGAGTCGGCGTGCCGCCACCTCCGCCACCGCCGCCGCACGAGGACAGGAGCAGCGCGGCCATGGCGGCAAAGGCACTCGAGCGGAAGAGGCGGGTTCGGTTCTGCATGTCGGTCGTCAGCGCAGCGCCCGGATCGCGCGCACGGCATTGCCCAGCGACTGCTGGAATTGCACGGGCTTATAGGCGTTGGGGTCCTTCACGGCGGCATAGGCGCGGTCGATATCGCCGCGGATGCCCGCCGCCGCGCCGACGGTGATGCGTCCCGACGAGACCATCGCGTTGAGCAGTGTATCGACCCCCATCACCGCCTGCTGCGAGCCCGAATAGTCGGTGAAACGGTCGCTGATCGCCTTCGCCGCGATCGCATCGACGAGCGCGAAGGCATCGGTACCCGAGAAATTGCGCGAGGCGAAGGCGCGCTTCAGCGCCGCGACGGTCTGGCCGAGCTGCGCCGCCGCCGCCTTTGCGCTGTCGCGGTCGACCGTCATCGCGCGGTGGAAGGCGGCGGTGCGCGCCGCGAGCTGGTCGGCGAGCCCCGGTGCCGCGATCCGCGCCGCGGCGGCGAGCATGATCAGATTTTCGTCATTATAGGGCGGCATGCCCTCGGGAATCTGGCGCCCGGGGTTGTCGAGGCTCGTCTTCACCGGCTTCGCCTGGTCGAAGATCGGGCGGTGGCAGCTGTGGCAGTCGAGGAAATAGAATTCGGGGAACATGCCCTCGGTCCCGCGCTTCGACTGGAAGAGCTGGAGGCTGCGCTCGAGCGCCTCGGCCTGCCCGACCGCCCACATCTGGACATGGTCGGTGCGCGCACCCGCGGCGCCGAACTTGCGCCAGCTGTAATCACCATCCTCCTGATGATGCGCCTGGAGCGAGGAGAAGAGGTCGAGCTCGAAGGCGATGCGCGGATGCCCCGCCGCCATGATGCGGTGGGTGACGAACTGCCCCTCGCCCGCCGAGCCGAAGTGGCAGTCGACGCACACGCCCGCGCGCACCACCGGATCCTCGAGCTTCTTGAGCCCCGCCGACAGGTTGGCGAGATGCTTTTCGCGCATTTCGCGGTCGGGATCGGCGTTGGTGCCGACCCCGGCATAGTGGCTGGCGATCCAGCCGCCCGCCGGACCATGGCACGATTCGCAGCCGACGCCGTCCTCGAGCGGCACGGTGCCGCGCATCGCGCCGCCCGCGGCGTCGATCGCGCCCTTCGTGCTGTGGCAGCCGAGGCACATCGGCGCGGTCGCGGCGTCCTTCAGCCCCAGGTTGCGCGCGATGAACTGGCTGCGGCTGTTGCTGAGCACCGCCCAGGCGCGGCTGTGCGCGCCGCCCGGAGTCGAGGGCTCCTGCCATTTCATCAGCTCGTCCTGGCGAACGACAGTCCCGTCGCCCTCCATCCGGCCGTGGCAGGTCGATCCCGCGCACGAGGCGACGCCGGTGTAGCGCCCACCGGCCTCGCCCTGCGAGCGCGCCGGCGGAGCCGCGATGACGGCGGCAACCGCCAGCGCGGCGAGCAACAGCACAAGGGCGGCAAAAGCCACGAGCGGCGGCCGAACGGCGGCCAAGGCCGCCGTGGGCCCATCGCGGCGCTCCGTTCCAGCGTGCGTCGTCATCGCAGAACCCCTTTTACCCCGCCGGGCGCTTTTGCGCCTCGACCGCCGTCCTACACCACCCCGAACGCGAGCATCGCGTCGGCGACCTTCTTGAAGCCCGCGATATTGGCGCCCTTCACATAGTCGATATAGCCGCCGCCCTGATCGCCATAGGTCAGGCAGCTCTTGTGGATGCCGTCCATGATGTCCTTGAGCATCTGCTGCAGCTCGGCTTCCTTCCAGCTGCGCCGTTCGCTGTTCTGGCTCATTTCGAGCCCCGACACCGCGACCCCGCCGGCGTTCGCCGCCTTGCCCGGCGCGAACATGATCTTCGCATCCTTGAAGACATGCACGCCCTCGAGGTTGGTCGGCATGTTGGCGCCTTCGCTGACCGCGATACAGCCATTGGCAACCAGCGCGCGCGCATCGTCGCCGAGCAATTCGTTCTGCGTTGCGCAGGGCAAAGCGACGTCGCACTTGACCCCCCACGGCGTCTTGCCCGCGGTGAAGCTCGCGCCCTTATACTCGTCGCAATATTCCTCGATCCGGCCGCGGCGGTGCGTCTTGTGCGCCTTCACCCAGTCGATCTTCTCCTGCGTGATGCCGTCGGGGTCGTGGATGAAGCCGCCCGAATCGGAAAGCGTCAGCACCTTGCCGCCCAGCTGGACGATCTTCTCCGCCGCATGCGTCGCGACATTGCCCGAGCCCGAGATGACCGCGGTCTTGCCGGTCAGGTCCTGGCCCTTCGCGGCGAGCATGTTGGCAAGGAAATAGACCGCGCCATAGCCGGTCGCCTCGGTGCGGATCAGCGAGCCGCCCCATTCGAGGCCTTTGCCGGTGAGCACCCCGGTGAATTCGTTGGTGATGCGCTTGTACTGGCCGAACATGAAGCCGATCTCGCGCCCGCCCACGCCGATGTCGCCCGCGGGTACGTCGATGTCGGCGCCGATGTGGCGATAGAGTTCGGTCATGAAGCTCTGGCAGAAGCGCATGATCTCGCGCACGCTCTTGCCTTTGGGATTGAAGTTCGAGCCGCCCTTGCCGCCGCCCATGGGCAGGCCGGTCAGCGCGTTCTTGAACGTCTGCTCGAAGGCAAGGAATTTGAGCACCGATTCGGTGACCGAGGGGTGGAAACGAATGCCGCCCTTGTACGGGCCGATGGCATTGTTGTTCTGGACGCGCCAGCCGCGCTGGACGCGGACATTGCCATTATCGTCCTCCCAGCAGACGCGGAACGAGACGACGCGGTCGGGCTCCGCGATGCGCCGCAGGATCTGCTGCGCGTGATATTCTTCCTTGTCCTTGATGAAATCGAAGATGTCCTCGGCGACTTCCTGCACCGCCTGGACGAACTCAGGTTGCCCCGGGTTACGCTTCGACACCCCTTCCATGAACGTCTTGAAATCGACGTGATCTGAAACTGCCATGCACCCCTCCCCTGTTGGCCGGGAAAATTTCGGTGCGACCCCTTTGCGATTTAATCGTTGACCGACCTCGCCCCTCAAAGGCTACACCATCGCCGAGCAAAGGCAAGCCGCGACCGCGCGGGGCGGTTATTTTTTCGCACGCGCACAAGAGGGGCAAAAATGAACGAGAGCAAAGAGATGGCAAAGCCGGCCGGCACCGGCCTGACGCGGACGAACGGCCTGATCCTGATCGCCGCCTTCCTGCTGCTGGCGGGCGCGATCGGCTATGCGATCTGGCGCGACCGCGCGCCCGAAGCCCCTGCGGCGGCCACCGAAGCCGGCGCGCTGCCGGGCGACCAGCTCACCGCGCTCGAGGCGCGGACCAGGGCCGAACCGAACAGCGCCGACGCCTGGATGCAGCTCGGCGCGGCGCGCTTCGACCTCGGCGATTTCGCCGGCGCGGCGGCGGCTTATGAAAAAGCGACCGCGCTGTCGCCCGATTCGGCGGGGCTATGGTCGGCGCTCGGCGAGGCGCGCGTGATGGCGAGCGAGCGCGAGCCGATGCCCGCTGACGCGCTGCAGGCCTTCGAAAAAGCCATCGCGCTCGACGCCAAGGACCCGCGCGCGCGCTATTTCATGGCGGTGAAGAAGGATATCGGTGGCGACCACAAGGGCGCGATCGAGGACTGGTTCGCGCTGCTCGCCGACACGCCGCAGGGCGCACCGTGGGAGGCCGACCTCCGCCGGACGATCGAACAGGTCGGCGCGATCCACAAGATCGAGGTCGCGGACCGGCTGGCGAAAACCCAGCCGCGCCCGCTGACCGCCGACGAAATGCCCGTCGCCGCACGCGCCATCCCCGGACCGAGCCGTTCGGACATGGAGGCAGCCTCGCAGCTGCCCAAGGGCCAGCAGGACGCGATGATAGCGGGCATGGTGAGCGGGCTCGAGACCAAGCTGAAAGCCAATCCGGGCGACGTCGATCGCTGGATCATGCTGATGCGCAGCCGGATGACCTTGGGCGAGACCGCCAAGGCCGCGCAAGCGCTGAAGGACGGCATCGCAGCGAACCCGGGCGCGGCCGCGCGGCTGAAGGCACAGGCGCAGCTACTGGGCGTGCCGGGCGCCTAACGCCCCCTGGTTTCCGTTCGTGTCGAGCGAAGTCGAGACACCCCTCGACATCGCGCCGTCCTTCGGGGCATCTCGACTTCGCTCGATGCGAACGGGACTAGAGGCGGAAGGTCACCCCGCCATCAGCGCCGCATTCCCTCCGGCCGCCGTGATGTCGGTCGAGATCGATTTTTCCTCGGCGAAGCGGAACAGATAGTGCGGGCCGCCGGCCTTGGGCCCGGTGCCCGACAGGCCGCGGCCGCCGAAGGGCTGCGAGCCGACGATCGCGCCGATCTGATTGCGATTCACATAGACATTGCCGACCGCCGCGCGCGCCGCGACATGCGCCGCGACGCCGTCGATGCGTGTGTGGACACCGAGCGTCAGCCCATAGCCCGACGCGTTGATCGCATCGATCAGCGCATCGAGTTCGCCGCCCTTCCACGTCGCCACATGCAGCACGGGGCCGAAGATTTCGCGCTTGAGGTCGGTGACCGCATCCAGCCGGATCAGCGCCGGGCGGACGAAATGGCCGCCAGGGAGCAGGTCGCCGCCCGCTTCGGCGAGCACCCGGCCCGAGGCGCGTGCGTCGGCCACATATGTCGCGATATTGGCCTGCGCCTCCTCGTCGATGATCGGGCCGGTGTCGGTCGCGAGCAAAGCCGGGTCACCGACCGCGAGTTCGGCCATCGCGCCCGCAACCATTTCGATCATGCCTTCGGCGACATCCTCCTGCACGCACAGCAGGCGGAGCGCCGAACAGCGCTGTCCCGCCGACTGGAAGGCGCTGGCGACGGCGTCGCGCGCAACCTGTTCGGGCAGCGCGGTCGAATCGACGATCATCGCGTTGGCGCCGCCGGTCTCGGCGATCAGCGTCGCAATCGGGCCGTCGCGCATCGCGAGGCTGCGGTTGATCAGCCGTGCGACCTCGGTCGAGCCGGTGAAAGCGACGCCGATGACGTCGTCATGCCCCGTCACCGCCGCGCCGACGGTCTCGCCGCGGCCGGGGAGAAAATGGAGGATTTCGGCGGGGATGCCCGCTTCGTGCAGCAACTCCACCGCGGCGTGCGCGATCAGCGGCGTCTGTTCGGCGGGCTTCGCCAGCACGGCATTGCCCGCGGCGAGCGCCGCCGACACCTGGCCGAGGAAGATCGCGAGCGGAAAATTCCACGGGCTGATGCAGGCAAAGATGCCCTTGCCCTCGAGCATCAGCTCGTTGCGCTCGCCGGTCGGGCCGGGAAGCGGCAGCGGGTGGGTGAAATGCGTGCGCGCCTGGCCCGCATAATAGCGCAGGAAATCGACCGCCTCGCGTACCTCGGCGACCGCATCGACCAGCGTCTTGCCCGCCTCGTCGATTGCAAGGCCGAGGAACAAAGCGTCACGTTCCTCGAGCAGGTCGGCGGCGCGCTCGAGTCGTTCGGCGCGGAAGGCGCCGCCCGCGAGGCTCCAATGCTCCTGCACCGGCTTCGAAGCGGCGACGGCAGCGTCGACCGCGGCGGCATCGGCCTCGATCACCGAGCCGATGACGGCGCCGGTCGCGGGGTTGTGCACGGGCACGGCGGTACCGCCGAGCGTGCGCCCGGCAACGATCGGAGCCGCCACCGGGCCCGCGCGGCGCGCCTGGGCGATGGCCGCCATCAGCGCTTCGGGCACGCCCGGCTCGCCGAGGTCGTATCCGCGCGAGTTGCGGCGCTCGGGGTCGAGCAGGGTGCGGCCGGTGGCGATCGTCGAAACCTTGCTCGCGATGCTGCGCGGGTCGACCGCGAGCTGTTCGGCGGTGACGTCGGGGTCGGAGAACTGGTGGACGAAGCTGGAGTTCGCGCCATTTTCGAGCAGGCGGCGGACGAGATAGGCGAGCAGGTCGCGGTGCGTGCCGACGGGGGCATAGACGCGCACCGGACGCGGCGGCGGGAACAGCCCGACGATGGCGTCATGCGCGCCTTCGCCCATGCCGTGGAGCCGCTGCAGCTCGTAATCGGCGCCTGCGAACAGTTCGGCGACGAAGGCGAGCGTCATCGCATTGTGGCTGGCGAAGGCAGGGAAGATCGCGTCCTGCGCGTCGCGCAGAATCTGCGCGCAATGCATATAGTTGAGGTCGGTGTGGTTCTTCGCGGTGAAGACCGGGAAGTCGGCGAGCCCCATCGTCTGCGCACGCTTGATCTCGGTGTCCCAGTAGGCGCCCTTCACGAGCCGCATCGACAGCTTGACGCCCCGCGCGCGGGCTTTCGCCGCGACCCAGCGGATCACCTCGGGCGCGCGCTTCTGATAGGCCTGGATGACGATGCCGAGCCCGGTCCAGCCGTCGGCAATGCCGGCGTCGATCAGCGCGGCATAGACGTCCATATGCGGCTCTAACCGGTCGCTTTCCTCGGCGTCGATCATCAGCGGGATGTTCACCGCACGCGCCGCGCGGGCGAGTTCGATCACGCGCGGGATCAGCTCCTCGCGCACGCGCTGCCCTTGCAGATATTCGTAGCGCGGGTGGAGCGCCGACAGCTTGATCGAAATGCCGTGGTTCGCGTGCGGGTCGCCGGCCTTTGCATGTTTGCCGATGCGCGTGATGGCATTGGCATAGCTGTCGTAATAGCGCTGTGCGTCCCCAGCGGTGCGCGCGGCCTCGCCGAGCATGTCGAAGCTCGCGAGTTCGCTCTTTTCCTTGTCGGCGCGCTTGACCGCGGCGTCGATCGTCTCGCCCATGACGAACTGCTGGCCGAGCATCTTCATCGCCGCGAGCGACGCCTGGCGGATAACCGGCTCGCCCGAACGGCGGATCATCGACTTCAAAAGCGCGAGCGGATTCGCCTTGCTGCCCATCGCATCGAGCATCAGCGTCGCCGAGCCGAGCGAAAGCCCGCGCGCCGACAGCGCGACGATCAGCGGGCTGTCCTCGTCCTCGCCCTCGTTCCAGCGCCGCCCGGCGATCTTGTCGCGGATCAGCGCATTGGCGGTTGGACTGTCGGGAACACGAAGCAGCGCCTCGGCAAGGCACATCAGCACCACGCCTTCCTCGGTCGAAAGGCGGTAGCGATTCATCAGCTGCGCGACGAGCGTCTCGCGCTCGCCCTCGGCCTTCGCCTTGCGAATGAGCGCGAGCCCGCGCGCGGTGGTCGCCTCGACGGTGGCGGACGAGCGCGCGAGTTCGGCGCGCAGGTCCGCGACGATATCGGCTTCGGGACGGCGGGCGAGGGCGCGGACAGCGGCGCGGTCGGTGGGCTGGGTCATGTACCTTTCATAGCAGAATGCGCAAAGTCGATCCGACTTCATTGCGCGCCATGAATATATATTTTGACCAAAGATGTTCGAAATCTTAGTCCGACCATATGAAAAATGCAGCATCCCTGGTCGATCTGGACGAGTTCGATCGCAAGATCCTGACCATCCTCGGGCGCGACGGGCGCATTACCTATACCAATCTCGCGGCGCAGGTCGGGCTGTCGAAGACCCCGTGCCAGGCCCGCGTCAAGCGGCTCGTCGATAGCGGACTGATTACGGGCTTTCGCGCGATTGTCGATCCGGCGAAAATGGGCCTCGACCATGTCGCCTTCACCGAGGTCAAATTGTCAGACACGCGCGAAGACGCGCTGCGCCGCTTCAACGATGCCGTGCGACAGATCCCTGAAGTCGAGGAATGCCATATGATCGCGAGCAGCTTCGACTACCTCCTCAAGGTGCGCACCCCCGACATCCGCCGCTATCGCATCGTGCTCGGCGAGAAGATCTCGAGCCTGCCGCACGTCGCGAGCACCTCGACCTTCGTCGCTATGGAGACGATCTTGGAGTCGGCGCGTTAGGCAAAGGCCTCGCGTACATAATCCACCGAGCGCCCGACATCGCCGAGCCGCGCGGCGCCGAGCAGGCGGTTCCAGTAGGTCTCCGACCCGTCGGCCAGCCGCCATTCGTGGAGGCGGCGGGTGAAGAGCTGGAGGTCGTGCTCCTCGCTGATCCCGATCGCGCCGTGCACCGCATGCGCGGTCGCGGCGACGCGCGCGGCAGCCTTGCTCGCGACCGACTTGGCAGTGGCCGCAGCGACGAGCGAGGGCGGGAAGCTGCCCGCGCAGCCGAGCTGCGAGGCGATGCGGGCGGCGACCATTTCCTCGGCCATTACCGCCATCTGCTGCTGCAGGGCCTGCTGGCGGCCGATCGGCTTGCCGAACTGGATGCGCTCGTTCGCATAGGCGGCAGTCATTTGCGTGAGGCGTTCGGCGGCACCGGCGATCAGCGCCGCGCGAAGGATCGCGGCGAGGCCGCGGAGGCCGCCTTCGGGTGCGGGCGCGACAGGCGCGGGCAAGCGGCCGGTATCGAACCGCGCGGCGAGGCTGGCGGGTACGCCGGTCGCTTCGCCTTTCGTCGCGACGAGGTGGAGACCAGCCGCCGATTCGACCAGCAGCTGCGCCGCGACGAGGCCACAGGGCACGACGGCGCCCGCGCCATCAGCGACCGTCAACACGATCGGGCCGTCGGGCGCATCGGCGAGCAGCGCGCGCGCAATCATCGTCTCCCCGACCGGCAGCGGCGCCGCATGGCGGCCGAGCGCCATCCACAGCGGCTGCACCTCGGCCAGCGGCAACCCCGCACCGCCGCGATCCTCGGGCGCCAGCGCATCGAGGAAGCCCGATTCGGCGAAGGCCCCCCACATCGCGTCGGCGCTGCCGCCCTGTTCGATCGCGCGCACCGCGGCGGGGGTGGCGACATCCTCGAGCATCCGCTCGAAGGGTTCGAGAAATTCGCTCATTATCTCAGCCCCATTCCGCGTGCGATGATCCCGCGCAGCACCTCGCGCGTGCCGCCGCGCAGCGAGAAGCTGGGCGCCACATGCGTGACAAACATCAGCGTGCGATAGAGTTCGGCGTCCACCGCCTCCTCGGGATGCGCGGCGAGATCGTCGCCGATCGCCACCGGCAATTCCTGTTCGAAAGCGGTGCCGAGGTCCTTGACCAGCGAGGCCTCGGTCACCGGGCTTTCGCCGAGCGCGAGCCGCGCGGTGCAGGCGATCGACATGGCGCGCAAGGTGGCGAGGCGCGCGGTGAAGCCGCCGACCAGCGCCAGCGTCGCAGCATCACCACGGCCGACCTTTTGTAGATGCGCGACCCAGGCGTCGAGCAGCACGACGCTCGAATAGATGCGCTCGGGCCCGCTGCGTTCGAAAGCGAGTTCGGCGGTGACCTGTTTCCAGCCCTCGCCCTCGTTGCCGATCAGCGCTTCGGCGGGCAGGTCTACATTGTCGAAAAAGACCTCGGCGAAATGCGCGTCGCCCGCGAGGTCGGCGATCGGGCGGACGGTCACGCCGGGCGCCTTCAGATCGATGATCAGCTGCGACAGCCCGGCGTGGCGATCCTCGCTGGTACCGGAGGTGCGGACGAGCGCGATCATATAATCGCCATGCATCGCGTTGGTGGTCCAGATTTTCTGCCCGTTGACGCGCCAACCGGTTTCGGTCCGCTCGGCCCGCGTGCGCACGCTCGCGAGGTCCGAACCCGACCCCGGCTCGCTCATCCCGATGCAGAAGACGAGTTCGCCGCGGCAGATGCGCGGGATGTAATAGTCGCGCTGCGCCTCGCTGCCATAATTCAGGATCAGCGGCGCGCTCTGGCGGTCGGCGATCCAGTGCGCCGCGACCGGAGCGCCCGCCGACAGCAATTCCTCGACGACGACGAAGCGCGCAAAGGGCCCGCGCTCCTGCCCGCCATAGGCCTTGGGTAAGGTGAGGCCGAGGAAGCCCGCGGCGCCGAGGCGGCGGCTGAAGGCAGGGTCGAAGCCCGACCACGAGCGCGCGCGGACATCGGCGGACGCATTGGCGGCGGCTTCATCGGCCAGCGCGCGGATCGCGGGGCGCAGCGCCTCGTCCGCCTCGGGCAGGCTCGCCAGGGTGAGCGTATCGAACAGCGGTCGTCCCCTTCCCTTTGTTTTCGCTTGTGCGCCTATTGCGGCGGAGGGCGGGCGGCAAGGCCCATTTTGGATGAGGGGAATGGCCCAGCCCGTGCAAGAAATGTCAAAACTCGTTGCAAGTGCGGCTAAAGCCAGCAGAGGCACGCGCGGCTAATTTCCTCGACATCAGGCTCGCAGAAGCCGGTTTACTGGCGAGTTTTCATGGCCGTTTCGCTCCACGCGCGTGCATTTCTTGCGGCGCTCTCGCTTTCGACTTCGACACTGGCCCTGGCGCAGGAATCCCCGCCCGCCGAGGTTGCCGCCGCTAGCGACGGCGATATCGTCGTCACCGCGCAGCGCCGCGAACAGTCTTTGCTCGACGTGCCGCTCGCGGTCACCGCACTCGGCGGCGACAGCTTGGCCGAGCGCGGGATAACCAATTCGGCGCAGCTCGGCGACGCGGTGCCGAACCTGCAGATCAACAGCCCCTACGGCGACACCCAGCCGAACTTCTCGCTACGCGGGATCGGGGTTGCGAACGAATATAACAGCAATCAGGCCTCGCCGGTCGGTGTCTATCTCGACGACGTCTATCTGGCGCCGCGCACCAGCCACGGCATGGGCCTCTTCGACCTCGACCGCATCGAGGTTCTGCGCGGGCCGCAGGGAACGCTGTTCGGGCGCAATACCACCGGCGGGGCGATCAACTTCATCACCAAGAAGCCGGGCCTTTCGGGGACGAACGGCTATGCCCAGATCGGCTATGCCAATTTCGACACCTTCACCGCGCAGGGTGCTGCCGAGGCGTCGCTCGCCGAGGATATCGCGGGGCTCCGCCTCGCGGTGAATTATGCCAATGGCGACGGGCAGATCAAAAATGTCTTCCCCGGTGGCCGCGATGCTAATTCGGTCGACACGCTGCAGGGCCGCGCGTCACTGCGCGTCAAGCCGACCGAGACGCTCGATGTCGTGCTGCGCGCCTATGCCGGGCGCGACCGCGGCACCCAGGCCGCGGTGCACGGGCTCGGCGCGTTTCGCACCGGGCTCGATTTCTTCGAGACCAACGAGAATCGCATCGGCGAGAACCGCACCGACGCCTGGGGCTTTTCGGCCAATATCGCGCTCGAGCTTTCGGACATGCTAAGCCTGACCTCGATCACCAGCTACGACGGCGGCAAGCAGGACCTGCAGCAGGCGGCCGACGGTGCGCCGCTCGATATCCTCGATATCAACTGGCGCTCGAAATATCGCCAGTTCAGCCAGGAGTTGCGGGCCAACTATGAGGGCGACGGCATCGCCTTCGTCGGCGGGCTATTCTATGGCTGGGACCGCAACATCACCGACAACCGGTTCAACCTGCCGCTGCCGCCGGCGGGGGGCTTCTTCCAGCACTATCGGCAGGTCCGGAAAAGCTACGCCGTGTTCGGGCAGGCCGATATCGACCTGACCGAGAAGCTCGTGCTGACGCTGGGTGCGCGCTACACCAAGGACAAGTCGCGCTACGACGATGCCTTCGCCTATCTCTTCATCGGCGGGGTCGACGATCCCGATACGCCGATCGCGACGACGGTACCGTGCCCGGGCGTCGCCGGCACCTGCGCCTATGATCCCGCCGCGCGCTTCGCGCTCGCCGACACCAACAATGCGCTGACCGGGCGGATTGCGCTGAGCTACAGCTTCGACGACGGCCCGCTGGTCTATGCAAGCTACAACCGCGGCTATCGCGCGGGGGCCGTCAACGGCGGCGGCTACACCTCCTCGTCGGGCATCGGCTATATCGAGCCCGAACGCGTCAACGCCTATGAGATCGGGATCAAGGGGCGCACCGCCGACCGGCTGCTGACTTACGCGGCCTCGGCCTTTTATTACGACTACTCGAACCAACAGCTGCAGGATACGCGCGCCGGGCCGGTGTCCTTCCTGGTCAATGCGCCGTCGTCCGAGGTGTACGGGCTGGAGGTCGAAACGACGCTGCGCCCGACCGACGGCCTCCGCGTCAGCGCGTCGCTCGGCTGGCTGCATTCGAACTATAAGGAACTGACGCTGCAGGGCGCCGACCTGTCGGGCAACGAGCTGCCCTTCGCGCCCAAGCTCACCGCGCAGCTCGGTTTCGAATGGGATGTCGTGGAGGTCGCGGGCGGTACCGTCACCTTCGCGCCGAACATGGCCTATTCGAGCCGGCAATATTTCTATTTCTCGCCGTTCAACGACATCGACGCGCCGGGCACGCCGCAAATGAACAGCGAGTTGCAGCAGGGCTGATCCGGTTGAGCCCGTCGATCGTGTAACTGCGATCGACGTTGTAATGCGCTTGCCACGCATAAGCGTCGTTGCTCCGCGCCACGGTCGCGATCTGGCGCGCGGGGTTGTAGCTGAACATCTGCGCCAGATCGTGCGTCGTCGCGCTGCCACCGAGGTTGTTGGTCAGCGTATCGAGCCGCGACGCCGCGTCATAGGCGAAGCTCTGCACGCTCCCGTTGCCATAGGTCACGCTCGATCGGCGGCAAAGATTTAGGAGTTAAGTAAGCTGTCACCGTAATTCCCGCCAGCATCGCAAACCCGATCCCTGCGACCGCGATTGTTGCGGCACCCGTGGTGATCGAGCCCGTTGCGAGGTCGGCCAACCATTGGCTAGCTAGAACAAGGGTGGCATTCTCAGCGGGCGCCACTGGGCTTCATCCTGCGACCAATGGGAAGCGGTTGGCCCTTGACGCCGATTGCGGAAGCTCGCGTTCGATCGGCAGCAAAGATTTAGGGGTTAAGTAAACTGTCACCGTAATTCCGGGCGCATCAGGAAGGGGGGGCGTCCTCTGCTGGCGCCATAAGGCTTTAACCAGCAACCCATGCGAGAGTAATCGCCCTTGGCTCATCGATTGCCGGAGAACGCCCCCTCAGTGGTCGAAGAGTTTAGGGGTTTATGCACCTGTCACCGTAATCCCAATTTATACCTAAAAATTATCCTTGATATCGCTATTTATTCGGCGGCTCCACACACAGATACGATACTATTCAACGGAACATCGCTTTGGACTAAGGCTGCAATAAATTTCTCGTCGCTTCCCTTTGTAAGCCTGTATGTGGTTATGTATCCCACACCTTCGTTGCTAACATCCATGGACATTGAAATTCCAGTCGGAATCTCCTTATATTCTTTCTCCCCTATATATGAAATTTTGGCGATGTAATAATATTGAGATTTAGAAAGTTCTATATTTTCACTTATCTTTCTAGCAAAGCGGTAATTTATACGCTCAAAATTATTATCCTGGATCCTAGCCATGATGCTGGCTTGAAAATTCGTTGCAATTGGATATACTAAATTATTTGTAGATTTCCAATCAACTTCAGAATTTACAGAGTAATAACACCCTGCAAGAGATACAAGAGCCATTATTAGAGACATGTTCAATGACCTCACTTGCAATTATATAACAAAGAATCAATGGTTGTTTCGTTTGGTTTTCCACCGTCAACGCCCATAATTTCGTTTTCATATCCAGAATTAGGTCCAGCTTCCGTATACTGGTCCCGCAATTTAAAACTATGACCAAGCTCGTGCCCGGCTGCCCAGCGCGCGTAGGCCATCTGAGTCGGCGTTGCTCCCACTGCGCTGTTAAGGTTCAAATTTGGCCCACCGATGTCTGCCGTAGGGCTCTCTCCCGGCGCCTTGTTTATGTAAGCCGTAAGCCCTCCAGTGCCTTGGAGCATTTGAGTCGATACAGTATAACGTCCAAAGTTGCCGCTCCATGCATTATTCATCGCCGCGAGGTAGTCCGAACGGCCGTCCGGGAACGAGATACTTCCACTTATGGCTACCATGCCGGCTCCGTATTGTGTGACCTCGACGCTATTAATTTTACAAGTCTTGGATGATAGACTTCCACCGACAATCATTACTTCATCATAAAATATTGTCATAGAATAATCAAATGGCGAGGATGAATAAATCTCGCAACCTAGGCCTAGCGAGCATGTCGGCCTCGTCCCATTCACTTCAATCGACGGACACCCAGTTCCGTCGCCTTGACACGCCAGCCCCGTCGGATCGCTAAAATTTACCGGATCGCTACCGACATAACGTTGCTGCCGTCATATTCGCCGATGCGGTCGGCGCCGTCGTAGAGGAACCGCGTGGTCGCCCCCGACTTCACCGTCTCGAAGAGCCGACCCAGCGGATCATAGGCCAGCGTCGCGCCGCCCGGTCCCGTCTTGAGCAGATTCTCGCTGGTGTAGGTAAAGGCGTTCGTCCCGTCATTCGTCAGATTGCCGCGACCGTCGTAGGTGAAGGCGGTCGAGCCGATGTTCATGATCCGGTTGAGCCCGTCGATCGTGTAACTGCGATCGACATTATAATGCGCAGCCCAAGCGTAGGCGTCATTGCTGCGCGCGACCTTCTGGATCTGACCCGCCGGATTATAATCGAAGGTCTGCGTCAGATCGTGCGTCGTCGCCGCGCCGCCCAGGTTGTTGGTGATCGTCTCGATCCGGCCATCTCTCAGATTGGCGGTCGTCGTGCCGTAAGTGAAGCTCTGCACGCTCCCGTTGCCGAACGTCACGCTCGATCGGCGGCCCGCAGCGTCGAACGCATAGGTTGCCAACAGCCCGGCACCGGAGGTGGCGCCGTTTTCACGAACTGTCAGCACGTTGCCCGCAACGTCATAGTCGTAGTTGATCGTCAGCGTCGCGCCGGGATAGCTCATCGTCAGCCGTCGCCCCGCCGCATCATAGGTATAGCCGTTCGTGCCCAGCGGCCCCGTCTGGCTGGTCAGTCGTCCAAGCGCATCCTGCACGAAGCTCAGGCTGTGACTGCCCTGCGTCGCGCCTGTCGCGCGGCCGATCATGTCGTAGCTAAAGGTGACGTCGGTTTCGCCGGTCGGCAGGTCCTTTGTCGTGAGCTGGCCCAGATCGTCGTAGCTGTAGCCGATCGTCGTACCGTCGCGCAGCCGGCGCTGCGTCACGCTGCTCCGCGCGTCGTAGGTCAGCCCCTCGTAATCGCTCGCATTGCTGCTGTTCGCCCCCTTGGTGGTCGAGGGATAGCGCGTCTGCGACAGCCGGTCGAACCCGTCATAAATATAGGTCGTGCGATTGCTCTCGGCGTCGATCACATAATCGACCTGACCGTTCGCGGTGTAGGCAGTGCGCACCTCGTCCGCCGCGATCGCCCCGACGGTCGGTACCAAATCACTCCGCTATGCCTTGGCATTGATGCTTCTGGCGCCGCTGGCGGCATCGCTGATGCTCTGGCTGGCGCTTCGACGGATCGCCGACCGCAAATAGTCGCGATGGCGTCGGCTACGACATCCTCCGCCCGCATCATTTGGCCGGCAGGGAAGAAAATGGCCTTATCGCCGGGTAACAAGCAAAGCGGCATCATAGCTGCGTCGGCACCACAGGATGGCGATCGCCGATAGCGGGGCTGCGAACGCTAGGCTTGCCGCCATGGCGCGGCTGATCCCCAGATCGCCGCCGTAGTGCATCGCGCCCGCGAACAGATAGAGCGCGAATACCGCGCGCGACGCTTCGGCGGTCAGCATCGGCCCCTGTCAACATCGATAGACAAACAATCATCGTCCGGCGGCATCTGACCGTGGCGCGCAACATTTATCCACCCGATGCAACAAGTTGCAACTTGGTGTGACGCGCGGCGCACCGGCACAAGGAGCGTAGATCGGGCGGGGCCATCCATCAGGCTCCGCGGCCGGTCATCCCGTCCTTTGGCCTTGAGGTTTCTCTCCGATGACCAGCATCCATTTCCGTTCCGCTCGTCCGCGCCGCAGCCCACGCGTCGCTCTCCTGTCCGCCACCGCCGGCCTGGCGATGGTCGGCGCATCGCCCGCGCTCGCCGAATGCGTCACCCAGGTCGACGGTGTGACGGTGATCTGTTCGGGCGAAAACAGCGACGGCCAGACGGTCAACACGGCGGGCGCGGCCGTCGTCACGACCACGCCGGGTTTCTCGATCGACAGCGCGGGCAGCGCACTCGTCATTCGCGGCTTCGGCGCGGTGAGCTATGACGATGCCAATGCGTTGTCGTTGATTGCGCGCGGCGGCGACGGATTGCTTGTCGTCAACAATGGCAGTGCCGGGCGCGTGTCGATTCGTACCGGCGCCGATATCACGGGCAGCGACCGCGGCCTCCTGGTCAACAATCTGGGCAATGGCGGTATCCGCATCGAATCGACCGGCACCGTCAGCGGAGGCGTCCGGGGGATTTCGGCACTCGCGGTGGCAAACATCGGTCCCAGTGCGAATGACGATATCGAAATCATTGCGAACAACGCGTCCGGCGAAGTCGGTGTCGGCACTGAAAATCGCGGCGGCAATGGATCGATCCGTATCACCTCGACCGGGACCGCGTCGGCGACAATCGCGACCGGCTTTGGCATCTCCGCGTTCAACAGCGTCGCGGGCGCCGGACGCGATATCGTCATCGAAGCGAACAATATCGGCGGCGTTGGCGGCGGAATCAACAGCACCAATCGCGGCATCGGATCGACCAGCATCACCGTCAACGGAACCGTTAACGTCTCGGGCCGGCAGGGCATCACGGCCACCAACGCGGCGAGCGCGACGGACCTCAGCGTCATCACGAACGGAACGGTGACCAGTGGCGCGACGAGCATCACCATACTCAACGAAGGCACCGGCGACACGGCCATCATCGCGCGCGCGCAACTGACCAGCAACAATCTGATGCCCGAAGCCAGTCCGCAAAGCGGCAACGGGATCAATGTCTTTAACGGCGCCGCGGCGCGCAACATCGTCGTGGCGGCGGCCGGGGTCGAGGGACGCGCGGGCATCCTGATCAACAACGGGGGGCTCGGCACGACGTCGTTGACGGCGACCGGTCTGATCAAGGGACGCGACGGGCGCGGCGTGGAAATCACGACGGGCATCGCGGCGGGCGACATCGCGGTCCAGCTTGCCGCGGTCGAGGGCGCGACCGACGGCGTCGTCATCAATCCGGCCGGCAATGGCGATATCGACTTGACGGTGACCGGACCGGTCGTTGCCGGCGGCGACGGGGTCCGCATCGAGCGCGCGAGCGGCACGACCGGCGACACGATGGTAGCAGTGGGCGATGTGACCGGCGGACAAAACGGCGTCCTGCTGCTGGCGGAGGGCACGGGGCAGACGAGCATCAACGCGACCGGCACCCTGACCGGTACCGATCGCGACGGCCTGTTCGCCAGCGGTTCGGGGCCGATCCTGCTCGACCTCGACAACAGCAACGGCGCGCACAACGGCGTGACGCTGAACATCGCCGGCGCGGGCGATGGTCATCTTGTTTCGCGCGGCACGGCAACCGGCGGCGCGAGCGGCGTGCGCGCGGCGACCACGCCGGGCGCGACGGGCAGCCTGTCGCTGGACGTCAACAATGCCTCGGGCGGCGACTTCGGCGTTTCGATCCTGACGGGTGGCACGGGCGGCGGCGATGGCGGCGGCGAAAGTGTGGACGTGCTGCGCACCGCCGACATCGGTATCGCGGCGATCAACGCGGACGCGGGATTCGGCACGACGCTGATCACGCGCGGCACGGTCGAGGGCGGCATCGCCGCGATCGATGCGGTTACCGAAAGCGGTCTGGCGTTCCGCCTGACCAACGACGGCACCATTCGCAACCGGTCCGGCGCGTCGGGCGATCTTGCGATCCAGGCAGCGGGCGGTCCGGTCGATATCCTCAATAACGGCGCCCTGCTCGGCACGATCCGGCTCGACGCCGGAATCGTCGCGCCCGAACCCGAGCCGGAACCCGAAGATCCCGGCGACGATGAAACCCGCGGCCGTTCGGCGCGCGCCGCCTTCGTCATCGCCGAAGTGCCCGATATCGAGGCGAGCCACCGCTTCACCAACGCCGGCACCTGGAACAGCATCGGCGGGGTCAATGTCTTTGGCGGCGTCGACGATGTGCTGGTCAATGTCGCGGGTGGGCGCCTGTTCGGCGGCGCGGCAGCGGCGACCGCCGAGACCACGACTTATTCGGGCCTCGAAACGCTGACCAACCAAGGCATCGTCACGATGGCCGACGGCGGCTTTGGCGATGTCGTGCAGACCAGCGGCGATGCGACCTTCGCCGCGGGATCGCTGCTTGCGGTCGATGCGGGCGGCAGCGGGTCGGACCGTTTCGTCGCGGGCGGCGCCACGGTGATCGAAACCGGAGCCCGGCTGCAGGTCAGCAATCCGCAGCCCGCAGTGCTGGGGACGCGTTACACCGTGCTCGAATCGGCGGGCGGCGTGACCGGCAGCTTCACCTTCGCCGACCAGCTGCTCTCGAACTTCCTCGGCTATCGTCAGGGCCGCACCGACACGACGATCTTCGTCGAACTGGCGAAGCTGCGCGCGTTCGCGTCGGCGGGGATGACGCCGAACCAGATTGCCGTCGGCACCGCGCTCGACGGGCAGGCGGCGAGCGACCCGCTGGCCGCAGCGACCTTGTTGTTGCCCAGCGATGCGGCGGCGCAAGCGGCGTTCGACGGCCTGTCGGGCGAAATCCACCCGAGCGTCCGCACCGCGATGATCGAGGAGAGCCGTCTGCCGCGCAACGCGGTGCTCGAGCGGCTCGACGAACGCACCGGGAGCGCGGTCTGGGGACAACTGTTCGGCAATTGGGGCGATAGCGACGGCGCGAACGGCACCGGCGACCTGGATCGCAAGACGATCGGCGGGGTGCTGGGTGCCGACTTTGCGGTCGGCGACCGCGCGACGATCGGTATCGCCGGCTCCTATCTCGAAACCGACGTCGATGCCCGCGCGCGCAGCAGCAGCGCCAAGCTCAAAAGCTGGCATGTGCTGGGCTATGCGGGCGTGCAGGTCGGCGGCGCATCGCTCAAGGTCGGCGGCGGCTATGCGTCGGCCAGCATCGACACCGACCGGGCAGTCGCCTTTCCCGGCATCGGCCAGCGCCTTGTCGCCGACTATGACGGCTCGGTCATCCATGGCTTTGCCGACCTCGGCTACCGCCTGCCGCTCGGCACCGGCCATGTCGAACCCTTTGCCCAGATCGTCGCCGTGCGCGCCGATACCGACGCTTTCGCCGAAACCGGCGGCAGCGCGGCGGTTGCGGGCGCCAAAGCGCGCGAGAACGCGACCCTCTCGACGCTTGGCGCCCGCTTCTCGACCAGCACGGACGGCCGTTTCTCGGTCGGCGGCATGGCAGGGTGGCAGCATGGGTTCGGCGACCTGACGCCCGCCACCGCGATGCGCTTCACGACCGGTCCGGGCTTTGCCGTGATCGGGACGCGGCGCTCGCGCGATGCCGGCGTCGCGACGATCGACGCGCGGCTGCGGCTGAGCGGGGCGGCGCAGATCACCGTCAGCTATGACGGTGTGATCGGGTCGGCAGGGCAGGATCACAGCGTCAAGGCTGGGTTGCGGATCGCCTTCTGACTCGCGCCCGGCCCCCGTCTGGCGGCGGGGGCCGGGTTTGCGTTTGCGCGGCTGCCCGCGACGCGCCATAGCCAAGCTACCGTGTTTCCTGTCGAATCCATCTATGACGCCGCCGCCGACGAGCGGATGTTTCCCGATCTGCTGCGGCGGATCGGCGATCATTTCGGCGCGCAAGCGGGTTTCCTCGCCTGGATGGGCGGCGCGAGCGGCGCGGGTTTCCAGGCCGAATATGGCAACGATCCCGCCTATCTTCGAAGCTATGTCGAAACCTATGCGCCGCTCGATATCCTGCGTCCGGCATTGATGGAGACGCCCGAGGGCGAACCGCGGCCCGTCTATCCGCTGCTGCAACGGCCCGAAGTGCGCGAAAGCCGTTTCTACCGCGAATATATCGCGCCGCAGCGGATCGTCGACAATCTCGCGGTCAACCTCATCAAACGCGACGACATGTTCGCGACGATCGCGATCCTGCGCACAGGCGACGTGGCGCCCTTTTCGGAAGACGATCTTGCGGCGATGCGCGTGCTGGTCCCCCATCTGCGCCGCGCGGTGATCCTGTCGAGCCATCGAATACGCCAGGCCGATCTGATGGCTGCCTATCGCGAAGCGGCGCAGGGCGCGAGAGATGGCCTCGTCCTGCTCGGCGACGCGGGACAGATCCTCGACCTGGGACCGGAAATCGAACGGATGACCGGGTTTGCGTCGATCGATGCGGCACGCCGATCGGCGTTCGCCCGCGCGCTGGCCCGCGCCGCCGAAGTCGGGACGCCGGTCCTGCGCGAGTTCCGCTTCGGTTCGCGCAAGCTGCGACTGCTGCTCGCCCCGCGCGCGCTGTCGCGCAACCGCTATGGCGACGTCAGCGAAGGCGGCGGCGCGGCGCATGCGGTCAGCGTGACCGAGGTCGATCGGCGCTGGGGCTTTGCCTATGGCGCGATGGCAGAGGCGCACGGGCTGACGGCGGGCGAGGCCAGGATCCTCGAAGATGTGCTTGCCCATGGCGAGATGATCGGAACCGCCGAGCGGCTCGGCATTGCGCGCGCCACCGCCCGCAGCCATCTCCACAAAATCTATGCCAAGACCGGCACATCCGGCTTTCCCGACCTCTGTCTGTTCGCGCACCGCTTCATCGTCGCGGCGGGCTGACGTCTAAACAGATGATGGATGCCGGTTCCGGCCGTGCATGATAGCGCCGTCCGATCCTTGGCGTCCGCCAGCGCAGGAAAGGATCGGGCACTTCATGATTTCGTTCGGGACGCTCCGATATGGCGGAACCTGCCGATGACGGCGGGCAGCAAGGCCTTGCCCGACCGGATCGACGGCTGGAAATCGATCGGCGCGCATTTCGGACGCGACCGGACGACCGCGATCCGCTGGGCGCGCGAACGCGAACTGCCGGTGCATCGCATCCCCGGCGGCAAAAATGCCACCGTCTACGCCTTGCGTCACGAACTTGATCGCTGGGCCGAAAGCGGCCACCGCGACGTCGATATGTCCGGGACACCGCGGGAGATGGTCCTGCCCCGCCGCCGGCGGGTCGTCGCGACGGCCACGCTGATCGCCTTCGCGGTCGGCGGCGCGGGATGGGCCGCGCTCCCCTGGATCGCCCCCGCGGCTTCCTCAAGTCCGGCGATGCTGGTCCTGCCCCGGGATCCCCTCACCGCCGACCGCTTTCTGAAGGGCCGCGACTTGCTGGCCGATCGCGATGCCGCATCGATCGAAGGGGCGATCGCCGTGCTCCGGGATGTGACGCGGCGAGATCCCGGATATGGCCCCGGTTATGCCGCGCTCGCGGAAGCGCTGGTCCTGTCCCGCGAATTCGGGACGCGCGACGACCGCCAGGCCTTTCCGGAAGCCCGCGCCGCCGCCCGCGATGCGCTGCGCCTGGCGCCGTCGCTCGCCTCTGCCCACCGCGTCAACGGTTTCATCGCTTATTGGTGGGAACAGGATTTCGCGACGGCGCGCGCCTATTTCGACCGGGCGATCGCACTGGCGCCCGCCGACGCGACCGGCCATTTCTGGTACGGCAACATCCTCGCCGATCATGGCGACAGCGCCGACGCGCTGCGCCACCTGCGCCAGGCGCGTACGATGCAGCCGGGATCGGTGCCAATACAGACCGATCTCGCCTGGGCCCTATGGTCGGCCGGGCAAGACGATGACGCCGTCGCCGCGTTCAACGATTTGGCGCAGCGCCATCCCGATTTTGCCGTCATCCACGACTGCCTCGCCATCATCCGCCTCGCCGAGGGCGACTATGCCGGCTATATTCAGGGCCAGGCCCGCGTGGCCGCGCTTCGGCAAAGCGACACGCTGTTGAAGCGCACCGACGCGCTGGCGAGGGCCTCGACGGATGGACTGGGTCGGACAGGAGAGATGCTGCTGCAATTTGCGCGCGCCGACCGGGCCAGCGGCGAACATCGCACCGCCGCCTGGGCCGCCTTTGTCGCATCGTCGACGCACGACGAGAGGAGCCTGCTTACGATCCTGGGCGAGGCCGAGGCGCGCCATGAACGGTGGGGCGACGCCGGTCTGGTCCGACGGATACGAAACCGGTGGCCAGACGAAACCCATATCCAAGCCGCGTTGAACCGGCTGACCGGCAGCTGATCGCCATCGGGGATCGGTGGGCTTCGCCGCCGCACGGTACGCTTTCCATTCGGCGCTGACCAGGGCAGGCCGCTTTCGAAAGAGCGACCGCTTCCGCGCAGGGCCGATACACTGGCACCGCCGGCTTCCGGTGCCGTGCAGAAGCTTGGTTCCCGCGGCATCGCACGGCAGCTTTTAGGCAACCAAAGCAAAAATCCGTCAGATGATCGAGGCCGGTCGCGAGTGCGGCCTCGACGTCTGTCGCTATGCCGTGTCGCCCGATGGAACGATCCACATCACGGAAGAGCGCGCACAACCCCAGATGTTGACGGATTTCGACCGACTGGAGGCCATCCTCTGATGGCAGTCCAATTCATCAAGAGCGCGCGCCGAGGCAAACCCACGACGTGGTACGTCTACGCCTACAAGGGCGGTCCTTGCATCATGAAGCATGTTGGTCCGCGCCGACTATCTTTGGACGCAACGGCCTCGCGCAAATTGTCCGACGCCCTTGTCGCTAAAGACGCTCCGTCGGCGTCAGGAAAGTTCATGTCAGTAACCCGGCCGTGGCTGAAAAGCCCCGAATGGGAGCGGCTTGCCGACAACACCAAGAAGACCTGGCGCACCCATGTCGATCGAATCGAGGAAAAATGGGGCAACGTCCCCGTCGGCGTGTGGAACGATCCTCGCATGAAGGCGAAAGTGATCCAGTGGCGAAACGCGCGCAAGGACATGCCCCGTACAGCGGATATTGGCGTGCGCGTGCTCGCTACGCTGCTGAGGTGGGCAAACCTCTGCGGTCATGACATCGCGATCAACGTCGCCGCCGACATTCCCCAGCTCTATCGGGGTGGAAACCGCCAGGAGATTATCTGGCTGCCGGAAGACATTGACCGATTTCTTGTGACGGCTTCGGTGGAAGGCAAACCTTGGATCGGCGATGGCCTCCGTTTGGCTTCCATGACCGGCCTTCGCCTCGCCGATCTCGTCACGCTTACCTTCGACCATGTCTCCGCCGATGCGATCAATAAGGTCGCGCTCAAAGCAAGCCGCGGAAAGCGGCGCCGGGCGATCATACCCATGACCTCACAACTCGCCGCACTCTTGGAAGAACTCCGAGGGCGGCACCGCGTTGAGGGTGTGAACACGGTTCTCGTAAACAGTTACGGGCGCCCCTGGACCGAGAGCGGCTTCGGCGGGTCCTTCAACGGCATCCGCGATCTGGCTGGCATCGTGCACGTCGATGAGGATGGTGTCGCGAAGTCAAAGCATCTTCACGACGTGCGCGGCACGTTTTGCACGATGCTGCTTATCGAGTGCGAGCTGACCGACGAGGAAGCGGCCGACATTATGGCTTGGTCGCGCGACCGCGTGCGGGGCATTCGCAAGGTCTATGTTGACGAGTCGCGATCTCTCATGGCATTGGCGGCGCGCGTCGGAGCAAAACAAAAAGCAAAACAAGACGCTCAATGACCGCTAAGTCGTTGAAATGCGGGTGTAGCTCAATGGTAGAGCAGAAGCTTCCCAAGCTTACGACGAGGGTTCGATTCCCTTCACCCGCTCCAACTTTTGCAGCGATTTAGCCGCGTTAAATTGCGATCGGTGAAAGTTCGGCCAGCCCTGCGCAGCAGGGACTGACGGCGTGGCTTTGCCTCGCCGGACCCTACCCCGCCTTCACCGCCACCGCCTGCCCGACCAGTTCGATCTCGCGATAGGCGGTAAGGAAGGCGATGTCGGCAGCGTCGCGGCCGACGCAGATGCGCGCCATCGCGTCGGCGGTCGCCATGCCGGTGGCATCGACGGGGTGCCAGTCGCCCGCCAGATAGACTTCGGCGACGGCGTGGAAATCCTGGGGTTCGACGCCGAGCGCATAGACGCTGGCCATGCGCGCAGGGATATGCGCGGCGCGCGCGAGCGCGATCATCACATGTGCATAGTCGCGGCACACCCCGCGCCGCTCGACGAAGCTGTCGAGCGCGCCGGTCTCGGCATTGCTCGCCCCCGCGACATAAGTGAAGCGACTTTCGATCCAGTCGCGCATGGCTGCGATCTTCGCGCCGCCTTCAAGCTCGCCGAAGCGGCGCTCGACGAAGGCGTGGAACTTATTCGAGGGGCAGTATCGCGATTCGTTGAGATAGGGCACCGCTTCCGCCGGCAGGCGGTGCAGCGGCACCGCGGCGAGCGCCGCCAGATCGGCGGCGGGGCGGTCGATCGCGACCAGCGCGCGATAGGCGACGCGCAAATGCCCTTCCTCGCGCAGCCAGATCGGATCGCAAATGCCGTTCGCGGTCGGCACGCGCGCCATCAAGTCGGGCCGGCCGAGGTCGAGCGACGCATCGAGCACGCGCTGGCCATGGCCGTCGGCAGCCTCGATCTGGAGCATCAGGTCGACCGGTTCGGGCAACCGGTAATTTAGGGAGGCGGAGATTTCGAGTTTCATCTATCGACAACGCATGGGGGACGGATCGGTGCCGCTAGGCGCAGAGGCGCGCCAGCGCAAGCCGCATCCGCTTTCTCGCCAGAACAGGACGATTTCGTGACCGCTTCGCGTACCATCCCCTTCATCGTCGCGACGATCTTCGTCGATGCGGTCGGTTTCGGCATCATCATGCCGGTGCTGCCGCAGCTGGTGATGGAGATCGGGCGCATCGATCTGCCGCACGCGATCGAGGTCGGGGCGGGGATCGGGCTGGTGATGGCGGTCGCGACCTTCCTCGCCTCGCCCATACTCGGCAATCTGTCGGACCATTATGGGCGGCGGCGCGTGCTTCTGCTGTCGCTCGGCGGGCTGACGGTCGATTATGCGCTGCTGACCATCGTCGACACCCTGCCCTGGCTGTTCGTGGCGCGAGCACTGTCGGGGACCTTCGGCGGCAGCTATGCCGCAGCACAGGCGGCGATCGCCGACATCACCGAGCCCGAGCAGCGCGCGCGCAATTTCGGCTTCGTCGGCGCCGCCTTCGGGGTCGGGTTCGTCGCCGGGCCGGCGATCGGCGGTTTCCTGGGCGAGATCGGGCCACGCGCGCCCTTCGTCGCCGCAGCGCTGCTCGCGGCGGCGAACATGCTCTACGGGATCTTCGTCTTTCCCGAGACCTTGCACCCCGACCGGACGCGCGCCTTCGACTGGCGGCGCGCCAATCCGCTGGGCGCGTGGCAGACGATGCGCGGCCTGCCCGGCATGGGCGGGGTCGCGAGCGTACTGGTGCTGTGGCAGATCGCCAGCCTCGTCTATCCGATGACGTGGAGCTTCTATTGTATCGCGCAGCTCGGCTGGTCGCCGGGGATGATCGGCGCCAGCCTGGCCGCGGTGGGGGTGGCGATCGCGCTGGGGCAGGTCTTCGTCGTCGGCCCCGCGGTCGCGCGCTTCGGCGAGCGCGACGCCGCGACATTGGGCATCCTGATCGCGGTCGCGGTCTATGTCGGCTATGCCTTCACCACCTCGACGCTGGGCGCCTTCCTGCTGCTGATCCCCGTCGCGCTGCAGGCGCCGGTCCAGCCCTCGCTGATGGCGATGATGTCGCGCCGCGCCACCCCGGAGACGCAGGGCGAGGTGCAGGGAATTTCAGCGATGGCGATGGGGCTGGGACAGCTCGCCGCGCCGATCCTGCTGACCGGAACCATGGCCTGGTTCACCGCCGACGGCGCGCCGGTGCATTTCCCCGGCGCGGCCTTCATCGTTGCGGCGATCTTCGGCCTGCTGGCGATCGCGATGCTGCGCCGCCTGCCGCGCGCCACGCGCGACGCCGACCGCGATACCGATCAGATGCCGCCGTCGGTCACCGCATAGCCCGCGGCTTCGAGGCCTGCGTTGAGCTGGGCGACGCAGGCGGTGACCGCGGCGGCGGAGGTCGAACGGATGACAAAATTGGCGCCGACCTTGCCGTCGCGGAAAAAGGGATAGCTGCCGATCGCGACGCCCGGATGGTCCTTCTCGCCCTGGCGCAGCAGGTCGGCGACCTCGCTTTCGGGCGCCCAGGCGCCGATGGTGTGCGCGACGAGCGGGGCGCCACCTTCCAACTCGCCGGTCAGCGCGTCGAGCATGCCGGCGGTGATATGGGGCACGCCGGCCATGACGAAAAGATTGCCGAGGCGGATGCCCGGCGCCCCCGACATGCGGTTGGGGATCAGCTCGGCGCCATCGGGGGTGCGCGCCATGCGCAGCCGCGCTTCGGTCAGCTCGATGCCGCGCCCAGTGTAATAGCGTTCGAGAATCGCGCGCGCATCGGGGTGGATGATGACACCGACGCCGAGCGCCTTCGCCACCGCGTCGACGGTGATGTCGTCGTGCGTCGGGCCGATGCCGCCAGTGGTGAAGACATAGTCGTAGCGCGCACGAATCGCGTTCAGCGCGTCGACGATCTCGTCCTCGACATCGGGGACGATGCGCACTTCGCGCAGGCGAATGCCCTGCACGTCGAGCCAGGTCGCGATCTGCGATACATTCTTGTCCTGCGTGCGGCCCGAGAGGATCTCGTCGCCGATCACCAGCACGGCGGCGGTCCAGATGCGTTCGTCTCTCATCGCTTTGCCTTAGCGGGACCATATGACAAAACAAGCCCGCTGGACCGATCGCAATGTTCTTCTTATGTTCGATCCATCGATTCGCAATCATGGGAGACGCCCGATGGCCGATGAGCTGATTTTCTACACCAACCCGATGTCGCGCGGCCAGATCGTCCGCTGGATGCTCGAAGAGGTCGGCGCGCCCTATGAAACACACATCATGGATTATGGCACGACGATGAAGGACGACGCCTATCTGGCGATCAACCCGATGGGCAAGGTTCCCGCGGTGGTCCATGACGGCAAGACCGTCACCGAATGCGCGGCGATCTGCGCCTATCTGGCCGACGCCTTTCCCGAGGCGGGGCTGGCGCCTGAGGCCGATGAGCGCGCCGACTATTATCGCTGGATGTTTTTTGCCGCGGGGCCGGTCGAGCAGGCGATCACCGCCAAGCATTTCGGGATCGAGCCCGACGCCGACCAGCAGCGCTCGGCGGGCTTCGGCTCGCTCGAGATGGCTCTCGACGCGCTCGAGACCGCGGTCGCGGGCAAGAGCTTCGTCGCGGGCGACAAATTCACCGCCGCCGACGTCTATGTCGGCAGCCAGATCGACTGGGGGCTGCAGTTCGGGACGATCCCCAGCCGCCCGGCGTTCGAGGCCTATGCCGCGGGCCTGCGCGAACGCGCGGGGTACAAGCGCGCGAAGGAAATCGACAACGGCCTGATCGCCGAGATGCAGGCGGCGGGAACGGCGTCCGCCTAAGTTAAGAACTTAGGGCAGCGCCTTGATCAGCGCGACCGCGAGCGGGGCGAGGCGCTTGATCTGCTCGTCCGCGGATTCGGACGCGCTGACGTAGATCGTCTGCGCAAAGGCGCTGCTGTTGTGCACCGCCGCCAGGCCGGCCTCGCCGGCATAGGGATCTTTCCAGCGGGCCGATGTATCGGGGTGGAGCGTCTTGAACCACGCCGCCCAGGCGGCATCGTCGATGTCGGGCCGCTTGGCGAGATAGAGGATCGGCCGCGCCAGCCGCCCCGGCTCGCCATGGACATAATAGACCGGCCCCGCCGGTGCGACCTGCGCGGCGACCGCGCCGAGCAGCAGGTCGGCGTCGGCGCGCACCAGGCGCGGATTGAGCGCGAGTTGGAGCATCAGGTCGGCGCCATGCGCGACGCCGTGGCGCCAGCCTTCGCCCACCACGAAGCCGCGATAGTCCCTGATTCTGCGCAGATAGGCAGCGCCCGACGCGGCGAGCGCGTGCAACTCGGTCTGGCTCAGGAAGGGCGCGATGCGGTCGGCGCGCGCGACCTCGGACAAGGCGAGTGCGGCGAAGGGCTTTCGGAAACCGGCCGAGTCGTCGGGTTCGGCGAGCGTCGCCTGCAGCCGCATATTGGCGTGGCGCAGCAGCGCTGGCGAGACATGGCCACCGCGCAGCCCTTCGCTCCACAGGGTGAAGGCGAAGCCGTCGCGCACCGCCGGATCGGGATCGCCGAGGCAGGCGAGCAGCGTGTCGATCGCGGCGCTGTCGGCAGCAGGGAAGAGGCGCGCGGCGTGCGCCTTCAGGTCGCCGTCAGCGGGGCGCGAGATGGCGCAGGGCGCGGTTTCGGCGGCCATGGCCGGCGTCGCCAGCCCCATCGCCGCGGCGGCATACGCACCCCAGATCGCGTTCATACCCGCCCCATTCCGCGCAAAAAAAGAGCCCGGCGAATCGCTCCGCCGGGCTCCCTTGTTCAGTCGTTCATTCGTCCGCTCAGTCGCGGCTGCCCAGAATGTTGAGCAGGAAGGTGAACATGTTGACGAAGTCGAGGTAGAGGTTCAGCGCCCCCATGATCACCGACTTGCCCATCATGTCCGACCCGCGAACATAGAAATACATGCTCTTGATCTTCTGCGTGTCATAGGCGGTGAGCCCCGCGAAGATCAGCACGCCGGTGATGCTGATGCCCAGCATCAGCGCGCTCGACTGGACGAAGATGTTGATCACGCTCGCGACGATGATGCCGACGACGCCCATGATCAGGAAGGTGCCGAAACCCGACAGATCCTTCTTGGTCGTATAGCCGTAGAGGCTGAGGCCGACGAAGGCCGCCGCGGTCGCGAAGAAGGTCTGCGCGATCGAGCCCATGCCGAAGCGCAGGAAGATTGTCGACATCGACAGGCCCATCACCACCGCGAAGGTCCAGAAGATCGCCTGCATCGCGCTGGTCGACAGCTTGTTGATACCGAAGCTCAGCACCAGCACGAAGGCCAGCGGCGACAGCGCGACGACGAACCACAGCGGGCTCTGGACCAGCGACGCCGTCACGCCCGTGTTGAAGGCGAGTAGCGCGACGATGCCGGTGAGCAGCACGCCCGAGGCCATATAATTGTAAACCGACAGCATGTACGACCGCAGGCCGGCATCGACGGCCTGGTCCCTCGCGTCCGCGCCGGCGCCAAAACCGGAAGCCGCCATATTGGGGTCGTTCCAATTAGCCATTGTTTTCACTCCATAACCGGCCAGCCCATACCGGCCGTAGCCTGCAATATCGGCATTTTTCCCCTTGCTTTCAAGCGAAACCGGAAAAGAGGCTTCTTTGCGGTTTCGGCGGCGCCGGAACCGCTTATGCTAGGGCCGCCATGTCGACCCACCGCCTGTTCGTCGCGCTCCGCCCGCCGCACTCTGTAAGGGTTGCGCTGATCGCTGCGATGCATGGCATTTCGGGCGCGCGCTGGCAGGACGACGACCAGCTCCACCTGACCCTGCGCTTCATTGGCGAGGTCGACCGCCACCGCGCCGAGGATGTTGCCGCGGCGCTCGGCGCGCTCCACGCCGCGGCGGTGACCGCGCGCATCGCGGGGGTCAGCCTGTTCGAGCATCAGGGGCGGCCGCACATGGTGTGGGCGGGGGTCGAGCCGCAGGCGCCGCTCGCCGCGCTGCACCGCAAGGTCGATCAGTTGCTCGCGCGTGTCGGGGTCGAACCCGAAACGCGTGCGTTCGTCCCGCATATCACGCTGGCGCGGCTCAACCGCGGCTCGGGGCCGGTCGCGCCCTTCCTGGCGCTGCACAGCGATCTCGCGAGCCCCGACTTCGCCTTCGGCCATGTCACGCTCTACGAAAGCGAGATGGGGCATGGCGGGTCGCGTTATCACCCCGTCGCGCGTTATCCGCTCGCAGCGTCGGCAACGAGCGCCGCGGCGACCGCGGACACGTCGTCCCACGTCGCGGCGAAACCGCCGTCGTCGCCATAATAGGGATCGGAGACGCTCTCGCCGGCGCGGCCGGGGACGAGGTCGAGCATCAGCCTGAGCTCGGCCGTCGCGCCCGCGGGGCAAAGCGCGCGGGCGTCGCGGAGGTTGGTGTCGTCGGCGGCGAGAATCAGGTCGAAGTCGGCGAAGTCCGACGCGCGGAGCTGGCGCGCGCGCAAATCCGAAATGTCGACGCCGCGGCGCCGCGCCTCGGCGATCGCGCGGCGGTCGGGCGGATGGCCGACATGCCAGTCGCCGGTGCCCGCCGAATCGAGCGTCGCGTCGATGCCGGCCGCGGCGAAGGCCGCGCGCGCGGCGCCCTCCGCGAGCGGCGAGCGGCAGATGTTGCCGAGGCAGAGGAACAGGATCGCGGGTTTCCGAAGATTGCTGTCGTCGTGCATATCGCCCTTCTTCGCGGCCCAAGTTGAACCGACTTTCAACTTGCGCCTTTTTCCGGCTCTGCTAGCCATGGCGGCCAACGATAGAGGGTCAGGGAGAGGGTTGCCAGATGGTCGATACCGACAGGGATAGCGCATCGGCCGCGGTCGCGCCCGAGCCCCGCGCCACCGGCTACAGCTGGTATGTGCTGTCGGTCCTGGTCGTCGTCTATATCCTGAATTTCATCGACCGGCAGATCATCAGTATCCTCGCGGTCGACATCAAGGCGCATCTTCAGCTGACCGACGGCGACATGGGCTTCCTGGGCGGCGCGGCCTTTGCGGTCTTTTACGCGCTCTTCGGCATCCCGCTCGGCCGCCTTGCGGACAATTGGAGCCGGGTGAAATTGCTATCGATCGGGCTCGCCTTGTGGTCGGCGATGACCGCGCTGTCGGGCTTCGCGCGCAACCAGTTCACGCTAACCGCGGCGCGCATGGGGGTCGGCATCGGCGAAGCGACCGCGAGCCCCACGGCTTACTCGCTGATTTCGGACTATTTCCCGAAGCGGCAGAAGGCGACCGCGCTCGCCATCTATTCGTCGGGGCTGTATCTCGGCGGCGGCGGCTCGCTGTTCATCGGCGCCTCGATCGTCCAGGCGTGGAACGCGGCCTATCCGGGCGGGGGGCCGATGGGGCTCGTCGGCTGGCAGGCGGCTTTCCTCGCGGTCGGCATTCCGGGGCTGCTCGTCGCGCTGTGGGTCGCGACCCTGAAGGAGCCGGTACGAGGCGCGATGGACGGCGTCGCCAGCCCCAGTTCACCCCAAGTTTCCGCGGCGCCCTTCCGCGAGTTTGCACGCGACCTGTCGACGATCGTGCCGCCCTTCACGCTGATCGGCGCGGCCCAGCGCGGGGCGAGCGCGCTCGCGATCAACCTCGGTTTCGCCGTCGCGATCGCGGCCTTCGCTTGGTGGATGATCGCGCTGACGGGTAATTTGCCGCAATGGTCGGCCGTCGGGCTCGGCTATTACGCGGTTTTCTCTTGGGCATGCACGCTCCGCGCGCGCGACCCAGCAACGTTCCGCCTGATCTGGGGTACCCCCGCCTTCATCTGCACGACCCTGGGTTACGGGCTGGTCAGCCTCGCCGCCTATGCGCTCGCCTTCTGGTCGGCGCCCTATGCCGAGATCGTGCTCGGGCTGCCCAAGCAGGAACTCGCCTTCGTGCTGGGCGCCAATGGCGCGATCAGCGGATTTATCGGCGTGATCATCGGCGGGCGGATCGCCGACGCCTTGCGCGCGAAGGATCCCGCGGGGCGCATCCTGATGATCATCTTCGGCGTCGTCGCGCCGATCGTCCCGATCTGGATCGGTTATACGACCCCCGACCCGCTGCTCTTCTACACGATGAACTTCCTCGCCGGCATGTTCGGCGCGGCGGCGCTCGGTGCGGCGGCGGCGACGACGCAGGACCTGGTGCTGCCGCGGATGCGCGGCACCGCGACCGCCGCCTTCTTCCTCGGCACGACGCTCGTCGGCCTGTCCTTCGGGCCCTATATGGTGGGGCAGATTTCGGACCTGGCGGGCACGGTCGTGGACGGCAAGCCGGTGGGCGACCTGCGCACCGGCATATTGTCGCTGATCGCTGTCGCGCCGATCGCGCTGGCGCTGCTGATCTACGCCTATCGCGCGGTGCCGGAGGCCGAGGCGACGATCGAGGAACGGGCGGGGGTTTGAGGCGCCAGGTCTATGGCGGCTCCGCTGTGGTTTCCAGGCCGTCCTCTACTTCCGTTCGTGTCGAGCGAAGTCGAGACACCCATAGGAAGCGCGTGCCTTCGCGTGTCTCGACTTCGCTCGACACGAACGGGATTTATACGTTGGCTTGACCGCTCCCGCCCGAAGACCGCTTACCCCGCCCGCGCCGTGATCACGCCGCACACGATGCGGTCGCCGCTGTTGCCGCTCGGGTCGGTCTTGTAGTCGTCGGCCTTCGCATGGATGACGAAAGCCGCACCGTCGGCGTCGAGCAGCGCGCCGTCGCCCGACAGGCGCGAGCCGACGAGACGCAGCGTCGCGCGGCCGATCGTGTCGGGTTCGATCACCAGATTGGGCATGTCGCCATGATGCGCGCCCATCGGATTGTCGCGGCCGTGCTGGACGTTCGTCGGGTTCCAATGCGGACCGGCGGTCGTATATTTGGGCGCGTCGCATTTGCCGACAGCGTGGACGTGCATGCCATAGGTGCCGGCGGCAAAACCGCGCGCGACGAGTTCGAGGCGCAGGCCGTCCGTATCGCGATAGACGTCGACGCGGCCGCGGTCGGCGCCGCGCGCGTCGAACAGCTGCGCGCTGGCGTCGGCGACGGGCAGGTTCGAACCGGGATCGTCTTTCTTGCCCATCGTCTTGCAGCCGCCGAGGGCGACGACCGACAGGGCGAGCGCCCCGATGCCGAGGTTACGGATCATGGTCGAACGCATCGTCATTCTTTTGCTCCCCGGAAAAAGGCGTCGGACTCGCAATTCCGCAGCTACGAATTTGTTCCGTCCGCCGCGACGATGGCCCTATTCGCCGCTGGTGCCAATGGCGATGTGACGGAAGCCGTGGCGGACGACTTCGTCGCGGCGATAGATGTTGCGCAGGTCCACCAGCAATTTTTCGGTCATGCCCGCGCCGAGCCGCGCGAGGTCGAGCGCGCGGAAGGCGTCCCATTCGGTGACGATCGCGACCGCATCGGCGCCGTCGGCGGCGGCATAGGCGCTCGCCTTCATCTCGACCTCGGGCATCATCGGCGCGGCGATCTCCATGCCCTCGGGATCATAAGCCGTGACGCGCGCGCCGGCGTCGAGCAGGGTCTGGACGATGGCGAGGCTGGGCGAATCGCGCATGTCGTCGGTGTTCGGCTTGAAGGTCAGGCCGAGCAAGGCGACGGTCTTGCCGCGCGCACTGCCGCCGAGTGCGGTGACGATCTTGCGCCCCATCGCGCGCTTGCGGAGGTCGTTCGCCTGCACCGTCGCCTCGACGAGGCGCAGCGGCACATCATTGTCCTGCGCGGTCTTGAGCAGCGCGAGCGTGTCCTTGGGGAAGCAGCTGCCGCCGTAGCCGGGGCCCGCGTGGAGGAATTTGGCGCCGATGCGGTTGTCGAGCCCGATGCCGCGCGCGACGTCCTGCACCTCGGCACCGACGGCTTCGCAAAGGTCGGCGATCTCGTTGATGAAGGTGATCTTGGTCGCGAGAAAGGCGTTGGCGGCATATTTGATCATTTCCGCTGTGCGGCGGCGGGTGATCAGGATCGGCGCTTCGTTGAGGAAGAGCGGGCGATAGACTTCGCGCAGCACCGCCTCGCCGCGGACATCCTCGGCGCCGATGACGATGCGGTCGGGGCGCTTGAAATCGCCGATCGCCGCGCCTTCGCGCAGAAATTCGGGATTCGAGGCGACGCTGTGGCTGCGGCCGGGCGATCCTTCGCGCAGGATGCGCTCGACTTCGTCGCCGGTGCCGACGGGCACGGTCGATTTGGTGACGATCACGCAGTCGTGGCCGAGGGTGGCGGCGAGCTCCTCGGCGGCGCCGAAGACATAGGAGAGATCGGCGTGCCCGTCGCCGCGGCGCGACGGGGTGCCGACCGCGATGAACACCGCATCGGCGCCGGCGACCGCGGGGGCAAGTTCGGTGGTGAAGGCGAGGCGGCCCGCGGCGACATTGGCGGCGACAAGCGCGTCGAGCCCGGGCTCGTAGATGGGCATGCGGCCGGCGTGGAGCGCGTCGATCTTTGCCGCATCCTTGTCGACGCACACGACGTCATGACCGAAATCGGAGAAACAGGCACCCGAGACGAGGCCGACATAGCCCGTTCCGATCATGGCGATTTTCATGGCTCACCCTTTATTGCTGGAGGCGGCGCGTCTTTAGGGGGAATGGCGCGAAAGGAAAAGCGGTCATGTGGGGGCGCGGCCGCGATGGCGGTGTTAGGGTGGGGAGCGAACGCTTGCTCTGTCCAAAGTTCAGGAAAGTTCAGCCCTGTGCGCCCCGCATCAGAACCTAGGCGACCGCTTCTGTCGATCGAGTGACGAGCCGGAATCGGCGCTTGCACAGCCGGATAATGTGGAAAAGCCTTTTTTGAAGACGGCGGCGCTTTTGGGGTGGATTTGACACCTCAAACCCCTCCTCTTCAGAGCAGGGGCGGGGAATGTCCGCTACCGCCCGAAACCCGCCATCGACCCCGCCACCCGCCAAAGGAAAAGGGCCGCGAATTGCTTCGCGGCCCCTACCTTTTCACGCGGTCCGATCAGCGATCAGAAGACGCGCGCATATTGTTCGTTGCCGACAAAGCCGAGCTTGCCGACGCCGCTGCGCTTGATCACCGCCATCACGCGGTCGACCACGATGTAACGCGCATAGGGGTCGGGCTGAACCTGAAGTTCGGGTTCGACCGGCAGCGCCTTGGTCTGGAGCAGGTAATTTTCGAGCTGCGCCAGGTCGACCGGCGTGCCGTTCCAGGTGATCGTCCCCGCGGGGTCGATCATCACCTTGTTCTTTTCCGGATCGACATTGCTTTCGGCATCGGTCGGCACCGGCAGGTCGATCTTCACCGCGTGGGTCTGGACCGGGATGGTGATGATGAACATGATGAGGAGCACGAGCATGACGTCGATCAGCGGCGTCGTGTTCATATCCATCATCGGTTCATTTTCGTCCCGATCGCCAACGGCCATGGACATAGGATTATTCCTTTATAACTAGCCGGAGCGCCTTAGAGGCGGCCCATCGTGCCCGAGCCGGGCGCCGGTTCGGAAATGAACCCGATCTTCTGGAAGCCGGCGAACTGCATCGTGTAGATCACCCCGCCGATGCACTGGTACGGCGTGTTGACGTCGCCGCGGATGTGCACTTCGGGGAAATTTTCCTCGGTGATGTTCTCGACCCCGCCGATGTCGGCGATCAGATCTTCGAGCTTCTTTTGCCCACGTTCCAGCAGCACCTTCGAATCGACTGGGGTCTGGCCCCAATAGACTTCGCAGGCGGTGCTTTCAGGATTGGGCTCGCCGTCGCCGTCGGTGTCCGCCGAGCGGACCGAGAGCAACACGTTTTCGGGCTTCGTCGTCGTCACTTCGAACGCCACATCGGGCAGCTTGAGGTTCACCGTCTCCAACACCACGGGAACCGTGATGAGGAAGATGATGAGCAACACAAGCATGATGTCCACGAGCGGCGTCGTGTTGATTTCGGACATCGGGGCGTCTTCGCCACCGCTTTCGCCTACACTCATCGACATAGGATCAGCATCCTGTCACAAATTGTTTCATGGGACGATCCGGCCCCCGAAGCGCCGCGCGGAGGCGGCGGCGACGGGCGCCGGATGGCCGATCTTACTTCTTGGGCGCGGCAGCCGGGGCCGCAGCCTTGCCGGCGGGGACGACCGGCTTCACCTGGCCACCCGACATGATCGAACCCAGAACGTCGTTCGAGAAGGTCGACAGACGGCGGGCGATCGCCTTGTTGCGGCTCTGCAGCCAGTTGAACGCGAGCACCGCGGGAACCGCGACGATCAGACCGATGGCGGTCATGATGAGCGCTTCACCGACCGGACCGGCGACGGTGTCGATCGAGGCCTGGCCCGACGCACCGATCTTCACCAGCGCGCGGAGAATACCGATAACGGTACCGAACAGGCCGACGAACGGCGCGGTCGAACCCACGGTCGCGAGGAAGGCGAGGCCGCCGTTGAGCTTCGAGTTGATGTGGTTCTGCGAACGCTCGAGCGTGCCGTGCATCCAGTCATGCGCTTCAACGGGGTCGGTCAGCTTGTTATGCTCTTCGTTGGCGCGCAGACCGTCTTCGACGACCTGGCGATAGGCGCTGTTCTTTTCGAGCTTGGCAGCCCCTTCGGCCAGCGTCGGCGCGCGCCAGAAATTGGCGTCGACGGCCTTGCCCTGGTTCATCACCTTATTCTGTTCGAACAGCTTGGTGAACAGGATGTAGAGCGTGCCGACGAACATGATCAGCAGGATGAGGAAGGTCAGCTGCGAGACGACGCCGCCTTCGCAGAGCGCGGGAACGAGACCATAGGGGCTCTGACCCTCTTCCTTCACGCACATCGAGGCGGGCATCAGGCTGAGGCCGGCTTCGTGGGCCGCCGCGGGAGCGGCAGCAGCTGCATTTGCGATCAGATTAAACATATAGGATATTCCCTCTCAAAGTCCGAAAATCGAGAAACGTGGATATGGAGGCGGATACCGGCGCCGATCAGCGCGGAATCTGCCACCGGATACGATTGCTGTAGGTGCCACCCGTCGGGTTGCCCGCACGGTCCTTGCCCGGATTGAACCGGCCGCGGCGCGTGATGAGCTTGCAGGTCTCGGCATCGAGGTCGGCATGGCCGCTCGAAGCGGTCACGTCGCACGACGTGATCCGGCCATCGGCGCTGTAGGTGACGCGGAATCCGGTCGTCCCCTCGCGCTCTTCGCGCATGGCACGCGCCGGATAGTCGTCGTTGGTCGCCCAGCGGCCGGGGTTGCCGCGCGGCGTACCGGCGGCGCTGAGATCCGGAGCCGGCGGCGGCGCCGGCGGAGCGGGCGGCGTGTAGACCGGCGGCGGCGGAAGCCGCGGCGGAGTCGGCACCGACTGCACGGTGTTCGTGCTCACCGGCGGCGGAATCGGCGACGGGGGAGTCACGACCGGCGGCGGCGGCGGCAGAACATTGTCCGGCGGCGGCGGCGGCGGCGGCTCCTCGGGCGGCGGCGGCTCTTCGACGTCCACCACGTCCAATTTCTCGGCAATCTTCTTGACGATGCTGATGTTCAAGCCGTTGACCAGGCCATAGCCCAGAACAGCGGTGAACAGACCGACCAAGACGATTGCCACTACCCTGTTTTTAGGGTCGACATTATCACCATAAGCCATTCAGGGACGACGCTCCTTGCTAGATCATCCTGACACCAATCCATACCGTCGGGGGGAAGTTGCCAAATGCCCGGATGTTTTCCGATGCGTTCCGCAGACCCGGCGGGCTAGCGACCGGCTGTTCTGTTCTTACCGGCCGCTTCGTCGCACGTCCTATCGCGGTGGCGGCGAGTTCGCAAACCCTTTATCAGCGGTTAATGTGGGGCGCGCCATGATGGCACGCCGCCGATGCAACCGGTGTCAGAGACAAAAGAAAAAGGACCAGCCATGCGTATCCTCCTCCCCGTGACCCTTGCCGCGCTGGTCGGCTTAAGTGCTGGAATCCCCGCCGTTTCGGCGATGCAGGCGCCGATGGCAGCGGCACCCGCCAGCCCCTACAGCTATGCCGACGTCGCCGACCTGGCCACCGCCGCGCCGATGGCGATCCACGCGCGCGTCGCCTCGGCCACCGTGCTCAAACCCGAACGCGCGCCCGGCGTCGCCGCGGGGCACAGCCGATTCTATGTCGAGGCCGACGTGATCAGCCTGATTCGCGGCAACGGGCCGCTCGCGGCGCGCATCGCCTATCTGGTCGACCTGCCCAATGCGGCGAACGGCAAGCCGGTCAAGCTCAAGAAGAAGCAGCCGCTGCTGCTCTTCGCGCGCCCCGTCGCGGGGGCGACCGCGGGAAGCAGCAGCACCGGCAGCGTGCGGCTCGTCGCACCCGACGCGCAGCTGCCGTGGGATCCCGCGACCGAGGCGCGGCTGCGCGCGATCCTGACCGAGCTGGTCAAGCCCGGCGCGCCGCCCGCGATCACCGGGGTCGACAATGGATTCCACGTCCCCGGCTCGCTGCCCGGCGAGGGCGAGACGCAGCTGTTTTTCAACACCGCGACGGGCGAGCCGATGTCGCTGACGATCCTGACGAGCCCCGACGGGTCGCGCCGCTGGGCCGCGGCGTTCGGCGAGATCGTCGATGGGTCGGCGGCGGTGCCCGCGCGCGATACGCTCGCCTGGTACCGCCTCGCCTGCGGCCTGCCGCGCCAGTTGCCGATGAGCAGGCTCAAGGGTAGCGGCCCTGCCGAGCAGCGCAAGGCGGCGTCGGACTATGCGATCGTGCTCGGCGCACTCGGTGACTGCACGCGCACGCGCAAGCCGCCGGTGGGGTAAAGCGGAACTAGGACCAGGCAAAGGCGCGTGGCTCTTGTTTCGTTGCAAAAAGCCGATAGGGCGCAGGCCTCATATTAGGAGTGCCCGAATGTCGCCTGTCCCTGCCCCCGCTGCCCCCCGTCCGCCGCTGCGCGTCGCGCTCGCGGGGCTCGGCGTCGTCGGCGGCGGGGTGGTCAAGCTGTTGCAGGCGAACCGCGAGCTGATCGCACGTCGCGCGGGCCGAGCTGTCGAGATCGTCGCGCTGTCGGCGCGCGACCGGCACAAGGACCGCGGGGTCGACCTGTCGCCCTATCGCTGGGAAGACGACCTCGGTGCGCTGGTCGCGGCCGACGACGTCGATGTCGTCGTCGAGATGATCGGCGGTGCCGACGGCATGGCGCTGACGCTCGCCCGGCAGGCGCTTTCCAGCGGCAAGGCGCTGGTCACCGCGAACAAGGCGATGATCGCGCATCACGGGCTCAACCTAGCGCGGCTTGCCGAGGAAAAGGACACGCCGCTGAAATATGAGGCCGCGGTCGCGGGCGGCATCCCGGTGATCAAGGCGATCCGCGAGGGCGCGTCGGCCAACGAGATCGCGCGCGTCTATGGCATCCTCAACGGCACCTGCAATTATATCCTGACGCAGATGGAGCGGAACGGCGCGAGCTTCGCCGACGCGCTCGCCGCGGCGCAAGCCGAGGGATATGCCGAGGCCGACCCGAGTTTCGACGTCGACGGAATCGACGCCGCGCATAAATTGTCGATCCTGGCGGCGCTGTGCTTCGGCACCAAGCTCGACATCGACGCGGTGGCGACGAACGGCATCCGCGACCTGATCGCCGCCGACATCCGCGAGGCCGAGGCGCTGGGCCACCGCGTGCGGCTGATCGGCATGGCCGAGCGCGACGGTGCCAAGAATGGCGGCGCCCTCTACCAGCATGTCCAGCCGTGCCTCGTCCCCGCGGACCATCCGCTCGCTTATGTTCCCGGCGCGCTCAACGCGGTGGTCGCCGAGGGCAACTTCGTCGGCCGGCTGTTCTTCGAGGGCGCGGGTGCAGGCGCGGGGCCGACGGCGTCGGCGATCGTCGCCGACATCATCGACATCGCGCGCGACGAATATGGTCCGGCCTTCGCGATGCCCGTCGATGCGCTCGACCAGGCGCCCAAGGCCGATGCCGGCGCGCGGGTCGGCAAACATTATGTCCGACTGGTGGTCGAGGACCGCATCGGCGTGCTCGCCGAGATCGCGACGGCGATGCGCGATGCCGGCGTGTCGATCGAGAGCTTCATCCAGCGCGGCACCGACGACCAGGACGGCGTGGTGATCGCGATCGTCACCCACGAAGGCCCGGCGCGCGCGATCGCCGCGGCGCTGGCCACGCTGGCGGCGTCGGACCATGTCGTGGGCGCCCCGATGCATATGCCGATTTTGGCGTTGTAGCGGACAGCACCTTCCCCCTCGATGGGGGAAGGATATGAAGCCTTATCGCCGCAGGCGACTAGGCGGAGTTGGATGGGGGGTGAGGGTGCGTCCTTGCTCTATTCGCTTCAGGCCGAAACCGCTCCCCCAACCGCTGCGACTAGGGCGCAAGCGCCCAAGTCTCGCTGCCTCCCCCATCAAGGGGGAGGAAGGTGTCCGCCGCTTGCAATCGCCCTTTCCCCTGTTACCCATGGCCTGGGGAGCAATGGGGGCGTTTTCATGGACATCGATATCGGGCGCGGGCTGGGCGAGGCGCGCCGGTTGGCGGGCGAGCATTGGCAGGCGCTGCTCGCCTATGCCGTGCTGGGCGTCGTGCTGCCGTATCTGCTCCTGTCGAGCGAGCCGATCTTCAGCCTGCGCAATTTGATGGCGATCGCCGCCGATCCCTGGACCTATCGTGTCGGCGGCTCGATCGCCGGGCCGCTCTACCTGCTGGGCATCGTCACGGTGATCGTGATGGGGGCGATGCTGGCGGCGTGGAACGCGTTGCTGGCCGAGATGCGCGAGGGCTATATTTCGGAGATCATGTACGGGATGGTCGCGGGCTTCGCCTATCTGCTCGCCTATGTGCTGCTTTATTTCGTCGTCGGACTGGTAGTGGTGGTGCCCGTCGTCCTCGCGATGGGCGCCGCCGAATGGCTGATGAACCCCGTCGTCGCGGCGATCCGCCAACTCGTCTTTTCGCTGTTTGGAACATGGCTGCTCGCGCGCTTCTGCCTGGTCGGGCCGATCATGGCGGCGCGCGGGTCGCTCGAGCCCTTTTCGCCCTATGCCGAATCGTGGCGACGCACCGCGAGCAAGCAATGGTGGCTGTTCGGATTTTTCCTGCTTTACAACGTCGCCTTCGGCATCGCGTTCGGCGCGCTGGGGGCGCTGCATTTCTATGTCATCACGACCAACGCGCCGGGCGGGCTGGTCGAGACGCTGATGAGCATCGGCTGGGTGCTGTTGTTCGGCATCTATTTCGCGGCGCAGCTGCTGATCCCCGCCGGCCTGTATCGCGCGTCGGAGCCCGGCACCACGGCGGCCGAAGTTTTTGCCTAGGGCTCTTCCTCGGCGGGCGGCGGCGGCACGCCGGTATCGGGGTCGGTCGCGCGCTTCGCCATTTCGTAGAGATGGTTATATTCGGGGCCGGGCGGAAAGCGGCCGCCGAGCGACATCCAGTTATAGGGCAGGCGGTCGAGCGTCATCGCGCTCACCGGCTGGTGCGGGATGCTGTCCTTGGTCGACGTGCCAATCCCGGCGATCGCGCGCAGTTCGGGCGACAGGCGGTGACGGTCGGTGTCGCTGCCGCACACCTCGATCGCGCCGTCCTCGCCGGGTTTGCAGCGCTTGATCGGATCGACGAGTTCCTTCGCCTTGGCCGCGGCGGTCGCGGCATCGACGGACGGCTTGGGCGCGGGCGGCCCGTAGACAGGGGTGGGCGGCGTCGCGGGCGGGGCTTCCTGCCCCGCGGCGGGCGTCACGATCACGACACAGGCGGCGGCGAAAGCCGCGGCGAATCGCGCGATGGTTTCTCGACAAGCGGCGTTACCGACCATATGGCGCCCACCATGCCGACGGGGCGGAACAAGTAAAGACGGAGAGTGAGCGACATGACGAAGACCGGCAGCAACCTCGACCGGGTGCTCGTGCTCGAAATGGTGCGCGTCACCGAAGCCGCGGCGATCGCCGCAGCCAAGCTGATCGGGCGCGGCGACGAAAAGGCCGCCGACGCCGCCGCGGTCGAGGCGATGCGCGACGCGTTCAACGACCTCTATATGGACGGCACGATCGTCATCGGCGAGGGCGAGCGCGACGAGGCGCCGATGCTGTTCATCGGCGAGAAGGTCGGCAATGCGCCGGGCAAGGGGCCCAAGATCGACATCGCGGTCGATCCGCTGGAGGGCACGACGATCACCGCCAAGGCCGGCCCCAATGCGCTGGCGGTGCTGGCGATCGCCGAGGAAGGCTGCCTGCTCAACGCCCCCGACGTCTATATGGACAAGCTCGCGGTCGGCCCCGGCTATTCGCCGAACATCGTCAATTTCGGCAACAGCATCCGCGAGAATGTCGAGGCGGTGGCGCGCGAGAAGGGCTGCGGCCCCGACGGCGTCATGGTGTGCGTGCTCGACCGCCCGCGCCACGAGGCGATGATCGCCGAGCTGCGCGCGCTGGGCTGCGGCGTCGCGCTGATCCCCGACGGCGACGTCGCCGGGGTGATTGCGACCACCAACCCCGAGACCAATATCGACATCTATATGGGGTCGGGCGGCGCCCCCGAGGGCGTGCTCGCGGCGGCGGCGCTGCGCTGCGTCGGCGGGCAGTTCAAGGGCCGCCTGCTGTTCCGCAACGACGACGAGCGCAAGCGCGCGGCGAAATGGGGCGTCGAGGACCTCGACCGCGTCTATGACCTCGAAGACCTCGCCAAGGGCGATGTGATCTTTGCCGCGACGGGGGTGACCGACGGCTCGCTGCTGCGCGGCGTCAAGCACCGCCGCGACGGGGTGATGACCACCGAAACGGTGGTGATGCGCGCGTCGTCGGGAACGGTGCGCTGGGTGAAGGGCGAGCACCGGCTGGGGTAGTTCGGGCTTCAGGCCCGGTCACATGTCGGTCGCGCCGGCGGAGCAACGCCGCCACGCAAGCCCCCTCCTGTCCACCCGGGCGAATCCTGGCGGCTTCATTCGAACGCGGCCGACGCCACGCCGCCTGAATTATAGACTGGTCCCTCCTGCGCGACCGCAAACTTCCGGCTGACGGCGTGCGTCAGGCCGAACGCGGAAACATGCGCGAGCATGCCGCGATATTGCGGGCCGGCCAGGTGACTGGCCAAGGCGCCGGCGCTTTCCCACTCCTCAAAGACATGCACTCGCGCGGGGTTGTGCGGATCGGCGGTCCAGAAATAGCCGAGGCATCCGGGCTGCGCCTGCGCCCCTTCGATCCAGCCTTGCGCGCCCGCGAGCGCCTCGGCGCGGCGGGCCGGGTCCAGATCGACCTTGGCTTCGACGATGATCTTCATGTATCGCTCTCCGATCGCCGCGACGAACGAAATTGTCTGCTGACGAAATACCAGCGCCCGTCGATTTTCGCGCACTGGTCCGCATATTCCCCGAAATCGCGGCGCATCTCCCCGTCGCGCCAATAGGTTTCGCAGGTGTAGGACCGCATCGTCGCCGTATCGCCGGCGACCGTCATCGCGCCGGGCCACGCCTGAAACACGAGCCCCGGAAAGCCGCGCATCGCCGCGGTCCAGGTCTCCACCACCGCCGACTTGCCGACTAACTCCCCAAAACCCGCAAGGTCCCAGCGGCAGGCTTCGACCCAGGTCGCAGCCCAATCGGCGCCATCGTTGCGACACACTGCGTCCGCATAGGAATCGAGCAAATCGCGCAGCGCGAGACGATCCTCCAGGGGACCTGAAAAAGCCATCCGCCTCTCCTCCTTCGCGCCCGTCGGATCGAGGGTCGCCGCGCCGATTCTTATGCCGCGCGGCGGATCGAAAGCGCACTAGTCATTGCGCTAAACACCGCGCTCAAAATATCCCCGCCGCAATGCCCTCCGCCAGCGCGGCGCCGAGGTCGCGGGCTTCGGCGAGGCGGGCGGCGGGGATCGTCTTGGGCGCGAGGATTGCCTCGGGGGTCTGCGCCGCGGTGTTCACGATGACGGCGTCGGCGACGCGTTTCAGCCGCCAGCCGGTGGCGATGCGGTCGAGCTGGCGCTGCGCGCCCTCGCCGTCCGAGCCCGCGCAGACGATCGTCGCATAGGGGCGGCCTTCGAGTTTCCCCAGGCAGGGATAATAACAACGATCGAACATCTCCTTCATCGCGCCCGACAGCGCGGCGAGATTTTCGGGGCCGATAAAGAGATAGCCGCTCGCCGCGATCAGATCGTCCGGCGTCACATCGTCCGCCGCGAGCAGGCGCGCGGTCGCAGCGCCCTCCGCGGCGGCGCGCGCGAGGGCTTCGCTGCCGCCGGTGCGGCTGTGCCAGACGATCAGGAGGTGCGGCGCGGCGGTCATGCGGCGATGCTTGCCAAGCCGCGGCGCGGCGCGCAAGCTGGCTCCCGAAGAGGGGGAGATAGTTCATGCGCCGACTGACCACCGTGCTGCTTGCCAGCTGCCTGCCGTTCGCCGCCATCGCGCAGGACGCCGCGAGCGAGGCGACGCGCACCGCGCAGGCCGAATTGGCGAAGCGCCTGCCGCTCGATGACCCGCGCGACATGGCGAATGCGACGCGCGGCAAGCTCGGCGAAATCCCCGGCGGGGTGATCCTGACCAAGGACGGCAAGACGGTGTGGGACCGGCGGCCCTACGAGTTCCTGAACGCGGCCGAAGCGCCCGACACGGTGAACCCGTCGCTGTGGCGGCAGGCGCGGCTCGATGCGGTGCATGGGTTGTTCGAGGTGGTGCCGGGCAAGATCTGGCAGCTGCGCGGCTACGACATCTCGGTGATGACGATCATCCGCGGCAAGTCGGGCTGGATCGTCGTCGATCCCCTGCTGTCCGAGGAGGCCGCGGCGGCGGGGTGGAAGCTGTTCGCCGACACGGTCGAGGTCAAGGAGGGCAGGAAGCCGATCAAGGCGGTGATCTTCAGCCACAGCCACAGCGACCATTTCGGCGGGGTCGGCGGGATCGTCACCCCCGAACAGGTGGCGAAGGAGAAGATCCGGATCATCGCGCCGCACGGCTTTTCGGAGGAAGCGACCGCCGAGAATGTCCTCGCGGGGACCGCGATGGGGCGGCGCGCCTTGTACATGTTCGGATCAATCCTCGCGCCCGGACCCGCGGGGCAGGTCGACACGGGGCTGGGGCCCAAGCTGTCGTCGGGGACCATCGGCTATATGGAGCCGACCGAGACCGTCGGCGAAAAGGGCGGCACGCTGACGATCGACGGGCTGGCCTTCGACTTCCTCGACGCCGGCGGGACCGAGGCGCCGTCGGAGTTCGTCTTCTATATCCCCGCCTATAAGGCGCTGCACACGACCGAGGTGGTGACGCACACGCTGCACAATGTGCTGACCTTGCGCGGGGCGCAGGTGCGCGATGCTTTGCACTGGTCGAAGGTGATCGACGCGACGCTCGTGAAATGGGGCGGCAAGGCCGAGGTGGCGATGGCGTCGCACCATTGGCCGACCTGGGGGGCGGGCGAGGTGAGCGAATTGCTCGCGAACCAGCGCGACGCCTATCGCTATGTCCACGACCGCACGCTGTTTCTCGCCAATCGCGGCGCGACCTTGCACGAGCTCGCCGACGCGACCGCCGAGGCGCCGGTGCAGGCGCGCGATTTCGCGACGCGCGGCTATTATGGCACGCTGAACCACGACCTGAAGGCGGTCTATCAGCGCTATTTCGGCTGGTGGGACGGCAATCCGGCGAACTTCAATCCGATTCCGCCCGAGCAGTCGGCGCCCAAATATGTCGAACTGGCGGGCGGCGCCGACAAATTGCTGGCGGCGGGAAAGAAGGCGATCGCGGCGGGCGACTATCGCTGGGCGGCCGAGCTGCTGAACAAGCTGGTGTTCGCCGAGCCCGAGAACAAGGAGGCGCGCGCGGCGCTCGCCTCGGCCTATGACCAGCTCGGTTACCAGGCCGAGTCGGGGGCGTGGCGCAACTATTATTTGGCGGCAGCGGCCAGCCTGCGCGGCAACGCGGTCGAAAGCGTGTCGGGCAACGGGCAGAGCCGCAGCTTCGTCAGCGCGATCCCGACCGCGGTCTTCTTCGATGCGCTCGCGACGCGGTTCGACGCCGCGAAGGGCAGCAGCCTCAAGGGAACTTTCCAGTTCGTTTTGCCCGACAGCAAGGAGAGCGTTGCGGTGGTGGTCGGCGGCGGGGTCGAATTCCCGCGCTACGGCTTTACCGACCCCGCGCCAGCCGCGACGATCACCATCGACCGCAAGATACTCGACGATGTGATGCTGGGGCAGGCGCAATTCCCGGCGCTGATGCAGTCGGGCGCCATAAAGATCGACGGCGACCGGATGGCGTTCCTGAGCTGGTTCGCGCTGCACCCGCCCGCGGACCCGCGTTTCAATGTGGTTGTCCCCTAAGCCCCTGACCGACTACGGAGGATCATGACCGACACCGACGCCCCGGCGCACCCGACCGACCCCTTCGACCCCAATGCGCTCAACACGAGCGAGGGGCTGGACCCCGTCGACCCGCGCTATACCCATGTGCTGCGCGTCACGACCGCGATGAACCTGATTCCGCTGGCGATCGCGGCGAGCGTGTTCGACGCGCTGCTGATCCGACATCTCGAGGGACCGTACGGGCTGATTACGGCGCTAGCCTGGCTGATCGCGATCCTGATGATCGTCACCTTTCCCGCGCGGCGGATGCAGCGCTGGGGCTATCGGATCGGCGAGGGGCAATTGCGCGTCGCGCGCGGCTGGATGTTCCGCACCGACACGATCGTGCCCTTCGTG